>NZ_JAXRUT010000018.1:0-127444 GCF_035156405.1 Algoriphagus aurantiacus | reverse complement strand
CTTGTCTAGAGTAAGTCTCAAAAAACGACCGTTTTTTGAGACAACCACTGGTTACCACATTTCCGTTCAGTAAGCCATATTTATAGTCTCATAAACCCATTTACAAACCTTTTGCCTCATATAACTTGCTTTATGAGACGCAAATGATTTTGTGCATATTTCATGATACACAAGTTTTCCTATTGGTTTACGATATCAAGCAATGGTTCAAAAATGTACAGAGATGCTCTCCTGCCAGATCCCTTTTCAATACATTTGATTATCTGATTGGCTTCCATTGCGTTAAGTAACCGAGAGGCAGACGCTCTTTGCACTCCTGACTCTTCATAAAATCTTCCACTATTGAAAACTGGATGATTAAAAATAAAGTCCAAGCAATTTACAGCAAATTGAGAATGGGTTGCCTTCACTATTCGCTCCTTCATAGACTCGTAAAGCGCCACTATCTGGCGGGTTTGATCATTGTTTTTCTTTGCCTGGCTAATAATCGCTTCCAGAAAAAATCTAATCCAATTTGTCCAGCTTCCTGTATCAGTGATATCCTTCAGCGCATCATAGTAATCACGGCGATGATTCTCCAAATAGTCCGAAAGATAAAATACGGGTTCACTGATAATGTCTTTATCAAATAGGAACAGAGGAATCAGAATTCTTCCTATCCGTCCATCGCCATCCAAAAATGGATGTAGTATTTCAAATTGGGCATGGATAATTGCCAATTGTACAAGCGGATCTTTTTCTCCAAAATGGATGTACTTCTCCCAATCATCCAAGCCATGAAGCATATCCTGAACTGTGGGAGGAACAAATCTTGCGATATCCAGGGTACTTCCCGGAGGTCCTATCCAATTTTGTATTTTCCGGAATTCACCTGGAGCTTTATTCTCTCCTCGGACATCTTGCATTAGCACCGCATGCATTTCACGAATCAATCGAAGAGAGAGGGGTAGGGAGTCAAGTCTTGATTTTGCAGCAAATAAGGCTTTCCTATAATTAATAATCTCTTTAATATCTCCTTGTTTTTCTGAAGATTGAACTTTTTCAGCCTCATATTCTAACACTTCTTTAAGTGTAGCCTGTGTACCTTCTATTTTGGAAGACAGCACGCTTCCTGAGTGCGAAGAGGTGAAAGCAAGACTTCTGGATTGACGATAGACTGAAGTAATCCGTCATATCGGGCGAGCTGGCGGTTGGCAGTACTCAGTAAATCAACTATGGCTGCCCAGTCTATGTTGGTCGAAAGAAGTTCTTGAGGTTTGTAAGATTTCATTTGTATCTCATCTATGCATCACAAGATAGTGTTGTGTCTCATTTTTTCAAAAATATGACACACAAATTGTTTTGTGTATCATCCATGAGACGCTACTAAAAGCACATGTGAAAAATACTGATTCGATCATTTCTTATTTGATGATTTCAATAATTTGATTTTTTTTCATGATCAAAGCCCCAATATTCCAAATTGAGATTTAAGAATTCTCTGAGATGTTTAATATATTTTTTGATCCGAAATAGTACCCGTGTTCTGCGAAACAGCTTGCATGCTCTGTTATCTAATGGGTAAAAGGAATATTCCAATATTTGTCCTAGGGTTCCCTGATAAAAGCCTTAGCGCCTAACAAAAAAGTAAGTCAGCTTAAATTGAATAACAGATATGCAGCAAAAGCAAATTTATCTGAAAATAGCATTTCCGGATTAATCAAGTGTATTTATGTCAAGTCAAATGGTAAGAGCTTGAAGTATTTGGAAATGAAAACAGGGGTGTAGGGTTATACAATCCCTATAAGATCTTTCGAAACGATAGTAACCGATAAATAGCAGGTCAGCCAATTTCGTGATTATAAAGCATTATATTCCGTAGGGGTATGATTTTAATAAAAAAGACAAAGTGTTTAAAAGAGTCTAGAGAAGCTGTATTTGCATATTTACTTTCTAAATTCCCCTCAAAACATAAAATTGTCACTTATAATAGTTTAATCTTTGTTAATTCCTGAGGAGTCAATAGTTATTTTGTACCCAGATTTTTGCAACTTAAGAAAGTAATTTGATAGACAATGTTGAATTATGTTCCCTTATCCCAATTTGTAAAATCCAAATAATCAGGATGTTCTGATCATTTCTAAAAAAGCTGGACTCTTTGAGACATTTTTATTTTTCTTTCTGCGAAAAAATAAGAACCTTACCATCGAGTTTTGGAGATATGTGTCATTTAAAATTGTAAAAGAAATATATCCGTTCGTGTAAAAGCTTGCTTATTCCTGAGATATAAGCCTGATTTTTCACAAAATTCTAAAAGAGTCGCTTGTTTTTTGAATTTAAAAAATGATAACTTTAAAACTCGATTCTAGAGTAGAAACCATTTAACCTTTATCTTAAGTCTATTTAAAATCAACATTATGAGAAAGTTAATCGCTTTGTTCATGCTTGCAGGCATCCTATTTGCACCTATTATTGCTAACGCACAAGAGGCGGAAGATACTGTAGCACAAGAAGAACCAACCCCAGCTGCTGTTGAGCCTGCTGCATCTCCCACAATCGTAGATGATGAAATCGTCGAAGAGGAGCAAAGTTTCCACCAAGTTGTAAAGGAGAAATTCATCGAAGGTGATCCACTTTACATGACCCCGGTTTTGATCTGTTTGATCTTGGGTCTAGCGGTTGCTTTAGAAAGAATCATCACCTTGAACCTTTCTACGACCAACACAAAGAAATTGTTGATTAAAGTTGAGGATGCTCTTGAGTCAGGTGGAGTAGAAGCGGCAAAGGATGTTACTAAAAACACCAAAGGCCCAGTAGCTTCCATCTTTACACAAGGTCTGATGAGATACTCAGAAGGTATCGAAATGGTAGAGAAGTCTATTATTTCTTACGGTTCGGTAGAAATGGGTAGATTGGAAAAAGGTCTAATTTGGATCTCTCTATTTATCTCTCTAGCTCCGATGTTGGGTTTCATGGGTACAGTAATCGGTATGATCGGTGCATTTGATTCTATCGAAGCAGCTGGTGATATCTCTCCTTCTCTCGTAGCAGGTGGTATCAAAATCGCCCTTTTGACTACAGTTGCTGGTTTGATTGTTGCAATTATCCTTCAGTTATTCTACAACTATTGTATAGCAAAAATTGATTCTTTGGTTAATGATATGGAAGATGCTTCCATTGCTTTGGTTGACATTTTGGTTAAGCACAAATTGACTGGTAAGTAAGCCATCAATCTGTAGAAGCTTTATATAAACGTTAACCTCAAAGAAAAACTACATTATGGATACTTATGACATCTTATTATACGGAAGTTACATCCTAATCGCATTTGGTGCTGTAGTGGCTATTTTAATGCCATTAATCAAGTCTTTGGATAATCCAAAGAGCTTGCTTAAAACTGCAGTAGGAATTGTTGCTATAGTTGTATTGTTCTTCATTGCTTATTCGATTTCTAGCAATGAAGTTCTTCCTAAATTTCAAGCATCTCCTTTTAACTTGACCCCTGGGGGATCTCAGTTGGTAGGAGGAATGCTTATCACCACTTATGTTCTTGCAATCGTTGCTCTAGGAAGTATCGTATTGACAGAAGTTACTAAAGCGATAAAGTAATATGGCCAGAAAGAAAAATAGAATGAGTACGGAGGTCAATGCAGGCTCTATGGCAGATATTGCTTTCCTGCTGCTGATCTTCTTTCTCGTCACCACCACGATCGCATCGGATAAAGGTATCTTGAATATTCTTCCCCCGAAGCTAGATCCAAACAATCCTCCTCCAGAGATCGACCTGAATGAGCGTAACATCTTCACTATACTTCTTAATGCCAATGATCAGTTATTGGTTGAAGGAGAATTTAGAAATAATGCTGAGGGCCTAGATGAAGAAGTAAAGGCTTTTATACTGAACTTCGGAGCGCCAGACGAGGAAGCATCTGCCTTGTATAATTCGCTACCAGCTTCAGTGAAAGCTCTAGCTGGGAGAAATCCAGAGTCTTCTGATAATCCAGGTAAAGCGGTTGTGTCTATTAAGACTGACCGTGGTACCAGTTATGAGAAATATCTTGAAGTATTTGATTTGGCCAAGAAAGCATATTTTGATATATATGCTGCCCGGGTTAATCTTGGCACAGACGAGTATAGAGCTTTGACTGGTAAAAATGATGCTGAAGTTAGTCTTCAAGACAGAGGTAAAGAAGGTATTCCTATGGCGATATCTATAGCAGAACCTAATAAGATAGGAGGAAATTAATATGGCAAAGTTTGGAAAGAAAACAAAAGCAGAGGTAAGCATACCTACGTCGGCTTTACCGGATATTATTTTCATGCTACTCTTTTTCTTCATGGTAACTACTGTGTTGAGAGAGCAAGAGATATTGGTGGAACAGAAGATTCCTCAGGCCACGCAGCTTCAGAAGCTTCAGAAAAAGACACTCATATCTTATATTTTCATAGGAAAGCCTAAGAATACAGCTCTTTACGGTACTGAGCCTAGGGTGCAGGCAAATGATGCGCTTATTATGACTCCAGATATTATTCAGTGGGTAAACCAAGAAAGAGATTTACTTCCTGAGTCTGATCGTGGAATGATTACTATCTCGATGAAAGCTGATAGGGATGTGAAAATGGGTCCAATCTCCGATGTTCAGACTGAGTTGAGAGAAGCAGATGCAAGAAGAATTCTATATGCCTCAATTGGAAAAGTTCAACAAGATTAAATTATTCTAATCGATATATTAAAGCTATCCCGTTATCCGGGGTAGCTTTTTTTTTATAGTACATATGCTATCATCTCTGAAAAATACCAAGAAAGTTCAAAATGCCTGGGCAATGTATGACTGGGCAAACTCCGTCTATAGTCTGGTTATTACATCTACTATTTTTCCTGTTTATTTCAATAGTGTCACTAAAGGACTTAATCCTGATGATAGGGTTGACTTTTTTGGATTTGAAATCGTCAACACGGTTTTATATTCATATTCCATTTCTTTTTCATTTTTGATAATTGCATTGATATCACCAATCCTTTCAGGAATTGCCGATGCAAGTGGAATGAAGCTCCAGTTTATGAAGTTCTTTGCATACCTAGGTTCATTATCCTGTATCGCTTTATTCTTTTTCGACGGCAATAATCTTGAATGGGGTATTTGTTTCAGTGTGCTAGCTAGTGTAGGGTATGCTGGAAGTATAGTTTTTTATAACGCCTATCTGCCTGAGATCACTACTCCGGATAAGTATGATATGCTAAGTGCTAAAGGGTTTGCACTCGGATATATTGGTAGTGTGATTCTCTTAGTACTTAACTTGCTAATGATTCAGTTTCCATCTTATTTTATGCTACCTGATGATGGATTGGCTGCGCGATTTTCTTTCTTGATTACAGGACTTTGGTGGGCTGGATTTTCCCAGATTCCTTTTCGGATTCTTCCCAAAAATCCTTTTGGAAAAGATATAAAAAAGGAATTTTTATTACAGGGCTACCGTGAAATTCGGAAAGTGTGGAATGAAGTGAAGCAGATTAAGGTAATGAATCGTTTCTTAACGTCTTTCTTTTTTTACTCTATGGGTGTTCAGACGGTGATGTATTTGGCGGCTACTTTCGGGGATAAAGAGCTTGGTTTACCTGGAGATCAGTTGATTATGACTATTTTGATTATTCAGATAGTAGCAATTGCAGGTAGCTATTTTTTCGCATTTATTTCAAAGAAATATGGGAATAAGCAAAGTCTGGTGATTATGGTGCTGATTTGGGTTGGGATCTGTGCTGGAGCATACTATGTCTATACGGTTTATGAGTTCTTTGCTTTAGCATTTGTTGTGGGTTTGGTGATGGGAGGAATACAATCTTTGTCCAGATCTACTTTCTCCAAATTGATCCCTAGGAGCACTACAGATCATGCATCCTATTTTAGCTTCTATGATGTGACAGAAAAGTTAGCTATTGTTCTTGGGACATTCTCGTATGGGTTTATCGAGCAAATCACCGGTAGTATGAGGAATTCTGCGCTTTCCCTTGGCATATTTTTTCTTGTTGGCTTAGGTTTCCTACTTTTAGTAACTATCCCGAAAAAGGGTTTAGATATTGAAAGTGCGTAGCCATGCAAAAGATTTTATCAGGAAGTCAAGTCAAAGAGTTGGATTTCCAACATCTGAAGTTAAGTGGACAAAGTAGTCATGAATTGATGGAAGCTGCTTCCACAGCTTTTGTCGAATGGTTTCGTGAGGTGTTTTCCATTGACACTAGTATTCAAATCGCTGTTGGCAAAGGAAACAATGGAGGTGATGGTCTGGCGATAGCCAGACTTTTGTCTACTCATTCTTTTTCAGTTTCTATACTGAAGTGTTTTGATTCCATTGATGGAATGAGTTCAGATGCAGTAATGAATTTAGAAATGCTCCCTGAGTCAATTCAAATCATCGAATTTCACGATTGGGATTTGACGGGAAATGGAGTATTAATTGATGCGTTTCTAGGTGTCGGATTAAAAGGACAGCTTAGACCGGATGCCACTAAAATCATCCAAAAGCTGAATGGATCTCAAGGAACAATAGTAAGCATAGATGTTCCATCTGGTCTGCCTTCTGATGAAATCACGAAAGAGCAGGCTGTGAATGCTGATTTTACGATCAGTTTTGAATTTCCTAAGCTCTCGCTGGTGATGCCAGAGCATGCCGAATTTGTCGGGGAGTTAGTCGTATTGAAAATCGGTTTATTTGAACTGGCGTACGATAAGTTTGATTCATCATTTTACTATATCCAAGCACAAGATATACCTCCATTACACAGGGTTTTCAATAGATTTAGCTATAAAGGCGATATGGGTAAAGTGCTTCTCATAGGCGGAAGTCCGGGGAAAATGGGAGCACTTATTCTTTGTGCGACAAGTGCCTTGAGAACAGGGTCGGGATTGGTGACCTGCCATATTGAAGATTCTGAGCGATTCATTATTCAAATAGCCGTTCCTGAGGCGATGGCTTCCTGGGGGTTAATTCCTAACCCTGAGTTTTACGATGCCGTGGGTATAGGGCCAGGATGGGGCACAGAGAATCGTACCCAATTATTTAGACAGTTTTTAAAAGATTTTAGTAAACCGGTCGTAGTTGATGCTGATGGGCTAAATCTGCTGGCAAGGAATCCCGATCTATTGTCTCTGCTGCCAAAAAATTCTGTTCTTACACCTCATATTGGTGAATTTACGAGGTTAGTAGGTCCTGCTGAAAACCATTTGGAAAGATTGGGATTGGCCAAAAGATTTGCGGTTGAAAATGAGTTGATTTTGGTGCTTAAAGGCGCAAATACAGTTACCAGCTTGCCAGATGGAAGACAGGTTATTAATTCTTCAGGAAACAAGTATATGGCGACTGGAGGATCTGGGGATGTGCTTACAGGTATGATCACTGCTTATCTGGGAATGGGCTACCTCCCTGAAAATGCTGCGCTTTGTGCTGTGTACCATCATGGATTGGCAGGGGAAGTTGCCTCTAAATCGAAACGAAGATCTATGGTAGCAGGGGATATTATAGAAGCTATTTCTGAAACATATATTCAATTAAATATTTCCTGATTCTTCGCTTCTAAACAAACTTTTTAAAAGCTGCTGAGGTTCTTCGCATATCTATTTTTATTATGAACAAAGAGAAGCTCCTACTTTGGACCTTAGCGGCCATTAATTTTATCCATATTGTTGATTTCATGATTTTGATGCCCTTAGGCCCACAGCTTATGCGGCTATTTGATATTTCCCCTCGTGAATTTGGACTTTTGGTATCTTGCTATACATTCAGTGCCGGAATTTCCAGTTTCTTTGGAGCTTTCGTCCTAGATAGATTTGATCGTAAGAAAATATTGGTTTGGGTGTACGTGGGATTTGCCATTGCTACTTTAGGATGTGCACTTTCTCCTACCTACTCAGTTCTGTTAGCGGCCAGAGTGATATCCGGTATTTTCGGGGGATTAACTTCTGCCTTGATCTTGGCGATCATTGGTGATGTAATTCCTGATTCTCGAAGGGGGAGAGCCATGGGATTAGTAATGGCCGCATTTTCAGTCGCGTCAGTTCTGGGAGTTCCACTTGGGTTATTTCTGGCAAGTTTGTCGGATTGGCATACCCCATTTTTTATTCTTACAGGCTTATCTGTCTTGAGCCTGGGAATGATTATCAAGTATATTCCCAACATCACTGAGCATCTCAAAAATGATATAGTACGGCCAAATCCTCTGGTAGTGATTCGAAGGGTGACCAGTAATTCTAATCAAATGCGGGCAATTACACTATCCGTGATGATGATGTTTGGTCAGTTTATGATAATTCCCTTTTTGAGCCCTTATACGGTGGCGAATGTGGGCTTTACTGAACTCCAGCTCACTTACATTTATATGGCAGGTGGAGCATTTACCATTTTCACATCTCCATGGGTGGGGAAGCTTTCAGATAAGTATGGGAAGCATAAGATCTTTATCATTTTTATGCTTCTTAACCTGATTCCAATAGCTATCATTACTCACCTTGGAGTGACTCCCATTCCATTTGTATTGATGGTTTCTACTATGTTTTTTGTGACTTCAAATGGTAGATATGTGCCAGCTGCCGCGATTATCACGGGTACGGCAAAGCCGGAAAATAGAGGGAGCTTTCTTAGCTTTAACTCGGCAGTGCAGCAATTGGCCACTGGTGCTGCATCATTACTTGCGGGGATAATAATCGGGGAGAATGCTGCGGGAGAATTGACCAATTATGATGTGGTTGGATATATTGCTATTGCCACCAGTTTATTATGCATTCCGCTAGCCAGAAGGATAAAAGTGGTGAGTTAAAAAAAGCCCGACATTTCTATCGGGCTTAATAAGTTAAAATTCAGCGTTTCCGGGAGTTCGTGGGAAGGCAATTACATCCCTGATATTTCCCATTCCGGTGACGAACAATACCATTCGCTCAAAGCCCAGCCCGAAGCCAGCATGTGGTGTAGATCCGAATCTTCTGGTATCCAAGTACCACCACATTTCATCCTGTGGTATATTCATCTCCTCCATTCTTTTAGTCAGCATATCCATTCGCTCTTCACGTTGAGAACCTCCGACTATTTCACCTATACCTGGAAAAAGAATGTCCATAGCAGCCACAGTCTTTCCGTCATCATTTTGGCGCATGTAGAATGACTTGATAT
Source organism: Algoriphagus aurantiacus (assembly GCF_035156405.1). Lineage (NCBI taxonomy): Bacteria > Pseudomonadati > Bacteroidota > Cytophagia > Cytophagales > Cyclobacteriaceae > Algoriphagus > Algoriphagus aurantiacus. Next base: position 118,306 of record NZ_JAXRUT010000018.1, on the reverse strand, counting down.
CTTTTGGATAGTCAGTCAGAATTACTGGCTTCTTGAAGTGCTTTTCTACCAAGAAACGCTCGTGCTCTGACTGCAAATCTGCACCCCAGGCATCGATTAGGTAAGAGAATTTCTTTTTCTTGTTCGGATTAGAGTTTCTTAGGATTTCAATTGCTTCAGTGTAAGTGATTCTTACAAAGTCATTGTCTACCACAAATCTCAGCTTATCCATCAAGCTCATTTCGCTGCGTTGATCGGCAGGCTTTGCTTTTTCTTCATCCTGCAATCTTGAATCTAGGAATGCCAGATCTTCAGCGCAATTGTCAAGTGCATATTGGATTACATATTTCAGGAAATCTTCTGCCAGATCAGCATTGTCTTCCGCATCGTAGAAGGCCATTTCAGGCTCTATCATCCAGAATTCCGCCAGGTGGCGGGTAGTGTTTGAATTCTCTGCACGGAAAGTAGGGCCGAAGGTATAGATATCCGCAAGCGCCATTGCAGCCAATTCACCTTCCAATTGGCCGGAAACTGTGAGGTTTGTTTCCCTTTCGAAGAAATCCTGGTTGTAATCAATCGCTCCCTCGCTTGTCTTTGGAGGGTTTTTCAGATCAAGAGTAGTTACTCTGAAAGTCTCTCCAGCTCCTTCTGCATCTGAAGCAGTGATGATAGGCGTATGGATATAGAAAAAGCCTTTGTCGTTATAGTATTTATGAACAGCAAAAGCCAAGGCATGCCTCACTCTGAAAACTGCGCTGAATGTATTGGTACGCATTCTGAGATGGGCATTTTCCCGAAGGAATTCCATGGAATGCTTCTTGGGCTGCAGCGGGTATTTTTCAGGGTCTGCTTCTCCTAGTACTTCTATTGCAGTAGCATTTAACTCAGAGCTTTGTCCAGCTCCTTGTGACTCGACTACATTTCCAATCACTTTAAGACAAGCGCCAGTTGTGCATTTTTTAAGAACATCCTCGGAAATTAAATTGGGATCAGCCACCACTTGGTAATTGGTAATGATGGAGCCGTCATTCAGTGCAATAAATGAAACATTTTTGTTTCCTCTCTTTGTACGAACCCAGCCCATTAGTGTCACTTCTTTTCCAATAGGATTTGTATCCAGGATGGTCTTGATTTTGACTCGTTTATTAAATGCCATTTGGTGATTTGTTAATGCAGGAATTAGTTTCCTGCGAATAATTTAAAGGAATGCAAAAAAACGATTAAATAAGCTTTTTATCAAAAAATTGCTCGTTTTTCCTAACTTTGGCACGTGGGCTTTTTCTTGTGAAAAGGCCTTTTTTGAACCCAAACAGCAGGTTTTACCCAATACTGAATGCAAAAGTTAAATCTTAGCCAATCACTTTCCCAGAAGCTTTCACCTCAGCAAATACAATTTATCAAGTTGCTACAGGTCCCGACAGCCGAATTAGACACTCGAATCGAAGAAGAACTCGAGATTAATCCTGCGCTGGAAGAAGGCAAAACGGAAGAAAAAGAAAGTGCGGATGACGACTTTGAGGATAATTACGAAGAAGAGTCACCGCAGGATGATCGTGATGTAAACATCGATGACTACTTAGATGATGAATATGGTGGTTACAAAATGCAAGGTGACGGCAATTATAATGCTGATGAAGAAGATAGGGAAATCCCTATTTCCAGCCAATCTTCCTTGCATGACCAACTGGTCTCTCAATTGAGTTTTCTTAAACTTGACGACAGGGAAAAGATCATTGGAGAGCAATTGATCGGCAGTATCGAGAATGATGGATATATCCGTAGGGATTTGGAATCGATTATCAATGATTTGGCTTTTAGTCAAAACATTGAAACAGATATTGACGAGTTAGAGGAGATATTAAGAAAGATCCAAAATTTTGATCCAGCAGGGATAGCCTCTAGAAATCTTCAAGAATGTCTTACAATCCAACTTGAACGCAAGGAACATCCAGATGATCCTACAGTTATGAATGCTCTGCGGATAATGCAAGACTGTTTTGACGAATTCACCAAAAAGCATTACTCTAAGATTCAGAAGCGGTGTGATCTCAACGATGAACAAACTAAGGATGCTGTTAATTTGATTACTAAGCTCAATCCAAAGCCAGGAGGAGTAGCTGATGGCTTGGTTCGGACGCAATATATTATTCCGGATTTTATGCTGACAAATACGGCAGGCAAGTTTGAAATCAGTTTAAATTCTAAGAATGCGCCTGAGTTGAGGATTTCAAGATCTTATTCTGAGATGTTTGATGCGTATGATAAGAGTGATAAAAAAGATAAGAAGCTGAAGGAGACTGTCACTTTTGTAAAGCAAAAGCTGGATGCTGCCAAGTGGTTTATTGACGCCATTAAGCAGCGGCAGAACACGCTTTTAAGGACTATGGAGGCAATTCTTCAGTATCAAAAGGAGTTTTTCATAGATGGGGATGAGACCAATCTTCGCCCAATGATTTTGAAGGACATTGCAGAGCGAATTGATATGGATATCTCAACAGTATCCCGGGTGGCAAACAGTAAAGCAATTCAGACTGAATTTGGTGTTTATCCATTGAAATACTTTTTTTCTGAAGGGATAGCTACAGATAGTGGAGAGGATGTAAGTAATCGGGAGGTGAAATCTGTGTTGCAAGGCATGGTAGATGCGGAGGACAAAAAGAAGCCGCTCTCTGACGATAAACTCGTCAAAATGCTAAATAGCAAAGGATATAATATTGCTCGAAGGACAGTGGCTAAATATCGTGAGCAGCTACAAATCCCTGTTGCCAGATTAAGAAAAGAATTGTAGTGCGGAGGATTTTTTCGTTAATTATTTCAGTTGTTCTACAGCCTTTGGTAATCCCAAGTTTAGTCTTTGGATTAATATTATTTATTGTACCAGAGGCGACCAGTATTCCAGAGGAATTCAAAAGCCGAATATTTTACCTAATCGTATTGTCTACTTTGGCTATTCCTATGGTAACTATATTTGGCTTGCGATTAAGTGGGACACTTAAAAGTATGCACATGGCCAATCTGAAGGACAGAGCTATTCCTTTTTCAGTGACAAGCATATATTATTTACTTACAGTATATTTTTTATTTCAAAAGAAAGAGCTAGATCCAATTCTAGGGCAAGTGCTTGGGATAATTACCTTGGCTATTGTGGGACTGACTATAGTTACTTTTTTTTGGAAAATGTCAGCTCATATGACAGGAATGGGTGGTTTGATTGCGGCAGTACTCGTTCTAGGGTTCAAATTCCCTACATTTCAGCCTGTCTATCCACTGTTGGCGTCTCTTGTTTTAGCTGGACTGGTCGGGACGGTAAGGTTGTTCTTAGAAGCCCATAAGCCCATTGAGATTTATGTCGGTCTACTCTTTGGATTTATCCTCTGCTTGATAGGCTTTGGCTCGGTTTGGGCATAAAAAAAAACCGGGATCAAGCCCGGTTTTTTTAACCTCGCTAAGAAAATATTTTCCTAGAAAACATTTACAGCAATTCCAAAATTGATTTGCGTAGCTTCGGTACCATTGGGACCCATACCTTTTTGAAAGACTTGGTTTAACCCGAAGTAGCTCCAAGCATAAAATCCTGGAGATCCAGCTTTAACAGATATGCCATATCTGAATTTTTCAAAGCCGTAGTTCTGGGAATCTTTGATTTGTCTTTTGAGGTCATTTGAATCCTCATATTTTATTTTTGTGTGAGATTCATATAAATATCCAAATTTACCTCCAACACTCACTTTAAAACCTTTGGAGTAATTCTGCTTATTAAAGTGGTAAGTGAAATCCAGTGGAACATCAAAGTAATTTGCAGCTACTACGTTCTTCTTAATATTTATATTGTCCCCAAGTACCTCAGTGATGTCTTCCAATTTGCTGGATTCTGGACCAAGTACCGGATTGTTGTACAGTGTCTGATCGTCTTTGAATGCATATTTGTCAGTTCCTACGCCTATACCGATATCCATGGTGAATCCTGATGCATCACCAAAGATGGAAACGGGATATTGGTAATAAACATTGAATGTGCGTGAGGCAAAGAAATTGAGGCTCAGGTCTTCTGATCTGTTATTAAGTTGATTAAACCCAAATTCAAACTTTAGATCACTTGGGATATTCGGTCTTCCTCCAATTGGAGTCTTTGTTTTTTTTGCGATTTGCAGGCTGTCCTGAGCGAATGCTCCTTGAATCAAAACAAATGCGAGCAGGAAGGTGTATATTTTTTTCATCAAATTGGTTTACTTAAAATGCACTCAATGCGGGCAAAAATAGGAAATCCCAGAGGATTTACCCCTTTTTTGATCTTAATTATTCTTAAGGAGAAACGTGGCGTGGAAAAGAAAATTATAAAATTCTTGAGCAGGTGTATTTGGATAAAATCTATTTTTGGATACCTTTGCATTCCAAATCGGCTTCGTAGCTCAACTGAATAGAGCACCTGATTACGGCTCAGGAGGTTTCAAGTTTGAATCTTGACGAGGTCACAAAGCTCAACTTTTCAGTTGGGCTTTTTCTTTTTAGTTTAATCAGTATCATTCTGTGCTGATTTTTTAGGGCTTAAATTCTGCTGTCATCCGGTTATTAATGAGTGTCCATTTAGCTTAAGTTGTGTATGTGTAGCGTCCTGAATAAAGCATCCCGAACACGTTCGGGAAGGTTTCAAGTTTGAATCTTGACGAGGTCACAAAGCTCAACTTTTCAGTTGGGCTTTTTCTTTTTAGTTTAATCAGTATCATTCTGTGCTGATTTTTTAGGGCTTAAATTCTGCTGTCATCCGGTTATTAATGAGTGTCCATTTAGCTTAAGTTGTGTATGTGTAGCGTCCTGAATAAAGCATCCCGAACACGTTCGGGAAGGTTTCAAGTTTGAATCTTGACGAGGTCACAAAGCTCAACTTTTCAGTTGGGCTTTTTCTTTTTAGTTTAATCAGTATCATTCTGTGCTGATTTTTTAGGGCTTAAATTCTGCTGTCATCCGGTTATTAATGAGTGTCCATTTAGCTTAAGTTGTGTATGTAGCGTCCTGAATAGAGCATCCCGGACACGTTCGGGAAGGTTTCAAGTTTGAATCTTGACGAGGTCACAAAGTAAAAGAGGCTGTCTCATAAGTAGGGACAGCCTCTAATTTGTACGGGTAGGTATCTGAGAAAAATTCCAAATACTCAAATGTCAGGCTGTTGATTTAAGTTATGAGACAACCTCTTTTCTACTTTTGTCCCTAGTTTCTTTTGAAACCACTTTTTTTTTAGAAATAATTTTTACTCATTTTAGTTAAACTATTTTGCGCCTTGAGCTTTACAATGAAAAAGTGTCTTCCTCTTCTGATTCTGATTTTGACGGGTTGTAACCTTTTTGAAGACACCAAATTGGTGGATATTCAAGATGTTGATGGCCCTTGTACCATATTTCTTACTGACGGGACCACTGTTGTAAGCAATGGTAATGTTGAAATAAGCAAACGAACACAAGCAATAACCTATCGAGATGAGGCGGGTAAAATCTGGTCGCTTTTTAAAAATGACTACACGAGCTATTCCTGTCAATAATTCAGGTTACTGGAATTCACTCTTTCAAGAATACGTGAGAAAATAATAGAGGCTGTCCCTTATGAGACAGCCTCTGATTTTTACGGGTAGGAATATGAGCTTGATTCGAAATTTTCAACTCCCAGTCCCTTCCTATGATTTTTGAAACAGCTTCCTGACTAACTACTTTTTACGTGTCGTATCGGCTGCTTTCATCGCGTCTTCCAGTTTCTGTTGGAATTTCGATTTCTTTTTATTCACATTCTTTGCTTTGCTTTCTTCCACTTTTGCTCTGATTTTCTCATCATCTACAAATAGTTTGATCAAAGCTTGCTGACCAAATGTCACCATGTTTGATACAAAATAGTAAAAGCTCAATCCAGCAGGATAGGAGTTCAAAATAAACATAAACATAACTGGCATGATGTAACCCAAGTTTTTCATTGGTCCAGTTGCCGTGGTCAGTTGATTATTGAAATGCGTATAGATAATCTGAGACACCGTCATCAGCAATGTGAATAAGCTCACATGGGATCCATAGAATGGAATTGTAAACGGCAGATTGAAAAAGGTGTCGTATGTAGAAAGGTCGGTTGCCCAAAGGAAAGATTCCTGGCGCAGTTCGATTGCATTTGGGAAGAAAAAGAAAAGCGCAAATAAGAATGGCATCTGAAGCACCATCGGCAAACAGCCAGATATAGGACTTACACCCAGTTTCGAGAAAAGCTTCATCTGCTCCTGCTGCATCTTGGTAGCATCATCTCCGTATTTCTCTTTCAGCTCATCGATTTCTGGCTTGATCACACGCATTTTGGCCATTCCTATATATGACTTGTAGGTCAGAGGGAAAAGTGCGAGTTTGATCAGAAATACGATGATTACAATGATGACACCGTAATTGGTAAAGAACTTTTCTAAGAAAGCGAAAAGATTAACGATGATATACTTATTGACCCAGCTGACAAAGAAGTAACCCATGTCCACGTTGTCCTCAAATCCGTCTGTTACCTTCTTAAGGGTTTTGTATTTGTCCGGACCGAAATAATAGGTGAAACCAGCTTTACCCTCCTGAAGAGGAATAGATAGACTAGTAGCCATAGTGCGGACAATAGTACTATCAGTCTCCGGAGTGCTTTGAGTGATGGTTACATTTTGGAAGTCTGTGTCTGCTATCATCGCAGCACTGAAGAATCGCTGGCTAAAGCTCACCCACTTGACAGGCTCTGCAATAGTTTCTTGCTCCAGATCATCTCCTGCTCCAAGGTTGTCAAAAGATCCCTCAGAAGTATAATAATTTAGTCTTGCCTGTCTTCTGGATTCGGCAAGATCTCTTTCCTGCAACATCACCTTGTCTTCCCAGTTGAGTGTAAGTTCATTTCCAGTGAATAAACCTTGAAAGCGATCTATTTCGAATGATTTTTTTACTTGATAGCTACCATCCTCAAGGGTGAAAGTCTGTATCAGTTGTCCATTCTCAGTCTCGGCAGTTAGCGTCAGAGTTTGAATAGTTACCCCTTCTTCATTTTGCGTACTTTCTTTAGAAGGTGTAAAGTAGATATCCCTTAGATTCAAAGGGCCATTTTTGCTTTCAATGACAAAGTCCATTGTAGAACTTTCTTCATTTAAAAGCTCTAAAGGCTCTTGAATCGAGCTTTTATATTCTTTTAGGATAACCTTTTTTATCTCAGCTCCCTTAGTCGAAATGCTAACCTGAATTAGGTCGTTCTCAAAGCTAATCGTTTCTTCTTCTCCTACAGTCACTGACGCTAAATCGCCATATTTAGCCAGTCTAGCAACTCCTAACGTACTGTCATTTTCAGATGTCGCTTGTGGGATTTGTGTTTGATCTGGGGTATTTGATTGAATTGATTCTGATTGAGAGGTAGTGGTTGTTTCCACTTCAGGTATCTCTGGAGTGCTCGCAAAGAAAAGCGAGTAGATCAGGATAACCGCTGCAAAAAGAATCAAACCAGTTGCTTGATTTCTGTCCATAAAGTTTAATCGTAAACCCGATAAAGAATCGTCGGGGAGTTTTTATTTAATTTTTTTGTCCACAGCAGCCTGGATGAATTTCACAAACAGGGGCTGAGGGGTTAGTACTGTGCTTTTATATTCTGGGTGGAATTGAACCCCAACAAACCAAGGATGACTTTTTATTTCAACAATTTCTACCAAACCCGTCTCAGGGTTTTTTCCAGTAGCGATCATTCCATTTTCTTCCATAATGGCTAGATACTCATTGTTAAATTCATACCTGTGTCGATGTCTCTCTTGGATTTTAGATTTTCCATAAGCCTGAAAAGCTTTACTGCCTTTTTTGAGGTCGCAAGCATACGAACCCAAGCGCATAGTTCCGCCCATTTGGTCAATATTTTTTTGCTCTTCCATCAATGCAATTACCGGAGTTGGGGTATTTGGATCCATTTCCGTGCTATTTGCATATTTTAATTTGAGTACGTTTCTGGCGTATTCAATTACTGCGACCTGCATTCCGAGGCAAATTCCAAGAAAAGGAACATGGTTTTCTCGGGCATATTTTACTGTTTGAATTTTGCCTTCAAAACCTCGCTCCCCAAATCCAGGTGCTACAATTATACCATCCAGGTCTGTAAGTTTTTGAACGATATTATCAGGGTTGATTTCCTCTGATGAAATCAATCTAAGGTTTACATCACACTCAATCGAAGCGCCAGCATGAGTGAAGGATTCGATGATGGATTTATAGGCGTCAGGTAGTGAGACATACTTCCCTACCAAGCCTATTGTCACTTCCTGAGTTGGATTTTTAAGCTTACCGAGAAAGTCTTTCCAATTTTCCAGATCAGTATTTTCTTTGGATGTAAGCTTAAGTTTCGTCATTACGCGCTCATCTAATTTTTCCTTTTTCATCAATAAAGGAACATCATAGATTGAGTCTGCATCCATAGCTTCGATTACATTATTCAGCTGAACGTTGCAGAAAAGTGCTAGCTTCTTCTTTACATCTGCAGGTAAATGATATTCTGTGCGGCAAACAAGAATGTCTGGCTGAATACCAGCTTCCAGCAATTGCTTAACAGAATGCTGAGTTGGTTTGGTTTTTAATTCTTTGGCAGCTTTAAGATAAGGAATCAAAGTCAGGTGAATAACCAAGAAGTTATTCGGACCCAGATCCCATTTAGCCTGTCTTACTGCTTCAATGAATGGAAGGGACTCGATGTCACCAACACAACCACCGATCTCGGTAATTACAACATCATATTTACCGTCTTCACCCAGTTTATAAAAATTAGCTTTGATTTCGTCAGTAATATGAGGTATGACCTGAACTGTCTTTCCGAGGAATTCGCCTTTACGCTCCTTAGTGATCACATTATTATAGATCCTTCCTGTAGTGATGTTATTGTCCTGAGAAGTCGGGATATTCAAAAATCGCTCGTAGTGTCCTAAATCCAAATCGGTCTCTGCTCCATCGTCAGTCACATAGCATTCGCCATGCTCATACGGATTTAGAGTTCCAGGATCGATGTTCAGATAAGGATCGAATTTTTGGATGGTTACTTTGAAACCTCTAGCTTGGAGCAACTTGCCTAGTGAAGCTGCAATAATGCCTTTGCCGAGAGAGGAAGTAACTCCTCCGGTAATAAAGATGTATTTGGTGCTTGAAGCCATAAGAATGGGGGAGGATGGAAATTTGTTTGGATTCTTATGGGGCTCAAAATTATGGAAAATTCCCGATTAATGGCTTTTTGAACTTGAATAAGATTACTTTTCTCGAATTTCTTATACTTTTTCCATAACGTGTATTGTGACAATACGTGTCAATTTGCTGGAATCAAAAAAAACATGCATTTAGTTTAAAGCTTATTAAAGTCTGAGCTGGTTAAGTCTTTCATCTAGTTTTTAACTAGCTATCGGCCGAATTCAAATTCTATATGGACCTCCATATCTTGATAAATGTCTAAGTAAATCAAATTAGTATTGAGCATTATGATAAGCACTATAAATTGCAACTAAATGATAACGAGTGTTTTATGTTGAGTTTGGTTTTATTATTTAATTCAGTGGATTTGAAAAAGTTTCAAGATGATCTTGTTATACTTAACACGGTTTATTCTCTGCTATTTATGAAGGGGTGATTGATCGCAAAAAACCTTTATGTTATTGGTTCACCAACAATTTAGCGGATGATTTTTTAAACTAAGTGAATATGGCCAGTGTGTATGGATAGGTTTAGATGCAGAAAATATAAAGTAGCATCATTGTAAATGATAATAAAATACATTTTGAATCTGAAAGATTATGGAAAACCCTCATCTCTTTCGTAGTTGAATCCGTTTGTGAACATGTTAAGTTGAATGAAGCGATAGAGGAAATAGCTAACTCAAAACGCGATAACGAAAGTGTTATTATTTTAGTATAAGGTGAATGAAATGATGCTTTGCCCTTATATAAAATCTCAAGTTACCTTATGTGAGGTTGAATCTGACTTTGATTTCTAAACAGAAAATCCGATACGGAGTAGTTTTTTCGAATTTTAATAAGATTGTAAATTCTCATCGAAATGAAATTAGCAGTAAAGAATTTAATACTAACTTTTTAAATAGTTCATCAGAAAATCAATATTATTGTGCTTTTAGTCAGAATTTTCATTCGTTTAGTCTCCTACAGCAAAGGGAGCTTGATTATTTCCTCAGTTAAAGAATCTTGATGATAGGGTTTTATTTGTTAAAAAAGATGTTTTTTAATGCTTTGTAATTATCTGAGATATGATAATTATATATATATTGCGTGTGGTTTATAATAAATAATTATCAACGTAAAAATATGAGAGATTTAATCAAAGAAGCTATTGCTGACCTTAAAAAAGGTGATGGATTTATTTATGTAACATCAGATGGTAACAAGATCGATTTACATGAAGCAGCTACAAAAGGGATAGCAGTTACTCCTGTGAATCCTAAAGATCAAGTAATCAAGAAATTGGAAGCAGCAGGTCTTCATTTGAATGACGGTAGATTCTTAAATGAATTAAACGAATTGATTTCACTTGTTACAGGAAGTAGCTCTGCTACTAAAACGTCTAAAAGAAGATCATTCACCGATGCAGAGAAAAGCAAAATTGTAGAAGAGTGGAAGAAAGTAGAAGCTGCAGGTAAGAAAACTAAAGCGGCATTTGCTAGAGAAATTGGAGTCGGTTACCAGACATTTATCAACTGGTTGAGAGGATAATTCCTCTATGACAAAACAAAAAAGGCAGCTATTTAAGCTGCCTTTTTTGTTTTACACTTAACCTAAAACGTTTTCCATCTTCTAAGAGAAGTGATGACTGTCAAAAATGCCAAAACTATAAAAGCAACTAAGGACTGAAGAACTATGGGTGATAAGTTTATTACTGGAAATGAAATTCTTGGAAGTGAAATAGCAACTTCAGGAATAGATATACTAGGCAACTGATCAAACAATGGGGTAGCATCACTTCCATTTGGTACAAATAGCAGGACAGTGACAAATAAAGCCACTATGGCGCCACCGATTATTTTCCAGCCTAAAGATGAAATTACCGGTCTATAGACTGACACAGTTGGCGTATGATTAAGTCTCGATAATATAGATTTATGGAAACCTTCAGAAGGATCCTCTGTTCCCAACTCAGAAATAAATTGGCGGATATACTCGTCTTCTTTGCCTTGATTTTTCATAGCAGATGAATTAATTCACTATTTGTGATTTTTTGCAGCGATTCCAAAAGACTTTTTCTTCCTCTATGCAGAAGGATTTTGACATGTGAACTTGTCAAACCCATAATTTCTTCAATTTCTTTTATACTTTGTTCTTCCAGATAAAACAATGTAAGCACAGCTGACTCCGCTGGCTTCATAGCATCCAGACCACGCTGAATAAGTTCTTTTCTTTCTATCAGTTGAAGTGATTTTAATCCATCCAAGTAATCCACTGAACTACTTGCCGTCTCTTCGACTTCATCCAATTGGATTGTATAGTTTTTCGATTTCCTCAATCTGCCAAGCGCCTCATTATATACAATCTTATATAACCAAGTAGTAAACTTAGATTTTCCTTCAAAGGTTTTTAAGGAATGAAACGCTTTCATAAATGCGTCTTGAGAAGCTTCTTCAGCTTCCTCTCGGTTTTTAAGAATCCGCATGGCCAGGGTAAATGAATATTTTTCATGCTTTTGAATCAATTGTCCATAAGCATTCATATTACCCCGTAGCGTTTTCTCTATATAATGGTGGTCTTCCTGGAATCGCATTTTCACATTGGATGCAAGTACCCGAAAAAAAGTTACAGTTTTTTGTTCAGACTTGTAACCTTTTGGCCGGTATCCTACATCCAAGAAGAAAAAACACATAGATCATGGCAGAAACCATCTTAGTTACACTGATTATTTTCTCCAGTATTTTCGGAGTCATCTTCACTTTCTTGACCACCCGAAATAAGGAAAGGCTCGCACTAATTGAAAATGGTGCTGACGCGAAGCTCTTCAACTCTGGCAAAAAATACAGCTTTGGCCAGTTTATTCTGAATCTTGCTCTCCTTGCAATAGGAGTTGGTGTAGGAGTATTGGTAGGAGCAATGTTCAATAATGGCGGAATGGAAGAAGGCGTTGCCTTTAGTTCTTGCATCTTTATTTTTGGGGGAATTGGCTTATTTATTAGCGTTTTCTTGAACAGAAAACTTGACAAAGAAGATATATAAACCAGTTTTTTAATAAGTGCCAAAAGCCTTCTCTTTGCGGGGAAGTTTTTTTGGTTTAACCCCAAAAGAGCTTGCTCTCGAAATTCTGTTTATTTTTGTAAAAAAATAAACGCATTGGATCACTCACAATTACTAGCAGCTTTTAGGGAAAAGGGCATTTTGCACCTAAAAGAAGGAAACGGAAAAGTAATAACCTTCATGAAACCAGAGCTTTGGAAGGCTGAAATGGGTGAAGACTGGATATTTTTACTTTTTGATTTATTTCAAATCCGTACGATTTGCGAAGCTTTTTCAGAGGTTTCTCTGGATATCGTAGAATATGCAAATAAGCCTACTGTCTATCATAGTCCGGCGAATCGCATCATTAAAAATGGACCTATAGAGGAGGGAGTGCTGATGTTCAGTCTGATATTGGAGCCTAACTGGAATAAATTACTGTTTCAGATTTCTCAGCCGGTTTTAGTAAAAATGGATACTAAAGAAGTCACAGCTCATCAGACACCATTATTATTTCCGCTTTTGAGTCCAAGTACAAAAGAGATGTTTTTGGGGCCTGACGGGGATGTCAAAATTATTAAAGGATGAATTTCAAATCACATCTTGACGAATTCGAAGTCTTTGCCAAAGTAGCAAAAGCTGCCTCAAATTTAGGATTAGAAACCTATGTGGTGGGAGGATATGTGAGAGATTTGATTTTGAAGAGGGATTGTAAGGACATTGATTTTACTTGTGTAGGAAGTGGGATTGAATTGGCCAAAGAAGTGGCTAAGCAATACAATGAGCATGTGCCACTCTCAGTCTTTAAGAATTTCGGTACAGCAATGCTGAAACTGGATGACTGGGAACTGGAGTTTGTGGGGGCTCGCAAAGAGTCTTATCGTTCGGAATCCCGCAATCCAATCGTGGAAACAGGCACCCTTCAGGAAGATTTGGAGCGCAGGGACTTCACAATCAATGCTATGGCAATCTCTTTGAATGCCGCAAATTATGGGGATCTGCTTGATCCGTTTGATGGTCTTGCTGATATCAAAAAGAAATTGATTCGCACACCGCTAGAACCCAACATCACATTTTCTGATGATCCTCTCCGCATGCTTCGTGCTGTACGGTTTGCCGCTCAATTGGATTTTGATATTGATGGAGACACCTTCTTTGCATTAAGCGAAAACGCACATCGATTAAATATCATTTCGGGGGAACGTGTCATAGTAGAATTGAATAAAATCATACAGGTGAAAAAACCTTCCTATGGCTTCAAATTGTTGTTTGCAGGTAAATTGCTCCATGAGTTTTTTCCAGAAATGGTAGAGTTGCAAGGTGTGGATTCGGTGGATGATAAATCTCACAAAGATAATTTCTACCATACTCTTCAGGTACTCGATAATGTCTGCCAGATGAGCGATGATCTGTGGCTTCGCTGGGCGGCTATTTTACATGACATCGCTAAACCGGCAACCAAACGCTTCAATAAGAAAGTAGGCTGGACATTCCATGGCCATGAGGATAAAGGAGCGAGAATGACTCCAGGGATTTTCCGCAGGTTGAAACTCCCGATGGATGAGCGCATGAAATATGTGCAGAAACTGGTTAAGCTACATCTTCGCCCCATTGCACTAGTCAAAGATGAGGTGACAGATTCGGCTATGAGAAGATTGCTATTCGAAGCTGGGGATGATATCGATGATTTGATGAAGCTTTGTCGTGCAGATGTCACGTCGAAAAACAATAAAAAAGTAAAACGTTATTTAGAGAATTTCGATAAAGTAGCTCAGAAGCTTATCGAAGTCGAAGAGAAAGACCAAGTCAGAAACTTTCAGCCGCCTATTTCGGGTGAGGAGATCATGGAAATTTTTGGTTTGGAACCTTCAAAAATCATAGGAGACATTAAAGAGGAAATTAAAGAAGCTATATTGGAGGGTAAAATTCACAATAATCCTGATCAGGCACGTGAATTGATGCTGGAGATTGCCAAATCCAAAGGATTGTTTCCAGTGTTAGATCGCCCAAATTCTTAAACTAAATCAAAATCAATTCAAATGAAGCACGTATTACTCATGCTGCTTATGGCCTTTTGCGCCAGCACTACCATTGCCCAGACGGCCGATTCTGTTGCCAGACTTGACCCAAAACTTAAAAGAACATTGAATGTAGCTGACCAGGCTGCTTACCAACTGGCCTTGCGTTACAACGATGTCGCATCTGCTAAGAATTCTCTCTATCACTTGATTGTCAGAAATCCTGACGACATACGTTATGTGGAGATGTTGGGATCACTATATTATGAAGCGGGACAGGCCATGTCAGCAGCCCTTGTTTCCATGGATGTGTTGAAAGTCAATGACAAAAGCATTACTTCTTTGGAAATAGCTGCTTATTCTTTGGAACAAGTCGGGGCCCTTGAAAAATCCCTGCCGTATTTCGAAAGTCTTTACTTGCTTAGTGGAGACAATTTCAGCCTTTACAAATCAGGCTTTATTCAGTATAGCTTGAAGAAATACCCAGAGGCTTTGAATTCTATGAATATGTTGGTAAAAAATGCTAAGCCTGAGGATAAAGTAGGCTTTCCAAAGTCACAAACAGAAACTCAAGAAGTCAGTATGAAAGCAGCTGCTCTGAACCTAAAAGGAATGATCTACTTGGATCAAGGCTCTAAAGTTGAAGCGAAGGCAGCATTCGAAGAAGCAATATCGCTAGATCCTGCATTTGACCTTGCAAAGGAAAATCTTACCAAAACAAATTGATCAAGTCAAATACTGATCATGAAACCGGCAGGGATGCCGGTTTTTTTGTGTCTAGTGGGTTTAGGCTTATATGATCAAATTTTTTTTCATCCATAGGTAGATTATGAAATCTGATGGTCATTGTTCTAGCATTCACGAAGAGAAGTTTAATAAAATGACAACTTTCACTTAATGATTTTCACTTCTGATACGTCGAAATTCGCTGATTATGAAGCGATTGATTTTATTCACATGGGGCACTGTCATTTTCATTGCTTGGTTTCCACACTTCTCCCAGGCTCAAACCCCCTTTTTAATTGACTCACAGCTGGACTCAGCGACAAGGTTAGCCAAGAGTAAGCCCGATAAGGCATTTATGCTTGCCACAGAAGTTTTGGAAGAAAGTAAGCTAGCTGCTTTGGATTCTCTGGTAGGGAAGGCACAATTAATCCGTGGCCAGATTCTTTTACAATTTGGATTGTTTCAACCTGCCGTAGAGGCATTTTATGAAGCAGAGCATATTTTTCAAAACAATAACTTACCTTCTCTTTTGGCGCATGTAAATAATGCGTTGGGTGAAGTCTATTACAAAATTAAGTCTCCCGAAGATGCGCTACAGCGCCATGAAACAGCATTTATTATTTATCAAAAACTGCAGGATGCAGGAGGGGAGGCTGAGACAAAAAGCTTCATAGGGGGAATGTATGAGAAAATGGGTTCCTACCCCAAAGCCCTAGCCTATCAGCAGGAAGCACTTAAAATTTTTGAGGAACTTAACCTGAAGAGTCAATTGGCTTTCGTCAGAGAGAACATCGGAAGTATTTATGAAGATTTAGAACAGTATGATTCTGCATACTTCAATTTTCAAAAGGCATTTGTGCTGAATATGGCACTTGGGGATAGTCTTCGGATTATCAGCAATCTAAATAATCTTGGCGATGTGCTTCGCAAAACTAGTGAGCCAGAGGAAGGATTACTTTATTCAGAAAAAGCAGCGGAGATGAGTGAGAGACTTGGTTTTTTATATCAACAGAAAAGTGCGATCGTAGATATATCTAAGGCATACGCAGAGATGCGAGACTATGATAATGCGTATAAATATTTGGAGCAAAGTCGTCAGTTAAGCGACTTGGTTTATTCAGAAGAGTCAGCTCGGCAATTGGCAGTTCAAGAAGCTCAGAATAGTTTGTACGCTAAAAATCAACAGATCATTCAGCTCGAGCAGATGCATGATTTCGATGCCATCGTAAAATGGCTGCTTTTGTTTTTGGTTGGTTTAATGTGTGTGTTGGGCTGGGTCATTTTCAATCGCCAGAAATTGAAAATCAAAAGTAACAAGGAATTGCTCGAGCGCCATCAGGAAATACTTCAGGTGAAGGAGCAACTGATCGCTACAGAACAGCAAAATATGCAATTGTTGGAAATGAAAATGGAAACAGAAGAGAAGGCCCATTCTAAAGCACTCACTGCCCAAACCCTACATGTCATCGACAAAAATCAAATGCTGGAAGATATTCAGACAAGACTGAAAAGTATCTTGGAGCAGGAGCCAAAAGAGCAAAAGAAAAAGATTAGAAATCTTATTAAGCAAATTGATTTCAATTTTTCACATGATACAGATTGGGAAGATTTCAAGCATAGTTTTGAAAAGGTGCATCAGGATTTCTTCCGAAACATCCATCAACGAACCGGTGGTCTCACTCCTGCTGAAATGAAGCTTGCAAGTCTGATGCGGCTTAATCTAAACTCAAAAGAGATCGCTTCTTCACTTGGTATTTCCATGGATAGCCTTCGGATTTCAAGATATAGACTTCGTAAGAAATTGAACTTGGAAAAAGGTGATAGTTTACAGCAGTTTCTCCTTTGTATATGATTTACAATTTGTTAATCTCTTTTTAACATTTCATAAGTTTCTGAAAACCAAACTTTTGAGATCGTTTTTTGAAATCCTGTTTAGGTTTTGTTAACGGTTACTTTTTCAATTGTTGCCCAATTGATAACAGCCATTTGTAGTCAAAAGCTGCTTCTCAAGCTAAAATTGTAACATCAAAACCATTTAAATCTTATGACAAAAAGTAGACTATTCACTGGCTTATCTGCATTGGGATTTTTAGCAAGTTCATGCGGCGGGCCAGTCCAACAAAAAGAAGAAATAATCGGGCAAAGGCTGGTGAAACCAGTCTATACAACTGATTCGGTTATCCATGACACCGACGATCCCGCCATTTGGGTGAATCCGACAGATCCATCCAAAAGCTTAATGATTGGAACGGACAAGGATGCTGAAGGAGCACTTTATGTATTTGATCTTAAGGGAAAGTCCATCGACTCGCTAATCGTACGCGACATCCAACGCCCAAACAATGTGGATGTAGGATATGGCTTGGATCTAGGTGATCGGACTGTCGATTTTGCAGTCACTGGAGAGCGTATGACTTCCAAACTGAGATTTTTCTCACTCCCTGATATGAAAGAAATCAATATGGGAGGTATTGAAGTGTATCAAGGAGAGACTTGTTCTGACTGCAGAGATCTGATGGGGGTTGCTATATTTCAAGATCAGACCTCCGGTAAAAACTTTGTTATCGCAGGTAGAAAAAGTGGCCCAACAGACGGGACATATCTCTGGCAATATGAGATCATAGGTGAGGGAGGCCAAATCAAATTAAACTTGTCTAGGAAGTTTGGAACCTATTCCGGAAAGAAAGAAATCGAAGCCATAGCCGTAGACACTGAGCTGGGGTATATCTATTATTCTGATGAAGGGGTAGGTGTAAGAAAGTACTATGCAGATCCGGAAAAAGGAAATGAGGAACTGGCGCTTTTTGCTCAAGAAGGATTCTCTGATGATCACGAGGGGATTTCTATATACAAACTGGATGATAGTACCGGCTATATCTTGGTGTCTGACCAGGGTGCCAACCTTTTCCATGTTTTCCCAAGAGAAGGAAGTATTTCAAATCCGCATGAGCATGCATTGATTACCAAGATCGCTACCAGTACTATTTCAAGCGATGGATCTGAATCCATCAGTGTCCCTTTAGGGGCAGACTTCCCACATGGACTTTTTGTAGCCATGTCGGATGACAAGACCTACCAAATCTACCGATGGGAAGATATGGCAGGCGACATCTTAAAATCTAAAAACTAAGCATTAATCTTCATAATTATGAAAAAGTCATTACTGATCGCAATTACCTTGATCGCTGTTTTTTGCCTAAATCATAAGGCGCTGGCACAAGGAGTTTTAAAAGGTAGAGTGATAGATGCACATAATCTATCTATGCCAGGTGCCAATGTCGTATTGAAGAATACCACATTGGGTACGATTACAAACCAGGCGGGAGATTATTCCATTGTTGACCTTCCTCAGGGGTCTTATGAAGTAGAGGTGACGTACTTGGGCTATGGTTCTGTTATCTATAAAACGACAATTGAAAAGGGGGAAACAACCATCCTGAATTTCAAATTGGATGAAACTACTATCGAGAGTCTGGAATTTATAGTGATGGGAGACCGGCTTAAAGGACAGGCAAAAGCCCTTAATCAGCAAAAGAACAATGCTAATATTACCAATGTGGTGTCTTCTGATCAAATTGGAAGGTTTCCTGATGCTAATATTGGTGATGCATTAAAAAGAATCCCGGGGATCACCATGCAAAATGATCAGGGAGAAGCGCGTAATATTATCATTCGTGGCCTTGCACCGCAGTTAAATTCGGTAACGCTAAATGGAGAGAGACTTCCGTCAGCAGAAGGAGACAACAGAAATGTGCAGATGGATTTGATTCCATCCGATATGATTCAGACGATAGAAGTAAACAAGGCTGTACTTCCGAGTATGGATGCGGATGCAATTGGCGGTTCTGTAAATCTTGTAACCCGGCAGGCTCCAAATTCGCTTAGGATTTCAGGAACAGCCGCTTCAGGGGTTAACTTATTGTCTAATAAACCTATCTGGACAGGTGGCTTGATTATAGGCAACCGCTTTTTCAACGATAAATTGGGAGCGATTTTTTCAGGATCATACAATAATCATCGCTTCGGATCAGATAACATTGAGGCAGTTTGGAAAAACTATGATAACGGAGCTTCTCTCGAGGAATTTGATATCCGAGAATACAGAGTGCAGCGGGTTCGGCGGTCAGCTACCCTAGCATTTGATTATGATATCAACGACAATCATACGCTATTTCTTTCCGGGATGTATAATCATCGCGACGATTGGGAAAACAGGTTTAGAATGCGCGTAAGTCAGTTGGATGATTCCTTTGATGATGGTGATTTCACGGAGGTTAGCCCAGGGAAATATTTGACTAAAGGCCGTGTGGAATATGAGACGAAAGGTGGCCTGGATAGCGATAGAAACAAAGCTTCTAGACTGGAGGACCAACGGGTTTATAATACGACACTAGGGGGTAGCCATTTGTTCAATAAACTAAAGATGGATTGGTCTGTAACCCATGCAAAGGCATCAGAAGAAAGGGAATTTGAGCGCTATACTTCATTCAGGTCTTCTAACCAGGATGTTACTGTAGATGTGTCAAATCCTGACAAACCTTATGCTAATCTGACTAATCCAACTGACAATCTTGCCATTGGGTTAAATGGACTATCAGAACAATACGGCTACACATTTGACCGTGATCTGAATGGGAAACTGGATTTCAAATTACCATACAGCCCCAAAGGGATTTTACAGCTTGGAGTGAGGTATCGCGGAAAAGATAAGGAACGAGACAATAACTTCTATGAGTATGAGCCACTAGATGAAGAGGCTTTCGGAGAAACACTTGCAGATGTACCAAATGTCAATTACTCAGATCCGAATTTTCTGGCAGGATCCCAGTATCAAGTAGGCACCTTTACGGACCCTAAATATTTGGGAGGATTGGATTTCAAAAATTCAGCACTGTTTGAAGAAAGTGATGTTCCTGAAGAATATGCGCCGGGTAATTTCACTGCGAAAGAAACCATCACAGGTGGATACATAATGGCAGATCATCAGTTTTCAGATAAGTTCTCTGCAATTGCTGGTGTAAGATTGGAACATACTTCCATAGATTACATGGGAAATATCTTTGATATAGATAATGAAGAGATCTCTTCGGCTGAGGGTGAGCAGAGTTATACCAATTTCATGCCTGGGGTACATTTGAAGTACAACATGAATCCAAACAGTGTTTTGAGATTTGCATGGACAAATACCATTGCAAGACCAAATTACTTTGACCTTGTCCCCTATGCTGAATTTAGTCCAGAAGATGAGGAATTGTCACGTGGAAATTCTAATCTACAGCCTGCTACTGCAATGAATTTTGATTTGATGGCTGAGCAGTATTTCGATAATGTTGGTCTTATTTCACTAGGTGGATTTTATAAGGACATTGATGATTTCGTATATACCATCACAACACAGGGGTATAGTGACCCCCAGTTCGGTTCTGGATTGCAATATTCCCGTCCGGAGAATGGTGGGACTGCAAAAATATATGGATTAGAAGCGTCTATTCAGCGTCAGATTTGGAAAGGAATTGGAGTTTACTTGAACTATACCTATACGAAGTCTTCTACTACAGGCATTGAAGGAAGAGACAATGATGATATTGAATTACCTGGTACAGCGGATAATATGTTTAATGCATCACTTTCTTATGAGACAAAGCGGATAGTTATGAGAGTATCACTGAATTATGCCTCTGATTACTTGGATGAATTGGGTGGAGAAAGCTTTGAAGATCGCTATTACGATAAGCAAACATTCTTGGATGTAAATGCGTCATACGCTATTACGCCTAAATGGCGTGTATTTTTCGAAGGAAATAACCTGACCAATCAACCTTTGAGATACTACCAAGGAATCAAATCCAGAACGATGCAAGCTGAATATTACAATGCACGATTAAACTTTGGATTGAAATTCGACTTGTTCGAATAGAAGAAGTTGTTGGAATATAAAAAAGGCTGCCAAATTCAATTTGGCAGCCTTTTTTGTATATGCTAAGTATAAATTTTTCTAGCTAAGGAAAAGGTAGTATGCGATGAACGTTGTCAATAAAGAGATAACAAAACTCAGGGAAATGATCTTTGGATAGTTTGTTACCCACTGAGGTTTTTTACTTTCTCCTTCGACTACCAGTTGTCTATTCGGCCTGACTACTTCCTGCACTATGGCAAGGCAACCTAGGAAATAAATTGTTAGTATTAGAAGGAGACTTGCTGCTATTTCCATGACATTCAAAAGTGAGCCTTAAATTTAGCATCAATTTTATAGGAAGTCATTAAAGATCGGAAACTTAACAATTTGATAATGAACAAAAACAAGCCCCGATATTTCGGAGCTTGTTGATTATTTAATTATTGGGGATTCTATCATTTTTCCTGTCCGGATTTTTCGATCTAAGGTATTGGCAATTTCTTCTCGATCTAATTTGACCACTCTTCCAGATGAAGGCTCACCCGTGATTTGCTCAATAGCTGTTCTTAGCAAAATCTCATTTACATCACCAAGAAGTCTTAGGCGTTCTGAGTTTTCATTGACAGCAATATTTGGAGTAAAACCTGTGCTGTAGTCAGATTGATCTAGGCTGTTGAAACTTTGGGTAACAATAGGTAACAAGCCATATGCATTCTCTGGATTGTCTTCATCTTCAATCGCAATTGAACCTACATTTTTACCATAAGTAACATCCCCAATTAAGAAAACATCCATGTATGGCTTGAGCCCATTGATGATTAGTTCAGATGCTGAAGCTGTTCCGCCGGTGGTCAATACATACAGGCGATTTCCGGTAAGAATATTGCCGAGATTTTGAGATTTATCTAAAAACTCAGTCTTAACACTGCTCAATGCAGGTATTTCTGAAGCAAGCAAGTTATTGTATTTTGTTCTCGAAAAAATATCAGAACTAGTCACTCCAGGACCAATTAAACTAGCGAGGTTTACTGCAGAAGTGACATATCCACCGCCGTTGTATCGTAGATCTAACACTAGATTAGTGATGTTTTCCGCTTTCATTTTCTCAAACACAGCATCCATCTCTCTATCGTACAGTGTATTGTCACTCGCTGTACCTGGCGCGAAGAAGTTATATACTACATATCCGATTTTTTGATTATTGATTGTATAGACTGTATCAAGGAAATTCGGATCTTCAGATAATTCTATAGGGGTGAGTGAAATTTCCTCTCTTGCCACATATGCTCCTGTTTCATCGCTATACCTGAGCGGTCTGATGGTATGAGTTGTCTGTGTTTGATCCAACAGGGTTCTATAGTTATTAATATCTATCTGTGTACCATTGATGGCAACGATTGCATCGCCACGTTTTAAATCTGTTAATGAAGCGGGACTGTTTTTCTTCACGTAAAGAACTTCAGCATATACATTTTCGGAGTCAGGTACTCGGTACAATTTGAACTCGTATCCTGCATCTAATGAAATACCGCTCAGAGAATTGATCAACTCTTGGTAATCAGGATAAATTGCTGAAAACCGATCTGTTGGCTTGAAAAGTAGAGAATTGAAATAATTGGTTGGATCAGAAGTAGCTGCTATAGGTGTTCTAAGATTGAGTCTCCAATAGTAAACTTCATCCATTACATCATAAATCCAGTTATTAATTTCCTCTTCTAATGTAGGATCAGGATCGATAATTGGGTCCTTATCGCCATCTTTATCACAGCTCCAAAGTAATCCACTCAGGATTACAAAGAAGAAAGCTCTTGAGAGTAGGGTAGATTTCATATTTGGGAAGTTTGGATACTTACAAACGTTACATTTTGCAAAAGCGTTTGAAATTTAACTCGAAATATTAATAAGTAGAACCAAAAGACACGTCATGTGTTTGACTATCCTGGAGCGCTCCTTTTTCACATTTCAATACTCGGTATGGGTACTTACGAAGTAAATCATAATTATGGGTTGCCATCAATATCGCAGTTCCCTTTTTATTTATTTCTTGGAAAAGCTTAAAGATACCGTCTGCAACATCGGGGTCAAGGTTCCCAGTAGGCTCATCCGCAAGTAAAATTGAAGGCTCATTAAGCAAGGCTCTTGCGATTACCACACGCTGTTGTTCGCCACCTGAAAGCTGGTGAGGCATTTTACTCGATGCATTGTTCAGACCTACCAAAAGCAGGACTTCAGCCATCCGGGCATTTATTTTTGATTTATCTGTCCAGCCCGTTGCTCTCATAACAAATGCTAAATTTTCAGCCACAGAGCGATCGTTGAAGAGTTGGAAATCTTGGAAAATAATCCCGATTTTTCTTCTCAGATAAGGAATCTCCTTGATCTTGATATTTTCCAGATTAAATCCCGCTACTTCAGCACTTCCACTTTTCAACTCCAAATCGGCATAAAGTGTTTTTAATAAGGAGCTTTTACCACTGCCAGTTCTACCGATTAGAAACACAAATTCGTGCTGCTCCACAGAGAAGTTTACATCCGTAAGTATGGGGTCGATACCCTGAAAGATTGTTGCTTGTTTTACCTGAAGTACAGGCTGAGTACTAAAATCCATTCTTAAAGTTCTAATTTTTGCAATTTCCCAAATGGAAGCTCCTTGATTAACTTTTCAAGTTCTTCTTCCTTTCCTTCCAGACCAAATTTCTCAATTTTCTTCAACGGCCTATCTGCTCTGAAATAGGCTACTAATACAAAGTTTTCATCTCTGATCTGAATGTAGTCAGGGATTCTTGCTTTGCCTTTTACTTTGATAATATACATAAGGGAAATTAAAAAAGACCGACAAAAGCCGGCCTTTCACTAGTTATTTTCCAGCTGCTTTGGCATGATCTGCCAAAAACGTTGCCAAACCAGAATCTGTTAATGGATGATTAAGTAAACTCGTAATTACTTTCAATGGACAGGTGACTACGTCTGCTCCAACTTCAGCGCATTTCAACAGGTGCATGCTATGACGTACAGAGGCAGCAAGTACTTCTGTTTCATAACCGTAGTTCCCATAGATATGCACGATCTGGGCAATAAGATCCATTCCATCAAAGGAAATATCATCTAATCTTCCAATGAAAGGAGAGACATAACTAGCTCCGGCTTTTGCGGCAAGAAGTGCTTGGCCTGCAGAGAAAATCAAAGTACAGTTTGTACGTATTCCCTCACTTTGGAAGTATTTAAGGGCTTTTAGTCCATCTTTTACCATCGGGATTTTAACTACGATCTTGTCATCGATTTTTGCGAGTTCTTTCCCTTCTTTTACCATGCCTTCATAATCTGTAGCGATTACTTCTGCACTTACTTTATCATCTACGATATCACAGATAGTTTTGTAGTGAGCTCTTACTTTTTCTTCTCCGCTGATGCCTTCTTTGGCCATTAGAGAAGGGTTGGTGGTTACGCCATCTAATACTCCTAGGTCATAAGCTTCGCGAATGTCAGATAGATTGGCTGTGTCAATAAAGAATTTCATATTTGAATTGTTTAATAGGTATGGAATTTCCTTTTTTCAGACTTTGCTATTCTTGAAAGTGGGCAAAAGCCAGATAGAAGGATAGTTCCAAATGGATTTGATTGTGGGAAACAAAGTTAGAAGATTAATCAAGATATGGAACTTGATTGGAGTTGCCTGACAAAAAAATAGGGCAAAAAAGAAGCGGCATCGCACCGCTCAACCACCTACCCTTGCTTCCTTCCGGACCTGGGGGATTCAGCAGGAGCTGGTCGTGCCGCCGGCGCAAAGGTAAGGAGAAAATCAATGTTTACAATATTCTTACTCAGGTTTGCTGAATCGGTGTCTTTTCCCCTTGACTATGAGGCTAAAAGATTTCAAATTTGAAATCAGCGTATTTTCGCCAGATGTAACTGAAATTCCAGCACGTTGCAATTGATAAATTCATCTTCTGCCAGGTCATCAAAAATCTCTTCGTCAAACTCCAGTTCAGTTTTTTCGATTTTCCCATCTGGATGTACGATAAGCTCAACCCCTGCGAACGTGTCAGGATCAACCTGCACTAATACTTGGTAATCGTCAAAAACCCGCTTGAGATACTGTGGAAATGCCTTTGCCATTCTTGTATTTTTTAATAAAACTACTCATTGGGACCGATTGGATGATAACTTGAGTAAAATATCATCACATCTGCAGGAGCACTTTGGGTTATTTTGATCCGCTCGAATACATAAAAAGCCTGCGTAAGAAAATCTTTTTCATTGTAGGTTTTGACGGGAGCGATGGCATGGTTTTCCACTTTGAAAAGTGGCCCGGATGGACCTGTAATTTCGTAACCATTCGCATTATTTTTTCTTTTCACTTTGATAATATCCCCATCTACAAATTCAAACCGTGCCGAACCCCAGAAATAACTACCTTTTCCTCTGGCTACCTGAAGCTTTGTTTTCGGCTCCATTATCCTTGCCTTTTTGATGTTTGTGATATCATTATGGAAAAACAAATGGAACACTCTGCCGTCATAGTCAAGATCTGCGTACCTATAGCCTTTGTCTATTTCCATTTTGGCTTCAGCTTCAGTGTCGGATTCAAAGGTGACCTGATACATTGGGGTTTTCCATTCAGTCCCAGATTGGGCAGTCACAAAACCAAGACTGAGGAAGAAAAGCGGAAGAATGAGTGGGTTATATTTCATATTGATCGAGAGTTATATAGATAATCGAACGGATAAAATGTATTTTCGTTTTACATATGTAGTTTGCAAGTGTCATTTTGTTGGAGGTTTACTTTTTGGCGATAATTTTTTTTGATAAAAAAATTGATTCATGCTTTGTCCTTAACAATCCCTTTCTAAATTTGCGATCATTCTTATGAAAACAAACACAAATAAAAATTGGTGGTGGCACTCATACTCTTTCCAAAAGGAAGTTTAGAAAGCCCCTGCGTATAATTTTGCGTGACGATATAGTATAAAAGGCTTACTGGATTTCCGGTAGGCCTTTTTTCATGAATAAAATAATTAGGAAATGACTCATATTAAACTACCTATTTTAACTACGTACAGAAAGCGTTTGGCTGATACCATCACTCCTGTGAGTATTTATTTACAGATTCGAGATCGTTATGCCAATCCGATCCTGCTGGAGAGTTCAGATTATCACGGTCAGGAAAATAGCTATTCCTATATCTGCTTTAATCCGTTGGCTACATTTAAATTCAATGCTGGAGTAGTTGAGGAAACACTTCCGTTGGGACATTCTGTAAAATATGAGGTGAGTTCAGATCAGAAACTAATGGAGTGTCTTAGGGCTTTTGGGAATAAATTTGATTCTGCCCAAGACAAATTTAAATTTAGTTCCAATGGGCTTTTTGGATACATTCAGTATGATTCTGTAGCTTATTTTGAAGATATCAGACTCCAGAATACCATACCATCAGAGGTAGCGATGATGCAATATTCGGTATATCAAAATATCATCGTAGTGGATCATTACAAGAATGAGCTACACTTGTTAGAACATCGGGTGGCAGGAGCGGAGAATCCTGAGTTGACGGATGAGATCGAGCGTTTACTATCTAATAAAAATATACCTAGCTATTCATTCAAAAGATTGGGTGAGGAAAGCTCTAATTACACTGATGAGGAATTTTTAAAGATTTTGAATCAAGGACGCGAGCATTGCTTCAAAGGGGATGTCTTCCAGATTGTCCTTTCCAGAAGGTTTAGCACAAGTTTCAAAGGAGATGAATTTAATGTGTATCGAGCACTGCGATCTGTGAATCCTTCTCCTTATTTATTCTATTTTGATTACGGTTCATTTAAGGTTTTTGGAAGTTCTCCTGAAGCGCAGATTGTGGTAAAAGATAAAAAAGCTACCATTTACCCTATAGCGGGCACTTTTCGCAGAACAGGGAATGATCTGGAAGATGCTGCTTTGGCACGTAAGCTTTATGATGACCCTAAAGAGAACTCGGAACATGTGATGCTTGTGGATCTTGCGAGAAACGACCTAAGTCGGTCATCAGAAAAAGTAACTGTAGATGTATTCAAAGAGATTCAATACTATTCTCATGTAATTCATCTGGTGTCCAAAGTGACAGGAGAATTACCTGAAAATACCAATCCACTTCAACTGGTTGCAGATACATTTCCAGCGGGTACACTTTCCGGAGCTCCTAAATTTAGAGCGATGCAACTGATTGATGAGCTTGAGAATGTTTCGAGAGAATTTTACGGAGGAGCCATCGGCTATTTGGGGTTCAATGGAGATTTCAATCATGCGATTTTGATCCGATCCTTTGTGTCTGAAAATAACCAGCTGAGATTCCAAGCTGGGGCAGGAGTAGTAGCGAAGTCAACTATTCCCTCAGAGCTTCAAGAAGTGGCCAATAAGCTGGAAGCGCTTAGAGTGGCACTCAGGGCTGCGGAAGCAATTTGAATCTTCCCAGCCGAAATGGAGAGCAAGTTCTGTCAATATTCCAATCTTTCAATTACTTAAAATGAAAATTCTCGTCCTCGATAACTACGATTCCTTCACCTACAATCTTGTTTACATTGTCAGGCAACTGGGCTATGGTGTGCGGATGGATGTGTTCCGAAATGACAAAATCAGTTTGGAAGACGTAGCTCAATACGATAAGATAATTCTATCGCCTGGCCCCGGAGTCCCAGAAGATGCCGGAATCATGCCTGAGCTTTTGAAGAAATATGCTTCAACTAAGTCTATTTTAGGGGTGTGTCTTGGTCATCAGGCAATCGGTGAAGCTTTTGGCGGTGATTTAATCAATTTGTCCGAGGTACTTCATGGTGTAGCTTCTATAGTAAAAGTGGAGGAGGATTTGCTTTTCAAAGACGTTCCCGATACTTTTAGTATTGGTAGGTATCACTCCTGGGTAGTCAATGAAAACACCCTTTCACCAGACTTGGAAGTGATCGCACGTACACCGGATAATCAAATTATGGCTGTCAGGCACAAGCAGTTTGATGTACGAGGAGTACAATTTCATCCCGAAAGCATTCTGACTGAAAATGGCGTTCAAATCCTAAAGAATTGGTTGGAGAATTAAAACAGAATAATTTAATATCACCCCCTGTTATGAAAGAAATATTAAATCATCTAATTGAACACCGTACACTAACACGCGAAGATGCGCGCGAGGTGCTGAAAAACATTACTGCCGGAACGTATAATCAGAGTCAAATTGCGGCATTTATGACCGTATATATGATGCGGAGTATTACTGTGGAGGAGCTTTCAGGATTTCGAGAGGCCATGCTTGAGCGATGCATTCCTGTTGAAATTGCCGAGTATGATGCCATGGATCTCTGCGGTACAGGAGGTGACGGAAAAGATACCTTTAATATTTCCACTTTATCTTCTTTTGTTGTCGCTGCAGCGGGTCAGAATGTAGCAAAACATGGCAACACCGGAGTATCTTCCATTTGTGGATCTTCAAATCTGCTCGCTTATTTTGGCTATGAGTTCACCAGTGACTTGGACAAAATCCGTCAGAGTTTGGATGAAGTTGGTATTTGCTTTTTGCATGCACCACTATTTCACCCAGCTATGAAGCATGTGGGTCCGATCAGAAAAGATCTTGGGGTAAAAACTTTCTTCAATATGCTTGGTCCAATGGTGAATCCAAGTTTTCCCAGAAAACAATTGGTGGGAGTATTTAGTCTGGAACTGGCAAGGCTTTATGGCTATCTATATCAGGAAATGCAGGGACGATTCTCCATTCTTCATGCTTTGGATGGCTATGATGAGATTTCCTTGACAGGTGATTTTAAAATGATCTCCAATGAAGGTGAAAAAGTATTGAAACCAGAAAATATTGGTCTTACAAAGCTGAAGGCTGATTCCATCAAAGGTGGAAAGACTATAAAAGAATCTGCCAAAATCTTTGAAGCCATTCTTAAAGGGGAAGGTACAGAAAGTCAAAATGCTGTGGTACTTGCAAATTCTGCAGCCGCATTAGTAACTGCTGAAGAAGGGCTTTCTTTTCCAGAAGCTATCGCAAAAGCTGAAGAAGTTTTGCTTTCCAGAAAAGCATTAGCAGTATTTGAGGGTCTTGTCAATCCTAAAACCTCAGTTTCCTTAGCTTAAATTCTCATGAACATTTTAGATAAAATTATTGCGCAAAAGCACATAGAAGTAGCTGAGAGAAGCAGTTTGGTGCCAGTGAAACTTTTGGAGAATAGTATCTTTTTCGAAGGGAAAGTGGTCTCTATGAAGAAGTATGTTATTGATCTTGAAAAGTCAGGAATCATCTCTGAATTTAAAAGAAAGTCACCTTCCAAAGGATTGATTAACGGCTCTGCTTCGGTGGAAGCCGTAAGTATAGGATATATGCAGGCCGGAGCATCAGCCTTATCGATTTTGACGGATACCGATTTCTTCGGCGGCACAAATGCAGATCTGAAGGAAGCTAGGAAATTTAATTTCTGCCCAATTCTTCGAAAGGATTTCGTGGTGGATGAATATCAGATTCTCGAAGCAAAGTCTATCGGGGCAGATTGTATTCTACTCATTGCAGCGGTATTGGATCCTGCGAGATTGAAGGAATTGGCGGCTTTTGCCAAAAGCTTAGGACTAGAAGTTTTGATGGAAGTGCACGATGGGGAGGAGTTGGAAAGAAGCCTTTGCGATGAATTAGATTTAGTGGGGGTAAACAACAGGAATCTGAAAACCTTTGAGGTGTCTTTGCAAACCTCACTAGACCTAGTGGATAAGATCCCCGCTGATTTTGTAAGAATATCTGAAAGTGGGATTTCTGATCCTGCTACGTTAATCACCTTGAAAAAAGCTGGATTTGATGGGTTTTTGATAGGAGAAAATTTCATGAAATCAAGCCGTCCGGAACAAGCAGCTTACAATTTCATTAAAGAATACAAGAAGCTTTTGGCCAAAGAATCAACGATAAGTGCCTGATGAAATCGAGCCTGACTAAAATGTCATACAGCGGGATGATTATCCTCCAGGCGAGATTCCATGTGACCAATAAAAACAAATTATAGACACGTGAAAATCAAAGTGTGTGGGATGCGAAATCCTGATAATATTCAAAATCTGATTCAAGAAGTTAACCCTGATTGGATGGGATTGATTTTCTATTCCAAATCACCCAGATACGTTTCAATCGATTTTGCTGCAGAAATCCAGCTGGCCGAAGTTCCAAAAGTAGGGGTTTTTGTGAATGAGTCAATTGAGTTTATCCTTTCGAAAATCGATGAGTTCAAGTTGGCTGCTATTCAATTGCATGGAGATGAAAGCCCTGAATATGTCCGGGAACTGAAATTGAAAACAGGTAAAAAGCTTTGGAAAGTCATCTCAGTGGGAGAAACTATTAATTGGGAAACCTTGAGGGATTATGTGGGGTTAGTTGAATACTTTCTATTTGATACGGCAGCTGCTGTGCATGGTGGTTCGGGTCGGAAATTCAATTGGCAGGTACTGGAAAACTATCCTTTTGAAAAGGGATTTATACTTAGTGGAGGGCTGGATGAAGAAAGTTCGTCTGAAGTGATTTCTCTCGCTGATAAAATACCACAGCTGGTGGGGGTTGATTTGAATTCAAAATTTGAAGATGCTCCTGGATTGAAAAATATAGAGAAACTGAAAAGTTTTAAAAATAAAATAAGAACATAATGGTCAGTCCATTTCTATGGACTAGTTACTATCAACTATAGAATTATGATCAAAGTAGATGAAAAAGGGTTTTACGGCAAGTTTGGGGGAGCTTATATCCCCGAAATGCTACATCCCAATGTGGAAGAACTGAAGGAGAATTATGAGTCAATTATGGCTTCTAAGGAGTTTCAGGATGAGTTCAGAGGTTTGCTTAAAGATTATGTTGGTCGTCCGACTCCACTCTATTTTGCTTCCCGTCTATCTGAAAAATATGGGACCAAAATCTACCTTAAGCGGGAGGACCTATGTCACACGGGGGCTCATAAGGTGAACAATACTATTGGTCAGATCATTTTGGCGAAGAAATTAGGTAAGAAAAGAATAATTGCAGAAACCGGTGCTGGTCAACATGGTGTAGCTACAGCGACAGTTTGTGCTTTGATGGGGATGGAATGTACTGTCTATATGGGTGAAGTTGACATTGCACGCCAGCATCCCAATGTGGAACGGATGAAGATTTTAGGAGCAACTGTAGTTCCTGCAACTTCAGGCTCGAAAACCCTGAAAGATGCCACCAATGAAGCCATGCGTGCCTGGATCAATAATCCTGTAGATACACATTACATAATTGGATCTGTAGTAGGACCACACCCTTATCCAGAGATGGTTGCAAGGTTTCAATCCGTTATTTCGGAAGAGATCAAGTGGCAATTGAAGGAGAAGGAAGGAAGAGAAAACCCAGATATAGTTATTGCATGTGTGGGCGGAGGATCAAATGCTGCAGGTGCTTTTTACCATTACTATAATAGTCCTGAAGTTCGCTTGGTGGCTGCTGAGGCAGCTGGCTTGGGGGTTTTATCTGGAAAATCAGCAGCGACAACTGCTCTCGGAACCCCTGGGGTTTTGCATGGATCTAAAACGATATTAATGCAAACTGAAGACGGACAAGTTGTGGAGCCGCATTCTATTTCAGCAGGGTTGGATTATCCAGGTATTGGACCAGTTCATGCACATCTTTTTGATGTGGGAAGAGGTGAGTTTGTGGCAGTAGAGGACAAGGATGCAATGGCAGCGGGTATCGAATTGAGTAAAATGGAGGGAATTATTCCAGCAATTGAATCTGCTCATGCGCTGTATGCCCTGAATATGATTGAATATTCCAAAGATGATGTGATCGTGGTAAATCTTTCGGGCAGAGGAGACAAGGATCTGGATACTTATATAAAATGGGGGAAGTACTGATTCAGGATTCATGAGGTCTTCTTGAACCTCCATTGTAATTGTAGAATTCATGTTTTCCTAAAGAATAATGAATGAAAAATGATGAAGGCTGAATAATGAAGTATGCCTTGCAGTAAGTTTTGACTAATCCTGAAGAGCTTGTCCGCAGTGGCGGAGATTAAACTCTGAATAGCCATGGGTGCAACCCATGGAAAAAATCATGGGGTCCTCATAGATCAACCCTGAAGGGGTTGAACAACTAATTCTCCAGTCTTTCAATTTTGTAATTTTTCAATACCGAAAAAATGAACCGAATACATACACTATTTGAAACAAAAAAGGCCCGTGTGCTCTCCATCTATTTCACAGCGGGGTTTCCTGAGCTGGAAAATACCATGGAAATCATGGAAGCTGCTCAGGCAGGCGGGGCAGATATCATAGAAATTGGCGTACCCTATTCTGATCCAGTGGCTGATGGTCCGACGATCCAGGACAGCAATATGATTGCGCTGGAAAATGGGATTTCATTAAAAAAGATCTTTGAACAGCTGAGAGGCTTTCGGGCAAAAATCCATATCCCCGTAGTGATGATGGGCTATCTAAACCCGATCATGCAATACGGGATGGAAGCCTTTTGCAAAAAGTGTAAAGAAGTGGGAGTTGATGGTCTGATTTTGCCCGATCTTCCTATGCAACAATACCTGGATGATTACAAGGAGCTTTTTGAGCAATATGGCTTGGTTAATACTTTCTTGATTTCACCCCAAACCAGCGAAAAGCGAATTAAAGAGATCGATGAAAATACCAATGGCTTCATCTACATGGTTTCCTCACATAGCATCACAGGTGCCAAAACAGGGATAAGCGAAGAGCAGATTTCTTACTTCGAACGGGTAAAAGCGATGAATCTGAAAAATCCTAGATTGATTGGATTTGGGATATCTGATTCGGAAACCTTCACTACCGCTTCGAAATATAGCAATGGAGCCATCATAGGTTCGGCCTTCATCAAAATAGTAAAAGATTCAAAGAATCTGAGTTCTGATATCCAGGAATACATTCAAGGGGTCGTTAATTGAAAAATTGGAAAATTCTATATTTCTCAAATAGCTTGTCACCAAAACAACTTGATAGTTTAAATAAATATTCAAATTCTTTTATATGGAAAAAAGATATTCTCTTTACCTGTTTACTTTAAAGTTTTTGCTTTTCTCTAATCTTGCAATAGCTCAAAATCAACCGGATGATTTGGTAAAAGAGTTTTTTACTACATATCAAAAATCTCCAGACATCGCGCTTGAAAAAATGTTCAATACCAATCAATGGATGTTGAATAATCAGGATGGATTGAAAAATTTGAAGAATCAATTAAATAATACTCTTCAATTGGTTGGGGATTACAAAGGCTTTGAGAAAATTTCAGAAGTGAAGAAAGGTCAAAGTATAATTGAGCTAACGTACTTTGTTAAATATGAGAGGCAACCATTGAGGTTTGTGTTTTTGTATTATAAACCAATTGACCAGTGGAGAATCAATAATTTCTTTTTCGATGACAAATTATTCGATAACTGATGTTAATGGTTTTGAAACCTGAAATATTTAACATTTAAATAAGCCTCGAAAATCGTACTTCATAATTCGTAAATCAAAATGATTATCCAACTTCAACCCGATATTTCCGACAGACAGAAGGAAAATTTGATACAAAAAGTCAATGGCATTGGCTATAAAACCACCGAGGTGAAAACCCAACTGGGAGACTATCTGATTGGCATCGGAAAAAAAGAATTTGATATCCGTAAAATTGGCCAGATGGATGGGATAATTGATATTCACATTGTATCTGACGAGTATAAATTGGTTTCCAAAAAATGGAAGGCCAAGCCGACTTCCGTTGATTTGGGAGATGGTGTATTCATAAAGGACGGGGAAATGGCAGTGATCACCGGGCCGTGTTCCATTGAATCAGAGGAGCAAATTCGTGCTGTAGTGGCACACTGCGTAGAAAATGACATCAAGATGATGCGTGGCGGCGTGTTCAAACCAAGAAGCAGCCCTTATGCGTTTCGTGGTTTGGGTTTGGAAGGATTGAAACTATGGCATAAAATCGCAAGCAAAGCGGGAATTAAGATAGTGACCGAAGTGATGCAGACTTCCCAGATCGAAGAAATGTATCCTTACGTGGATGTCTACCAGGTGGGAGCTAGAAATTCCCAGAATTTCAATTTGCTAGATGAACTAGGTAAAGTAGATAAAGCGGTGATGATCAAGAGGGGGATTTCAGGCACGCTCGAAGAACTTTTGCAATCTGCTGAGTATGTATTTTCAGGAGGAAATGAGAAGTTAATTCTTTGCGAAAGAGGAATCAGAACATATGAGAGAGCATCCAGAAATACGTTAGACTTGAATGCTATTCCGATTTTGAAAGCAAAATCCCACTTGCCTGTAATCGTGGATCCTTCGCACGGAATCGGTATTCGCGCTTATGTGCCTCAGATGGCCTTGGCTGGGGTAATGTCAGGAGCGGATGGCATTATATACGAATCACATGAGGTTCCTGAAAAAGCCTATTCCGACGGACAGCAGACACTTGATTTCGCCCAAAGTGCTAGACTTGCAGGCTGGATACGCGAGAGTTTTGCGATGAGAAAAGGATTTGATTTGTTGTAGAGGAATTGAAAAAGTCAGTGGGAGCGCTGGCTTTTTCAATATCAGCCTGAATTTTAAAAATGCAGCTAATTCAATTCACTTGTTGCTTTATAGGCAGCCAATTCGGGAATTTTTGAAAGATCATATTTATAAACTTCCTGCTTTTCTGTCAATCCATAAAGCATGTTGTTTTCTGGATCTATATCAAATTTCACTAGCTTTTCCTTTGTAGAAAGTTTACAAATCGGATTCCCTTCCCAGTCGATTACATGGATTACAGCAGGGCTATCTCCAGTTGCCCATTCCTTTCTGCCAAGATTGGCATATAGTCCAAATAGAAGGTTATTTGCCTCCCTCAAATCAACATAGAATTCTTTCTTGAATGGCATAAGCGTACGAGCAGCATCATTTATTGAATTAGGCTGATTGCTCACAGAAATAGCCAATGATTTTTCGGGTTGGGCCAAATCATAAATATTCAATTGGTCTACAAACACCATTGCTCCGGCATATTTAAGTTGAGATTTACTGAAGATTGTATTAGTGGCCAATAAATAAGAATCGCCATGATCATTAAGGCCTGATATCAGCGTTGAATCTTTACGGACAATGTTTTGATCTTTCCAGTTGTAAATTGAATAGTGTTGATTTAAGTTGATGAAATCCATGTTGTCCACAAGAACTTCCTCTTCATTAATTTGATATGCCTTATATATATCAGTTAAACTGTTCAAAGGAATTGTGTCCTGAAAAAGGTCATTTCCTCCATTGAATGATTGTGTAAGGTTATAATGGAATAAGCCTTGCCTAGCTTTATGATAAAATGATATCAGTAAATCATTGTCTTTTCTTTCGACAGAAAGAGGTATTAATGCCTTCTCAAATTCATTGGGTCCTTCTCCCTTACCTATAAAGCTTCTACTCCATTTATAATCTTTGGTGGATATTGCATAGTAAAGTGTATTAAGTGCAGGCGTAGTGAATATCATTAAAGTGTCCAAGATCTCGATATTATTTGCAGCAATAACTTCGATTGATGTGTGCTCTCCAGTTAGCTCAATTGACTTTTCAAAGGCTATAAATGTTGGATGCTTGCCCATAAAAAGAGGTGGTGCATCATCACTTCTACAGCTAGCGAATAATATTAAAAATAGTAGTGCGTAGTTAGTTGATTTCATAGCTTTCTGAGACGACTGGTGTTTTTTAACTTCTTCTGACTTAAAAGCTTAAGGTATTAATGAATCAAACTTTTTTAAGAAAAATGGGACGAAATGAATGATTTTAGGGATGGGTTTATGGATTTAAACCATTTTAAAAAATGAAGGCTGGATCCGAGATAGTTTTGCGATGAGAAAAGGATTTGATTTGTTGTAGAATTCTAATTAGGCCAGTGGGGACACTGGCTTTTTATTTTTTTTGATAGCTAAAAGAATAATTCCAGGAAGATAGCTCAACTGTTAGACTGAAGCTCCTCCTGGAAATAAAAAAATCTGTTTGGTTTTTTAGTTTATTGTTCTGTTTCAGCCATTTCAGCTGCAGCTTCCTGTAATTCCTTGAGTGCAGCTTGAAGAGGTGCACTATTCCAATAGCCAAAAGCTTTTACAATTTTTCCATCTTCAAATTGAGAGGTGATATGTATAGGCGTTTCAAAAGTTTCTCCTGTTGCTGCAATTGTTCCTTTCCAAATCCCCCAGAAATTCACCCAGGTTTCCCCTTCATCAGTCAATACCATCTCAAATTCGTCTTCATCTCTTTCGAAAGAGTAAGAGGATAGCGGCTCAATACCCAGTTTCTGACCAGCAATAATTTCTTGAATAGAGGAGGGGTTTTCTTCTGTGGTATTAAAGAAGATAGTGGCACCTTCGGCATAGTGGGAGGCATATTCATCCCATTCTCCATTGACGTAGTTGTTGATAATGGATTTAAAAGTTTCAATCTCTGGAGACTGTTGTGTGTATCGTGTTTTGCTTGTGCATCCTATTGTCAGCAGGAGCAATCCTAGGAAAAGAAATTTTTTCATATGCATCGGATTTTGAAAAGTGAAAACTTATTAATTGGCTTTAATGAATGTAAATTGGATTTCTTCAAGCAGAGTTAAAAATGAGATAGTATGAACGTAGTCTTTTATTTCCCTACCTACAGGAAATATTTCCCAAGGCACATTTTAAATACAAAAAACTGATTTTCAATTCAATCAAATTCTTACATTTATAAATGAAGAATTTTTTTTTACTCGCTTTTTTTTTCATATCCATCTCTGGATTTACTCAAATTGAATTGAGAAATGGATTTTTCCAATACAAAGAGGTATTTGTAGAAACTGATGATTTCCAATCGGATTATCTCGAGAAATTAGAAAATGCACTGTCTGCGATACCAAAAGATTCTACCCTCAGATTGAAAGTCATTAATGATCTTGGATATTACTATCATACTCGTAACCTTAATTTAGCTCTTGAATATATTGAGCAGGGATTAGAAGAAGCTAGAGAAAAAGAAAATACCTATTGGGAAGGTAAACTCATGGTTTCTCAAGGGGCGATTTTACTTAGAATGGAGGAATTGAAACTGGCGGAACATGTGCTCAAAGAAGCTCTCCTCAAGATTCCCGAAAACGAAGGGTGGTTATTGTTTACCAATTTGGGATATGTGTACGAACGAAAGGGCATGCTAGGAGAAGCCTTTGTCTATGCTTCCAAAACACTTGAGATTGGGGAAAAGTATGGAGATAGAAAAGCCATCGCAATGGCTTATTCAGATATGAGTAACCTTTTTTGGAAGCAAGGTAAGTTTGATGCTGCTTTAAATTATGGGCTCAAATCACTTGAAGTATTTGAAAAGCGAGGCCTCAAGGATCTGGATTATGATTTTACGCTCCATTTAGTAGGTCAATTTATGGTTGATTTGGATAGGCCTAAGGAGGCGATTGAATACTTCCAGCAGTCGGTACAATTGGGAGAGCGTTATGGTTTTTATAATAATCTGAGCGATACATTTATAGCACTCGCCAACCTACAATCCAAAATGGGGGATTATTCGGAAGCACAAAAGTCCGGTTTGGAAGCACTGCGGTATGCAGAACTACTCGATAACGACTTTATGATTATGCGTTCTTATATGGCTTTAGGGAAAGTCAGCAATGCATCGGGAGATTTTTTACAGGCATCCAACTATTTGGAAACCAGCATTGCAGAGGTAAAAGATAACTTTGGGGATAAATTTTATTTGAGTTTGGTCTATGATGAGCTGAGTAAAGCTTATGAGGGTTCCAAATCATTTCAACAGGCGCTTATCGCTTCGAGAAAATCTGATGAACTCCGAAAGGATGTTTTTACTGCAGAGGCTGAAGAGCAAATTTCACTTTTGCAGACTCAAATGGAAGTTGCTCAAAAGGAAAACACCATTAAGCTTCAAGAAGCTGCTTTGAGTAGGCAGCGAATATTGCAGACATTTTACCTGACACTTGCCGGAGTTTTAGTAATCTTTTTATTTCTGCTTTACCGGGTTTTCCTGCGGAAAAAGAGATACAGTACACTTTTGGAAAAAAAGAACAAGGAGAAAGAATTTCTGCTTAAAGAAATCCATCATCGTGTAAAAAATAATCTTGAAACGATCTCCAGTTTACTGACACTTCAGATTGCAAAAATTGACGAACCAAAGTTCAAACAAGTAATGGAGGAGACGTACACAAGAGTCCAAAGTATGGGAATGATTCATCTTAGTTTATATAAAGAAGGAAATCTGAAGCAAGTGGAAATGAAGGGGTTTTTTGAAGACTTAGGAACATTCATCTTAGATACTTTTGATGCTACCGATAGGATTGGTTTTTCTACTGAAATGAATTCGTTGGAATTGGATGTAGATGTAGCAATTCCCATTGGGCTAATAGTAAATGAACTGATTTCTAATTCACTTAAGTATGCTTTTCCTCCGCAGCAAGCAGGGCAAATATGTGTTGGCTTGTATGAAAGAGATGGGAATCTTTTTTTAAAAGTTTCTGACAATGGAATCGGAATCATGGAAAATTCCACAACAAAGGGTACTGGTTTTGGAAGAGAGTTAATTAGCTTACTTACGCGTCAATTGGATGGGAAAATGACCTTGAAGAATCAATCAGGAACTGCATTTTCTTTTGAATTTCTACTAAATAAAGCAGCATGAGCGCAACTCGAATTTTGATTGTAGAAGATGATATGATTATTGCCGCAAATATCAGTTTGCAGCTAAGTAATCTTGGTTATGAAGTCACCGGAATAGAGACCAAAGGCGAAGAAGCCATCCATCACGCACTTGAGGCCAAACCAGATATTATCTTAATGGATATTCAACTGAAAGGGACGTTTAGTGGGATCGATGCCGCACATGAAATCCATAAATTCCTAAGTATTCCCATGATTTTTCTCACGGCGAACGAGGATGATGTCACTTTTGAAAAAGCAAAAGAAACCCATCCTTTTGCCTTTATTTCAAAACCTTTTACCAAAAAGAATTTGGAAAGAACGATCGCCTTGGTAGAGGAAAGAATCAAAGAAAATCCTACAAATACTTCCTCAGTGGAAACACTTGTGGATGCTCATGAGGATAGGGTTTTTATCAGAAATCAAAACAGGTTGATCAAAGTCATGCTTGATGATATTCTTTGGGTGGAGGCTGAAAGGAATTATTGTAAAATCATCACCATCCAGCAATCTTATTTAATAGTGAGTCCATTGAATAAGCTTTGTGAAAAAATTGATCAAAAGCGATTTATTCGAATTCATAGATCCTTTATGGTCAACTTTTCAAAACTTGATGCCGTTGCCGATTCTCATGTAGAGCTTAAAGGGAAGCTAATTCCTATAGGTAAGCAATACAAGGATGAACTGTACAAGTTGATGAATAAGGTTTAGTAGATTAATCTACTCAACAGTCAATCAAGAGGGAGGAGTGTCAATTTGGTTTATGCTTCCCCGTCAATTTCTATCAGAATGTAAGTGAAATAGCCCTCACCATCGTTTGTTGCTCACAAATGGTTCATACTATTTTAAAATATGGCATAAGAAGCTGAGTGACCATACTCCCTATGGCCAATCTAACTATTGCGTGAGTTTTACCCGACAATCCCACCAGCACTTTCACACCTCCCGTTGAAAAGTTTGCCAAATCATCGGTTGTGGCCTTTCCTTCTAGAGAACCTAATGCTGCCTGCATTCCTTCAGGGCTTTCGAAATAGAGTTCTGTCAAGCGATAGTATTCTGGCTTGGATCCATCTTCGTTTGGCAAGAACTTGGTTACTTCGGCCTTTGCGACACCTTTTATTTTCCCTACCAAAGGCATATGGGTAGTTGCATAGTATTTTTCAAAAGCATCAGGATCTCTAGGATGGCCATAGAGTACAGTTAATTTGATCATGGTTATTGAGTTTGGCTACGACTAGTTTTTCAAAACAATTCGGTATCGGGCTTTCCCTGACTCTAAATGTTCTAGAGCCTTATTTACTTCAGACATAGGGAATTCTTCTGTAATGGGATAGATATTATGGCGCACACAGAATTCTAGCATGGTCCGAGTCAGGGCAGGACTACCTAGAGGACTACCGGCGACAGATTTCCCTCCCATGATAAGCGAAAATGCGGGAATAGCCAAAGGTTCTAAAACCGCACCTACATTATGAAATTTTCCTTTTGGGGCTAGCGTTGTCAAAAAGGAATCCCAATCTAAGGTGACATTCGTGGTATTGAGTATGAAATTCAAGGATCCAGCAATAGCAGCTAATTCGTCAGGGTTAGTCGAATCGACTACTTTGGTCGCACCCATCGCTAAGATGGCTTCCTTTTTGGCGGGAGTCGAGCTAAATGCGATGACTTCACAGCCCCATTTATTGAGGAATTTCAGCGCCATATGTCCCAGTCCTCCTATCCCAATTACCCCAACTTTATCAGTGGCTTTTACTCCAGCAATAATGATTGGGTTAAAAACTGTAATGCCTCCACAAAGCAGTGGACCAGCTTTGGCTAAGTCAATCCCTTCAGGCAGAGGAATCGCCCAAGACCAGTGACTTCTTACATAGTCTGCAAATCCGCCATGTCTGCCTCCGATGGTAAATTCTGCAGATACGCACAAGTGTTGTGACCCATCCATACACTCGTGGCAAGTCATACAAGAACTTGAAAACCACCCAACGCCCACTTTGTCGCCTACTTTTACATTTTTGACTGCAGATCCGGCAGCGATTACTTCCCCAATAATCTCATGACCAGGGACAATGGGGTAGGTGGTCATTCCCCAATCATTGTTAATCATATTAAGATCTGAGTGGCAGATCCCGCAATTGATTACTTTGATATCGACTTGCTCAGGTCC
The DNA here is from genome assembly GCF_035156405.1 of Algoriphagus aurantiacus. Taxonomy (NCBI): domain Bacteria; kingdom Pseudomonadati; phylum Bacteroidota; class Cytophagia; order Cytophagales; family Cyclobacteriaceae; genus Algoriphagus; species Algoriphagus aurantiacus. The sequence goes on along the minus strand of NZ_JAXRUT010000018.1, from coordinate 77,640 downwards.
AAGTTCTCCCATTTCGAAGGAAAAAGCTTCTAATTTTTCGTGCGGCCCTTTGGCCGCGAAGGCTGATACTTTCATTTGTTGTGAGGTTATGGTTACGATTTAAAAAGGTTAATTATGGATTAGTTTTAGGATCAATTATGAATTGATAAACAGCTCCTTACAAAGTGGATAATTAAGCTATTGCTTTCTTAGATGATGGGAAATAGAGCTAGGACTAATACACCTTAAAAGTGTCCAAACTTGTCAATATTTTTTTCAAAACCATCTCATGCATACACCGACTTGAAAATAAGTCAAGTCCTTTTCTCTTTTTCCAGAAAGGTATATGGATGTGTAGCTGACTGAAGTCAAAGCCTGTCTAAATCTATGACGCAAGTGTATGTGTGAAAACTAAAAAATCAATGCTATAGGTAATTTTACGATTACACATAGCATTGATTGAAAAATATAATCACCCTTTATTAAAAAATGGATTCTAGTTGGACGGTGGTTTAATTTCATAACCTTGTTGGCGTAGGATATTCAACATATCATACCAATAGTGTACGAAAGTAATTTTTCCATCTACTACTCTGGAGGCTGTGTGGTAGGGAATCTCAATTATTTTACCGGTTTCCTTATTTGTAATGGTGTTTGTTCCCCATGCCAAGACCCACTCCCCCTCATTCCAGTTGTTGGTCACTTTGACAGGCAGGTAAAGTTCATTGGAAAGTGAATGTTTGTATTGGCTTGTACTAGTAGTGTAATATTCCTTGTGCTGAGCTTTTGTAAGAGAGTCTAAGCCTCCTCCTAGGCCATAGACTATGATGTCATTATGAAGCAATGCATCCATTTTGTCAACATTACCTGCCTGTAGCGCTGCAGTATAATTTTGAACAACCTCAATTGCAGTTGCCGCATTTTCGAATTCTATCGTTACTTCAGGTTGCTGTGCTTTACTGATTAATGGTATCCATGCCATAATAAAGGCGAAGATCAGTGTTGTTTTTAAAGTTTTCATGATGATATAGGGTTTAGAGTTTAGTCAAAAGAATGCGTATGGAATTACTAGAATTCAAATAGGAATTGGAAGTCATTATGGACGAATACCTACTATTTATGTCCTAATACCAGTGTAAACTTTCCTTGATTGAGTCAATGTAAGTATTGTGCTTAGAGAATTTACCGTAATAAATAGAGGGAGAATGGTAAGGTTATATGTTGCTTAATAGATGTGTCAGACTATCACCGTTTTTTTAATTCTATGCCATTTTTTGCTCTGAAATTCCTCATTTGTCAATATTTCCCTACCTTTGCAGTCCGTTCGGGTGAATGGAGTGTGTTTTGCTTGCTTAATGCGCTGATTTACAACTAAAAACGATAGTCTGCTGACCCGAGGACTATTGCTATTCAGGGTTTGTACTATTATGTCTAACAAAGAAGATTTTAACTGGGACAACTTCGAAACCAAAGGTTTTGGCGAAGGCTATTCCAAAGAACAGCGTGAGCAGATGGCTGCTATGTACGAAGGTACATTAGGCACGATCACTGAGAAAGAAGTAATCAAAGGCACTGTAGTAGGTGTGAATGACAAGGACGTAATCATCAACATCGGCTTCAAATCTGATGGATTGGTTCCTCTTTCTGAATTCAGAGATCTTGATGGCATCAAGCCAGGTGATACTGTAGAGGTATTCATCGAAGAGCAAGAAAACGCGCTTGGTCAGTTGATCCTTTCCCGTAAGAAAGCTAAGATCGTACGTGCATGGCAGGACATCGAAGATGCCCTTGAGCATGACAATGTGATCGAAGGTTTGGTGAAAAGAAGAACTAAGGGTGGTTTGATCGTAGATATCTACGGAGTAGAAGCATTCTTGCCAGGTTCTCAGATCGACGTGAAGCCTATCAGAGATTTCGATATCTATGTAGGTAAGAAAATGGAAGTGAAAGTGGTGAAAATCAACCACGCAAATGATAACGTAGTAGTATCTCACAAAGTGTTGATCGAGAAGGATCTTGAGAAGCAAAAAGCTGAGATCTTGAATAACCTTGAGAAAGGTCAAGTATTGGAAGGTGTGATCAAGAACATGACCAACTTCGGTGTATTCATCGATCTAGGTGGTGTAGATGGTCTTCTTCACATTACAGATATCTCTTGGGGACGTATCAATCATCCAGAAGAAGTATTGCAACTTGATCAGAAAGTTCAGATTGTGGTTCTTGACTTTGATGATGATAAGAAGAGAATTTCTTTGGGTATGAAGCAGCTTACTGCTCATCCTTGGGATTCTTTGGCGTCTAGCCTTGAAATCGGATCTAGAGTTAAGGGTAAGATCGTAAACGTAGCAGACTACGGTGCGTTCCTTGAGCTTGCTCCAGGTGTTGAAGGTTTGATCCATGTGTCTGAAATGAGCTGGTCTCAGCATTTGAGAAATCCTGCTGACTTCGTGAAAGTAAGTGACGAAATCGAAGCGGTGGTATTGACTCTTGACAAAGACGACAGAAAAATGTCTCTTGGTATCAAGCAATTGACTGAAGATCCTTGGACTAAGAACGACATGGGTACTAAGTATGCTGTAGGTTCTAAGCACACAGGTGTGGTAAGAAACTTGACCAACTTTGGCTTGTTCCTAGAATTGGAAGAAGGAATCGACGGTTTGGTTCACGTATCTGACCTGTCTTGGACTAAGAAAATCAAGCATCCATCTGAGTTTGTGAAAGTAGGAGATGAGCTAGCAGTAGCTGTTCTTGAGCTTGACGTAGACAACAGAAGATTGGCTCTTGGTCATAAGCAATTGGAAGAAAATCCTTGGGATACTTTCGAGTCAGTATTCCCAGTTGGATCTACTCATAAGTGTACTGTAGTTTCTAAGAATGACAAAGGTGCAGTTCTTGAATTGCCATACGGTCTTGAAGGATTTGCTACCGTGAAGAACTTGGAAAAAGAAGACGGATCTCAAGTAGAGGTTGGTGAATCTTTGGATTTCAAAGTAACTGAATTCTCTAAAGATGATAAGAGAATCGTACTTTCTCACACTGCAATGTTCAGAGAAGAAGCGAAGCAAGCTAAGAAAGAAGTGAAGAAGAAATCTGATTCAGGTTCTCCTTCTACTACTTCTTCTGCTCCAGCTGAGAAGTCAACTCTTGGTGACTTGGATGCATTGACTCAATTGAAAGAGCAAATGGAAGGTAAAAAGTAAAAAGCTAGATTCTAGAAGTTAGAATCAAGACTTATTACTTAATATATTGAAAACGCCGGCTGAGAAGTCGGCGTTTTTTGTGCTTTTTGTAGCTAAACTTTAGTTGATTACGTAAAGGATATGCTGGTCAACTAAGGATCGACGAAAATATAGTCTATATGAGAATAATCGTTACTTCACTTTTACTTTTGCTTGCCTTTTCATCCTGCGAAAATTTTGATGATCCTATTCCCGATGGAAGCAAACTAGAGATACCTAGACTTTCCACTAAATTAATGGGGGAAGACAAAGTGCTTTTAACCTGGAATTCGGCGGAAATATGTGCTGGGAATTGCCCTACTCTTGTACCTGCTTCGTACTACGAAATTTGGACCAAATCGCTTAGCAGTTCAACCAATTATAAATTAGCAGAAACTCTTGCGGGAGAGATGACTTTTCTTGTAGAAGGATTAGAGCCTGGTGTAAGACAGGAATTTTTTGTAATCGCAAAGCGAGCAAACGTCAGCAATAAGACAAATCGCGTGATGGTCATTCCCTCTGAACTTCCTGCCAGAGAGACCATTTTTGAGAGCGAGGGATTTGATTTCATTACGAATCCCCAAGTTTCTCCTGATGGAAAAGCCATTGCTTATTCAGTTTCAGAAGCAGGCTCAACAGTAAATCCGCAAAAGGTTTTTCTATATGATTTGAATAGTAAAACTCATCGTATGATAATAGAAAATGGAAAGTATCCATCGTGGTCGGCAAGTGGTACGGCTATACTTTTTGTGAGAGGAGATGAAAATTCATCTGCTGTTAAAGAATATACCGTGGCTTCAGGTAATGTGAAGGAATATGCAAGCAATTCATTTCAGGGCTATTTTCCACTGTATGGAATAGCAGATTCAACGATGATCTATCTTTTGGATAGTTTGACAGAAGGCGAATCTGGAATAGTTGAGTTTGAAGTGATCGAAGATACTTTGCGCCTTATACGGGAAGTAGAATTTTTAGAAAATGCCCAAGTTCCGGTTTTGGGAATGGATTATTCCACTGAGGAAAACGCGCTGGCATATAGTGCGGCATTTCCAAAGGAAACATTAGTTGGATTTTCTTACGATATAGTTGGCTTTGATCTGGGAAGCCCTTCTGCTTTGAGAAACTTAGAGGTGTCCGATTGGAACGATAGCAATCCATCTTTTTCTACCTTGGATCCAAACCATTTAGCTTTTGTCTCAGACCGATCAGGATTGCCGCAGGTCTGGATTAAAAATCTGTCTTCTGGGCAGTTTATTCAGGTGACTGATTTTCAGCAAAGTGAGTGGATCAATAGTGGAATAGTAGGGCTGAGTTGGAGTGAAGAGAAGCTATATGTAAATATCATGGATACTTCAGGGGGCACACGGCTCGTAGTGATTGACGTGTCGTCTTCATTGGGAAATTGAACGTTGTAGCGTATCGGGTTTTCAATTCGTCTTTTATTCGGAGTCAGATAAATGATTATGAAATACTTTTGGTTTGGAATTATTGCGCTGTTATGTTTTTCATCTTGCGATAAAGAAGAAAATCTACCTTTAGAGCTTACTTCTGAGGGGCTTGTGGGGAAGTGGGAATTATATCAATATCAAGGTAATACCGGTGCAGACGACTACAGGACAGCATATGAACCAACGGGTAAAATCCTCACTTTTTTCGCTAATGGGAAGTTAAATGCTGTAGAGTTTTTTGAATGTGATGAGGGAGAATACCAAGTAGCAGATCATATACTTACTTTGGTATTTGACTGCGAAGAGGAGGTGCCTGAAATGACGTATTCTATGAAGAGAGAAAACGGAGATTTGGCTATTTCTCCGCGTACGCCTTCCATGTGCATAGAAGGTTGCGCTTATATTTTTAAAAGGATAGAGTAGTTTTTAATAAACTATACATAAACACTAAGATTAAAAATCATGAAGAAATACATTTTACTAGTTTGTCTTGTAGCTTCTTATTTTTCAGCTGCTGCGCAGTCAGATTTTCAGTTGAAAGGATATTATGGAATTTCCGGAACTAGTGCCAGCAGGAAAGTTGATCTGGATGGGGCGAGTTCTGTTGATATGAAGAACTTTAAAGAGTTTGGGCTTTTGCTATCTAAAAGTGTAGGAAGCAATTTTAGATTGAATACGGGGTTAAATTATGCATTTGGTGATGTGAGTTTTAGACCAGGTCCATGCGGCGACCCCATTTGTATGCAGGCTTCTTCAATAATGTATGTTCATGAACCTAAGTTTAAAATGCTTTCTGTTCCCTTGTATGCAGAATATGGTTTTTGGAAATTTCTGTATGCGGCAGCAGGCCCAATAGTAGACTTTCAACTATCTGATGGAAATAATTTCTCAGATCAAAGCGGGATTGGATATTTAATCGGTCTTGGAGGAAGGGTTGAAACTAGCAAACTATCATTTTCCATCTTTCCCAATTACAAAAGGCATGGTGTAATTCCTTTTGAAGATTCGGATAAGTATAAACATGTCCTGCAAGAATTGGGACTTCAGTTTGGCGTAGGTTATAAATTCTAGCTTTTGGCGAGGAATGACTTAAAAGGCTAGACTTTTTCCCAGTCTATCTTTTCTGGTTTTATAGGTAGATTTCTTATTCTGCTTCCGGTAGCATCAAAAACAGCATTTGCGATAGCCGCTGCAACCGGTCCCATAGCTGCCTCTCCAGCTCCCATTGGTTTTGTCTCAGGTCTATCTATAATGTGAACTTCCAATTCTGGCACATCCACCATTCGGAAAATAGGGTAGGTGGCCCAGTCCACACTCGTTATACCATTTTGATCATAATTGACTTCCTCCATCATCGTCCAGCTAGCCGATTGGATCATGCCGCCTTCTGTTTGATTTTTTAGTCCATCTGGATTGATTGTCAGTCCAGAGTCGATCACTCCTGTGAGTTTTTTGAGTTTGTAGATCCTCGCTGCTTTCTCGATTTCTACTTCGGCAAGTACTGCAAAATAGGATGTCGAATTCTTATATCTCGCATAGGCCACTCCAAATCCCGTATTAGCAGGTTTGCTTTTTGATTTCCAGTTGGTCTTTATTGCGAGTTCTTCCAAAACAGCTTTAGCCCGTGGATCTTCCAGATTTTTTATACGAAAATCAATTGGATCATAACCAGATTTATGGATCAATTCGTCCAGGAATGATTCCATTGCAAAGGTATTTGCATAAGCTCCCAAGCCCCGTAGGGAAGAAGTGCGAAGTGGGCCATCATAATTGAATAAATGGAGTTGCTTAGCTTTGAAGGTGTACTCTGGGATTCCATTTCGGTGCGAGCCACCCGACCAGCCTCCTTTTCTAAGTTCAATTGGCGGATCCAAATGCCTTGCAGAGATGAAGCTTCCAGCGCTGCCATTTGGTCGGGTACTATGTGAATCCGACCATATTACGCTATCCCAAGCCAACAAGTTGCCATCAGAGTCAATGCCTGCGGAAAGCCGGAATGCCATGGTAGTTCCATAAGGTTCCCATTTGTGTTCATCTTCCCGCATCCATTGCAGACGAACATGCTTTCCAGGTAATTCTTTAGCGATCAAAGCTGCCTCGCCCGATACATCATCAGCACCATTGTGCCCATAGCAGCCAGACCCGGGAACCCCGATGCAACGGATTTTTTCCTCATCCAAAGCGAAAAGATCGGATAAGGTGCGTCGAACAGGGTAAACTCCCTGAGTCGCAGTCCAAACTGTCAGTTCATCATCTTTCCAAATGGCCAATGCGCAGGAAGGACCCATGGAGGCATGCATGTGATATGGGCGGAAATACTCAGCCTGATGATTTACGGCTGCATTTGAGATGATGTCTGCTATTCCTGGAGAGACTTCCACTTCTTCTGGTTTTCCAGAAGTACTTTTAATTGAATCATGAAGTTGACTAGGTAGAATTTCAATAGAAGTATTGTCCCACTTTGCCAATGAATTTAACTTTTCGTGAGCTTTTATAGCTTGATATTCTCGCTGAGCGACTACTGCCAAAAAACTTCCATTTCTAATCACTTTCAAAACACCCGGCATAGATTCTACTTCAGTCAAATCTATGGACAGTAATTGACTCTGGTAAGACGGTGGGTGAAGCACGCGGGCATGAACCATTCCTGGCATATGCAGGTCGTGCACAAAGTGAGACTCGCCATTTACCATTTTTCGGATATCATCCCGCTTTATTGGCTGGCCCACATATTTGTAATCTTTTGGTTTTTTCGGGGTAGCCTCTCCGGTAATTTTTTGCTCAATAAGTTTTCCTTCTAATAGTTTCCAATAGCTGATTTCTTCTCCGGAGGCAGACTTTATGTTTCCATTTTCTACTTGAAGTGAACTAGGGTTTACATTCCATTTTTGACCTGCCTGCTTCAATAAATACAGTCGAGCTTCAGCAGCAGCCTGACGTATAGCGCTCCCACTGCCTTCCACTGAATTACTGCCAGCGGTAAAACCTTCATTTGCTGTTTGACCAGTGTCTGAATTAATTATGTGGCAGCGATCTGGATGGATATCCAGTTCTTCGGCTGCAATTTGGATCAAGGCAGTTTTTATTCCCTGTCCAAGTTCCTGCTTTCCCGATAGGACAGTCAAGTGCCCATCAGCATCCAGTCTTATCCATGAATCAATTTGATTATTATCAATAGTTGGACGAAGTGGAACTCCTGCGTAGGGTGGGATCTCATTTGGTGCCCCCTTTGTTTGACAAAAAGCGAAAGGCAAAATGTTAAAGCCGATTAATAGATGTCCGGTAGTTTTGAGAAAGGAGCGACGACTGGAATTGGGAATCTGTAGATCTTCCATGGACTAGGCGTTTGAGAGTTGAGATGCCAATTTCACAGCTTCAACAAATCTGGAATGGGTTCCACAGCGACATATAACTGGATTTAGTGCTGTACGGATTTCTTCATCGCTAGGACTGGGGTTTTCTTCTAACAGTGCCACCGCAGTTATGATCATGCCATTGACGCAATAGCCACATTGTGCCGCTTGCACATCTATGAAAGCCTGCTGTACTGGATGAAGCTTGCCGTTTTGTTGCAATCCTTCAAGGCTGGTTATTGCCACATTTTCGAAACTTGCGCATGGTCGAAGACATATTGGCTCTGCTTTAGAGTCGGCGATCACCATACATGCACCGCATTGCTGTAGTCCGCAGCCATATTTAGCACCTTTCAATGCGAACTCTTCTCTTAATATATAAAGTAAGGGCTCTTCAGGATCTGCCGAAATGGTTTTAGATTTCCCATTTACTTGTAACATGATGTTTTGAGGCATGACTATCAATGGTTTGAGTTTTAAACTAAGGAATGTCTGCCTGAAATGCAATGAGTAAATTAGGATTGGTTATTTAGGAAGTTATATGGAGTGAAAAATCAGATTGTGTCACACCTTAAATTTGAGGAGTAATTTTAGTTGTGATCTAAGAATGGACCATTGAAAAAATAAGCACAAAACTTGGGTTGATAGATGATGGGAACGGAAATTATAAAAGGGGATGAACAAAAAAAGCATCCGCGGCGGCGAATGCTTTTAGTTGAGGTCGAGAGCGGATTCGAACCGCTGTAGAAGGTTTTGCAGACCTCTGCCTAGCCACTCGGCCACTCGACCAATCAGAATTGGAATGCAAATGTAGTTATTATCTCTTTCCTTGCAATAATCAGCTTGTTTATTTTAAATCTTTTACAGCTAAAATGGCTTTAAGGTTAATTTGATTTCAAGAATCAGGGGACTTGTGTTACGGGATTTCAACGTAACCTTTAAAAGGTTGCAAAATACATTCTATTTATAAAGGTTCTAAATTAATTTCCGAGCTTGAATTTAACCTTAATTAACTGTAATACAAGGCTATAGGAAATCAAATAGATCTCCCATGTAGCATATACCGTCTATCCACACAAGTTTGAAAAATTGGCTTCGGGTAGTACCTTTGCAAGGGTTATAAAAAACCGCATAAACTATTTAATTAGCTATAATATGTTATCTAAACGCTCGTTAGTAGGGGTTCGATTGAATTTCCACACACTGGCAGTGCTATTTTTCATGCTGATCGGGACGCAGGCCTTTGCTGCGGATCCGGCAGTTGATAGTAGCGACGAAGCAGTAGCAGCAGGAAAGGCTCTATTCAATACAAATTGTAAAACTTGCCACAAACTCGATCAAAAGATGATCGGTCCTGCTTTGAGAGGAGCTACGGATAGGAAATCTGTTGAGCTTGTAAAAAGTTTTATCAAGAACTCTCAGGCAGTAATCGCATCAGGTGATGCATATTACACTAGTCTATTCAAAGAGTATAACAATACAGTAATGATCTCTCATGAGTTTTTGAGTGATGATGATCTGAATAATCTACTTTCTTACATTGAGTTTGGGGATACGGTGGATCCAGCAGCGGCAGCTACTGCAGGAGCAGAAGGTGGTGCAGCTGCAGCTGGTGGAGGAATTCCAAACGAATACCTTACTGTTATACTAGGAGTATTGGTAGTTGTCCTACTTCTGATTTTGGTTGTATTGGGATTGATTATCTCTGTATTGACCAAATACTTGACCAAGCAGGATCTTGATGAGGATGACAAAGAGTTTGTCTATCAGAAGACGGACTTAGGTAAGGTATTCAAAAGCGACATGTTTGTTGTTATAGTAACAGCGCTTGTTATTGCCTTGGTAGCTAAGACTGCTTTGGATGGACTTTACTCAGTAGGTGTGCAACAAGGATATGCACCTTCTCAACCTATAGCTTATTCACACGCACTTCACGCAGGTACATTAGAGATTGAATGTCAGTATTGTCATACTGGTGTTGAGATCGGAAAATCTGCAAATATTCCTTCTGCCAACATATGTATGAACTGTCACACACACGTGCAGAATTTGCAAGGCAAAGAAGGTGTTTCTCCAGAAATTCAGAAAATCTACGATGCTGTAGATAACAATCAGCCAATAGAGTGGGTGAGAGTTCACAACCTTCCTGATTTGGCCTATTTTAATCACTCTCAGCACGTCGTGGTAGGTGAAATAGAGTGCCAGACTTGTCATGGCCCTATCCAAGAGATGGAAGTAGTCGGACAGCATAGTTCGCTCACCATGGGATGGTGTATTGATTGCCATAGACAGACCGAAATCACTACTGAAGGCAATGCCTACTATGATAAGTTGGTTCAGATCCACTCTGACTCTAAAGATGCTTTGAAAGTAAAAGACATCGGAGGTTTGGAGTGTGCTAAGTGCCACTATTAATTCATTATTCTTTTCGCAAATTCATTCTTATATCATAAAATGAAGGAAAATAAAAAAACGTACTGGAAAGGGCTTGAGCAGCTCAATAACGATCCAGAGTTTGTAAAGAACGCTGATAGGGAATTCCCTGAGCTTCCTTCTACACTCAACGAAGAGGGTAGTGCTTCCAGAAGAGATTTTCTGAAAGTAATGGGATTCAGCTTAGCTGCAGCCTCTTTGGCAGCATGTGAGGCTCCTGTCAGAAAGATGATCCCTTATGTGAATAAGCCGGTTGATATCAACCCATCTATTCCAAATTATTATGCATCTACTTACGCTACAGGCGGAGATTATGCTTCTATTGTAGTAAAGACTAGAGAGGGTCGTCCGATCAAAATTGACGGAAATGAACTTTCTCCCATCAATAAAGGAAAAGTAAATGCTATTGTAGAGGCATCTGTACTTTCTCTGTATGACAAAGAAAGACTTGCAGTTCCTCATAGCGGAGGCAAGCCATCTGACTGGGAAACAGTAGATGCGCAGGCCAAGTCTTCCTTAGCTTCTGCGGGTGCTGTGAAAATCGTAGCAAACACGATTATTTCACCTTCCACTATGCAGGCTATTCAGCAGTTTGCGGATGCAAATGGCAATGTGGAAGTGATCATGTATGATCCAATTTCCAATTACGGTATTACAAAGGCTGCGGAGACTTATTACGGTTCAGCAGTTCTTCCTTCTTATTCTTTTGACAAAGCAAAAACGATCGTATCCTTCGGAGCAGACTTCTTAGGAACGTGGATTTCTCCAATTGAATTTGCACGTCAATACGCTCAGACAAGAAAAATCAGCAAGGAAAAGCCTGAGATGTCCAGACATTATCAGTTTGAATCTAACTTGTCACTTTCAGGTGCAAATGCTGATTACAGAACTCCAATAAAAGCTTCTCAAAGCGGTTTGGCTGTTCTTGCACTTTATAATGCTATTGCGAAACAATCAGGAGCGGCTTCTGTTTCAGCTCCAGCAGTTGAGATTGCACATTTAGACAAAGCTGCTGCTGACCTTTGGGCTAGCAGAGGTGCTTCTTTAGTAGTTTCTGGTTCAAATGATCCAAATGTACAAGTCGTAATCAATGCGATTAACGAGCTGCTTGGCAGCAATGGAACCACAGTTGATTTTGCTAATCCTTCCTACTTTAGAAAAGGTGATGATGCTAAAATGAATCAGTTTGTTACTGATTTGAATGCTGGAAGAGTTGGCGGAGTAATTTTCTATAACTGTAACCCGGTATATGATTTTGCAAGAGGCGCTGAAATTGCCGCTGGAATTGCAAAAGCAAAAGTGAGTATCTCTACCAATGGTACCTTAGATGAAACCTCATCTTTAGTGCAAATAGTAGCTCCGGATCATCACTTCCTAGAGTCTTGGAATGACTTCGAACCTAAGAAAGGTCACTTTTCTTTGGCTCAGCCTACCATCACTCCACTTTTTAATACTAGACAAGCTCAAGAGTCATTCTTGGTTTGGGCAGGTGATTCCACGTCTTACTATGATTTCCTTCAGAGCAACTGGCAGGGTGAAGTATTCACACAGGTTGAAGCTGGTGGAACTTTCCAGGAATTCTGGGATCAGACACTATATAATGGTGTACTAGCTATCAACTCAGCTTCTGAGGCTATGGCTCCGGTAGGAGATGTAAGTGCTGCGGCTTCTGCTGTAGCAAAAGCATACTCAGCTGATAATGCTTCTCCTGAATTAGTGATTTATACTAAAGTAGGTATCGGTAATGGTATATATGCAAATAACCCTTGGCTTCAAGAATTGTCAGATCCTATTTCTAAGGCAACTTGGGATAACTACCTGACAGTTTCGCAGAAATGGGCTACCGACAATGGTGTGACCATGTTCGAAGGAGAGACTAGCAAAGCTTCCATTACTGTAAATGGCAAATCGCTGATCGTACCTATCATGATCCAACCAGGTCAAGCAGAAGGGACTTTCGGTTTGGCAGTGGGCTACGGTAGATCAAAAGCTGGACGTGTAGCAAATGGAGTAGGTGTTAACGCTTATGAATTGCTGGATGCCTCTAAAGGCTTTGTTAATTTTGATATTACTTCTGGAGTAGAGATTTCTGCTACTGCAGATTCTTACAAAATTGCCCGCACACAAACACATCAGACGTTCATGGGGCGTGAAAACGTCATCCAAGAATCTGTGTTGAGTGAATATAAAGTAGATGCCTCCGCAGGTAGATACCATCCACATGTTTACAAAGACGGTGAATTTGTTAAACCTTCCAAGATATCTCTTTGGAATGGGCACAAGTATTCTCAGCATCACTGGGGCTTGGCTATTGACATGAACTCTTGTATCGGTTGCTCCGCGTGTTCTATTGCTTGTCAGGTTGAAAACAACGTGGCTGTAGTAGGAAAGCAGGAAGTTCTCAATCGAAGAGAAATGTCATGGATCAGAATAGACCGATACTATTCTTCAGATGCTCCGGCAGAAGATTTGAGTGGTATGGAAGTCGCTGCTCACAATCCTGAGGTTACTTTCCAACCTATGTTATGTCAACAATGTAACAACGCTCCTTGTGAGACAGTTTGTCCTGTGGCTGCAACTACCCACTCTTCGGAGGGGCTTAATCAAATGACTTACAACAGATGTATAGGTACAAGGTATTGTGCAAACAACTGTCCATATAAAGTGCGTCGATTCAACTGGTTCAAATATCATGACAATAAGGACTTTGCTGTAGTCAATGTTGCTCAGAATGATGATTTGGGTAAAATGGTCTTGAATCCGGATGTAACAGTTCGTGCACGTGGTGTAATGGAGAAATGCTCTATGTGTGTTCAGAGAATTCAAGCTGGCAAACTAGAAGCTAAGCGTGAGAAGCGTAAAGTGAAAGATGGGGACATCAATGTCGCTTGTGCTGTAGCTTGCCCTACAGATGCCTTGGTATTTGGAGACTTGAATGACTCGAATAGTAAGGTTTCTAAACTCCTTAAAATTGAGGAGAACACTATTTCCGCATTGAAAGAAGTGAATGAGGAAAGAGCATACCATGTATTGGAAGAGATTAACGTAAGTCCAAACATTTGGTACTTTACGAAAATCAGAAATAAAGACAAAAACGAAGCGTAATCAAAATTTATTAAACTATGCAGGTTACTTCATCCGTACGCGAGCCGTTAGTTACCGGGGGTAAAACCTACCATGATGTGACACATGATGTGTCGCGCCATGTAGAAGCAAAACCAAATATCAGATGGTTTCTTGCTTTCCTTACTTCTGCCGGTGTTTTGGCTTTAGGATCCATCGCCGTAATTGCCACTCTTTGGGAGGGCATAGGTATGTGGGGACTTAACAAAACCGTAGGCTGGGCTTGGGATATCACCAACTTCGTGTGGTGGGTAGGTATTGGTCACGCTGGCACACTTATTTCAGCCGTATTATTACTTTTCAGACAGAAGTGGAGAACATCCATTAACCGTGCTGCAGAAGCAATGACTATTTTCGCAGTTATTTGCGCAGCAATGTTCCCAGTTCTTCACATGGGACGTCCATGGTTAGGAGCTTATTGGGCACTTCCACTTCCAAACGTCTTTGGTTCTCTTTGGGTAAACTTTAATTCCCCACTTCTTTGGGATGTGTTTGCGATTTCGACTTACTTCTCTGTATCATTAGTATTCTGGTACATTGGCTTGATTCCTGATTTCGCTACTATTAGAGATAGAGCCACTGGATTAAGAAAGATTATTTATGGAGCTCTTTCATTTGGATGGGATGGCGCCGCAAAATCTTGGAGCAGATACGAATCAGTTTCTTTGATCCTTGCAGGTTTGGCTACTCCACTGGTACTTTCAGTACACACGATTGTATCCTTTGACTTTGCAACTTCAGTAATACCAGGATGGCATACGACTATCTTCCCTCCATACTTTGTGGCAGGTGCGATTTTCTCTGGTTTCGCTATGGTATTGACCCTAATGATCGTTACCCGGAAAGTTTACAGCCTGGAAGATTACATTACGATAGGGCATATTGAATTGATGAACATTGTAATTATCATCACTGGTTCTATTGTAGGTATCGCATACATCACCGAATTTTTCATCGCTTGGTATTCAGGTGTAGAAGCAGAGCAATACGCTTTCATCAACCGTGCAACTGGCCCTTACTGGTGGGCATACTGGTCGATGATGACTTGTAATGTAATTTCCCCACAGCTTTTCTGGTTCAAGAAAATCCGTACTTCTATCGTAGCAACTTTTGCTTTGTCTATCGTAGTGAACATCGGGATGTGGTTTGAGAGATTTGTAATTATCGTCACCTCTCTTCATAGAGATTATCTCCCTTCTTCTTGGGCGATGTTCTACCCAACTTGGGCTGATGTAGGGGTTTATCTATTTACATTTGGTTTATTCTTCACGCTGTTCTTCTTGTTTGCCAAGTTCTTCCCGGTAATCAACATGGCTGAAGTGAAAGCTGTATTGAAGTCTTCATCTGATAAAGTGAATAAATAATCATGGAAAGAGATACACATTTTGTTACGGGAGTTTATGAAGATGAGGATGTATTACTTCATGCAATCAAAGAAGTAAGATCTTCAGGCATCAAAATCCATGAGGTCTATTCACCCTATCCTGTTCATGGTATAGATGATTACCTCGGCTATAAGAGAAGTAGGTTGCCAATTGCCGCGTTCTTATTTGGTTTGTTAGGAACTACCCTGGCTTTGACCATGCAGTATTACATGATGGCTTTTGACTGGCCAATGATCATTGGAGGTAAAGACTACGGAGCTTTTCCGGATTTCATACCTGTTACATTCGAATTGACAGTGTTATTGGCATCATTCGGCATGGTAGGGGTGTTTATGGTAAGCACAAACTTGAAGCCTTGGGCACAGCCTAGAATTTTTGATTTAAGAATCACTGATGATAAGCATGTAATGGCAATTGATATAGCAAATAATTCAGCTATCGAGTTGGCGAAAATTGAAGAGATATTAAAATCTTCTGGAGCCTCAGAGGTAAATAAAAAAAGTTTTGAAGAGTAAATCTGGAAATATGAAGATTGCTAAAACACTAAGTATTTTAGGGATTGCAGTAGCTGGGATTACCCTTGCAGGCTGTGGAGCAGGAGGAGAAGATCAAGGCTTGGAATTTGCGCCTCAGATGTATCACTCAGTAGCTTATGAACCTTTGACTCAGATCACTGATTCAGAGACCAAAGGTAACATCATCTCCAACCGAGAAGATGGAAAGGGCGAATATTACAATAGTAATATAAACAACCCTCATAACATGAATATGAGAGAGCCTGTTGCAAATACTGTCCCTAGAAACAAACAAGGCTATTTACCTTATAGGTACAAAGCTTTTGAAATAGAGGAGGCCGGTACCACTTTGAAAAACCCTATTGAACTCTCTGATGCAGTATTGGAAGATGGTAAGAGGCTATACAGTCTTTACTGTACTCCATGCCATGGATCAGGTGGTATGGGGGATGGTAAAGTGGGTGAAATCATCGGTGGTGTAGCCAACTTAACAGGTGGTGCATATACCGGTCTATCAGAAGGACATATTTACCATGTAATCACAAAAGGAAAAGGAAGAATGGGAGCCCACGGTTCTCAAATTACGCCGGAAAACAGATGGAAGATTGTTCACTATGTGAAGCAAGACCTCCAAGGCGGTCAGAATGCTGATAATTCAATAGACGCAGATGTAGAAGAAAATGCAGACGCTGACCAAGAAGTTACACAAGTAGAAACTCCAGCTAATTAATTATGGCTCACGACGTACAACACTATAATCTGGATCAAAAATTTGATTTCACTGCTGCAACCAAGAAAATCGTATTTACGGTTTTGGGTATCGGTGCAGCATTGCTAGTACTTGGCATTGTAATGGCGATGTTTGGCGGTGGCCATCATGAGGCAGCTGAAGCTGAAGGACATGCTTTTCATTGGTATCAGCGGCTATACGCTAACCTTTGGATCAATAATGTGTACTTCACAGGTATTGCTATCATCGGCGTATTCTTCTTTGCTATTCAATATGCAGCTCAAGCTGGATGGTCTACAGCGATCATTCGTGTGATGCTTTCTTTAGGTAACTGGTTGCCAATTGCAGGAGTATTGATGATCGTTACATTCTTTGTGGCAAATCATGATTTGTTTCACTGGACTCATGCTTCTCTATTTGATAAGGCTTCTCCTGAATATGATCATATCATTGATGGAAAAGGAGCTTTCTTCTACTGGCCTATGGCAAAAGGAACATTCCCTGTATTCTATATTCTTAGAATGGTCTTGTTCTTTGGTTTCTGGGTATTCTTTTTCAAGAAATTTCAAAAGTTTACTTACAATGAAGATGTAATCAGTGGTACTGCCACTTGGTACAAAATCAGAAGCTGGTCAGCGTTTTTCTTGATTTTCTTTGCTGTGTCATCTTCCATAGCTGCATGGGATTGGGTAATGTCAATTGACACCCACTGGTTCTCTACTCTATTTGGATGGTATGTATTTTCATCTTGGTTTGTTGCTGGATTATCTACAATCACCTTGATTACAATCTTCTTGAAGAGCCAAGGCCTACTTGAGATGGTTAATGAGAATCACGTTCATGACTTGGGTAAATTCATCTTTGGATTCACCATCTTTTGGATGTACTTATGGTTCTCTCAGTTCTTGTTGATTTATTATGCCAATATACCTGAAGAGACTGTTTACTTCGTCGAAAGATTGTCTAGCGATATTTATGGACCATTCATATTTGTGAATTTAGCCATGAACTTTGTGCTTCCTTTCCTGTTACTAATGACAAGAGATTCAAAAAGACATGGGGTATTCTTGAAGCTAGTTTGTGCGTTGATCATCGCTGGTCACTGGGTTGACTTCTTTCTTATGGTACAGCCAGGCACATTAGGACATAATGGAGGCGTCGGGTTTATGGAAGTAGGCATGTTCTTAGTTTATGGAGCAGCCTTCACATTCGTAGTTCTTTCTGGATTGGCAAAAGGGAATTTAGTTCCTAAAAACCATCCAATGCTTGAAGAAAGCTATAATCATCACATTTAATAACAGCCGAAATAATTAAGGTATGTACGGATTTCTGATTGGAGTAGGGGTTCTTTTGATATTTTCCATAATATGGATGGTATATCGAATCCAAACGTTAGTCTCTGTGGTAAAAGGATCTGATAAGAAGATCGCTTCAGGGAGTAATAAGGTAAATGCAATTTTGTTTATAGTTTTCTTGGTGGGTACAGGCATTCTGATGTTCTGGTATTCTATCAAAGAATTTCACAACTATCAATTACCAGTTGCATCTGAGCACGGTGTAGTCACTGATTCATTATTCTGGTGGACCATGGCAATCACGGGCATCGTATTCTTGATTACTCATGTATTACTTTTCATTTTTCCATATAAATATCAGTATAGCGAGAAGCGTAAAGCTTCTTTTTACCCTGATAATAATAAGCTTGAGATTATCTGGACTATCGTGCCAGCATTTGTTCTTGCAGGTTTGGTGATTTCAGGATGGGTAGCATGGTCAGATATCACTGCTCCTGCGCCTGAGAATGCGCATACAGTGGAAATCATGGGGTACCAGTTTGCGTGGGAAGTTAGATATCCAGGCAAAGACAATGTGCTGGGAGATTATGATTATCGACTAATTACAGCAACTAATTCACACGGGATTGATTTCACAGATAAGAATTCAATTGATGATTTCTCATCTCCTGTGGTAGTTATTCCAAAGGGTGAGCCAGTTCTATTCAAAATCAGAGCTAGAGACGTACTTCATTCAGTTTTTGCTCCCCATATGAGATTAAAAATGGACGCAGTACCTGGAATGCCAACCCGTTTTTGGTTTGTACCTACCAAGACTACAGCTGAAATGAGAGAGGAAACCGGAAACCCTGAATTTAACTACGAGATCGCTTGTACAGAAATATGTGGCAATGGTCACTTCTCAATGCGGAAAGTTATAGAGGTAGTGGAGCCAGAGGCATATCAGAAATGGTTTGCTGAACAAAAGTCATTTATCCAAATGAACCCGGCTCTAGCTACAGGTCTTCCAGTTGAGGTGAAAGAGGTAGCAGAAATTCAATTAAGCGATAAGTAACTAACAAAATTATAGATTATGTCTACAGCATCTGTCGAAAATCATGACGCAGCACACGACCATGAGCACCATGATAATTTTGTAACGAAATATATTTTCTCCCAAGATCACAAAATGATCGCAAAGCAATACTTGGTTACTGGTATGTTTTGGGCTCTTTTGGGAGGATTTCTATCGATTCTATTCAGATTACAATTAGGGTTCCCTGAGATGGACATGTCCTTCCTTCGACCGATCCTGGGTGGATGGATTGATGAGACTGGGCATTTGGATCCTACCTTTTACCTTGCCCTTGTTACAATGCACGGTACCATCATGGTATTCTTTGTATTGACAGCGGGATTGAGTGGTACCTTCTCCAATTTCTTGATTCCATTGCAAATAGGTGCAAGAGATATGGCTTCAGGATTTATGAATATGCTTTCTTACTGGTTGTTTTTCCTTTCCGGTGTGATCATGTTTATTTCCTTGTTTCTCAAAACCGGTCCGGCATCTGGTGGATGGGTGGTATATCCACCTCTATCAGCCTTGGAGCAAGCTATTCCAGGATCTGGACTTGGGATGACACTTTGGTTGGTAGCGATGACTTTCTTTATCGCATCTTCTCTAATGGGAGGTATCAACTACATTACTACCGTCATTAACCTGAGAACTAAAGGAATGTCTTTCT
The DNA here is from genome assembly GCF_035156405.1 of Algoriphagus aurantiacus. Lineage (NCBI taxonomy): Bacteria > Pseudomonadati > Bacteroidota > Cytophagia > Cytophagales > Cyclobacteriaceae > Algoriphagus > Algoriphagus aurantiacus. The sequence continues at coordinate 58,437 of NZ_JAXRUT010000018.1, read as the reverse complement.
CGAAGCTTCCTTTGACTATATGGGCTTTCTTCTTGACTGCTGTGATTGGTCTATTGTCCTTTCCAGTACTGTTTGCTGCAGCATTATTATTGGTGTTTGATAGAAGCTTTGGTACATCATTCTACCTTGCGGATATCTATATCGGCGGAGAAGCTCTACCGAATACTGGTGGTAGCCCTGTATTGTACCAGCATTTGTTCTGGTTCCTAGGTCACCCTGAAGTATATATTGTATTGCTTCCAGCGTTGGGTATTACTTCTGAAGTAATTGCCACTAATTCTAGAAAGCCAATCTTTGGATACAAAGCGATGATTATTTCTTTGCTTGGTATCACTGTACTTTCTTTCGTGGTATGGGCTCACCATATGTTCGTGTCAGGTATGAACCCGTTCCTTGGATCTATCTTCATGTTCCTTACATTGATTATTGCTGTTCCTTCAGCGGTAAAAGTGTTTAATTACTTAACTACACTTTGGAGAGGTAACTTGATCTTCACTCCAGCGATGTTGTTTTCAATAGGGCTTGTCTCTTTCTTTATCTCTGGTGGATTGACAGGTATTTTCCTCGGAAACTCAGCTATTGATATTCAATTACACGATACCTACTTTGTAGTTGCTCACTTCCACTTGGTGATGGGTTCAGCCTCCTTCTTCGGAATGGTTGCAGGTGTTTACCATTGGTTCCCTAAGATGTTTGGAAGAATGATGGATGCCAAACTGGGCTACATTCACTTCTGGCTCACATTCGTAGGTGTTTACATGGTATTCTTCCCTATGCATTACATAGGTATTGCAGGATTTCCAAGAAGATACTATAGCTGGACAAACTTTGAGTTTGCCAACATGTACACTGATTTGAACATGTTCGTATCAGTAGCTGCAATAGTTACCTTCGCCGCACAGTTCATCTTCCTGTTCAACTTCTTCTACTCAATGTACAAAGGTAGAAAAGCAACATTGAACCCTTGGAAATCAAATACACTTGAGTGGACTACTCCACTTCATCCAGAACATGGCAACTGGCCAGGTGAAATACCTTCTGTTTATAGATGGCCATACGATTACTCAAAGCCTGGTGCTGAAGAGGATTTCATTCCGCAGACAGTTCCTCTTTCCGCAACTCCAGAGTCTAATCTTCCTCATGAGCAGGAATTGGTGAAAGTGGAGTTGGAGATTATGAAAGAAGAAGAGGACGTTCTGGTTTCAAATGAACCAAATCACTAATAAATCAATTACCAGCTTTCGCCGAGTCAGTTTGATTACGGTGATTGCTGTTTACTTACTGATTCTTATCGGCGGGATAGTTAGAAGTACCGGTTCTGGCATGGGCTGTCCTGATTGGCCGAAATGCTTTGGTTCGTTGATTCCTCCCACTAGTGTGGAGCAGCTACCGGCAAATTATCAGGAGATTTATCTAAATAAAAGATTAGCTAAGAACGAACGGTTCGTGGCAACACTTGAAAAATTAGGATTTTCAGAAAAGGCTAAGGAAATAGCAAATGACAAGTCAATTCTCATAGAAGAAGAATTCAATCCTGTGAAAACATGGATTGAATATCTGAATCGTTTGGCTGGAGTGGTGATTGGATTATTGATTATTCTTACTGTATGGAAGTCATTTCCACTTAGTAAGATGGATAGGGGGATTCCTATTTTATCTATTTTCAATCTCATCCTAGTCATCTTCATTGGCTGGATAGGATCTATTGTAGTTTCTACCAATTTGCTACACTGGATGATCACTTTCCATATGATGCTGGCTTTGCTGTTGGTTTCTCTCTTGATCTATGTATATCACAGATCTGGAAGATTGATCAAAAGTAGAGGTGTGAAAATGGATGTGCCGAGAAGAATAGAGCTTGTATTATTGATAGGCATTGTCTTAATGTTGGTTCAAGTCGTACTTGGCACTCAGGTTCGAGAGCAAATTGATATCATTTCTTTATCACTTGGGAATATGCTTAGAGAAGAGTGGGTAGGTAGAGTAGGGTTAGATTTTCTCATTCATAGGTCCTTTTCATTAGTTCTGCTTGGAATCCATGTTTTATACTTCTTTTGGGCAATTAAATATACCCTCAGAAGATCTCAAGTAAATCTTTGGTCTCAGGTCTTGATGATTCTGATTATACTGGAAATAGCTACGGGAATGGGAATGTCATACTTTGGTATTCCAGCTTTCCTTCAGCCGATCCATCTCTTATTAGGTTCGCTGATTATAGGTGTGCAAGTCATCTTGCTCCTTGAAATCAGAGAAAACATTCAGTTTCGATTAAATACAAATTGATCATGAGGACAGTTGAAGTAACTGACCATATTAGTAGTCAAGTATTAAGCAAGTTAAAAGCTTACGCTGAGTTGATCAAATTGAGGCTATCTGCTTTGGTTACATTCTCAGCAATCTTTGGCTACATACTTGGTGATAGAGGAGCAAGTTTCGGCTGGTCTGGCTTTATAGGCTTAGCTCTTGGCGGCTTCTTAATCAGTGGTGCATCCTGTGCTGCCAATGAAATCTTAGAGCGTGATTTGGATAAGCTGATGAAGCGTACTCAAAACCGTCCACTTCCCTTAAAACTTATTTCCCTTCAAGAAGCACTTTGGGTTACTTCCATAGTTGCTGTTATAGGTGTTGGTTTACTCTGGTATTTCACCAACCCGCTTACTACTTGGTTGGGGATTTTGAGCATGGTGCTTTATGTGTTTGTATATACTCCATTGAAGCGAGTAGGGCCAATAGCGGTTTTTGTCGGAGCTATTCCTGGTGCTTTACCTCCCCTTTTAGGCTGGACAGCGGCTACAGGCTCTATTTCTCATGAAGCTTTGATTATTTTCGGAATTCAATTCATCTGGCAATTTCCGCATTTCTGGGCTATTGCTTGGGTAGGTGATGAAGATTATAAAGCCGCTGGGTTCAAACTATTGCCAAGTGGTGGTGGTAAAGATTTAAATACCGCTATTCAAATAATGATTTATACCTTATTCCTTCTTCCTCTTGGTTTGTTGCCAAGTTATTTTGGACTTACAGGGATGACTTCAGGTATTGTAGCGACTGTTTGTGGAGTGCTCTTCCTTGCTCAGACTTTCTCATTAATGAAAGATTGCTCGAGGAAATCAGCTCTACGTATTATGTTTGGCTCCTTTTTGTATTTGCCAATCGTACAGATTGCTTACTTATTAGATAAACTACCGTAATGATGGAAAAGGAACTTAAGTACGTCGATATGGTAGATCAGCCAATCGCAATGCACCCTAAGAAGTTTGCATTATGGCTTTTCTTAGTTACTATCGTGATGATATTTGCAGCACTTACGAGTGCTTATATCGTAAGACAATCAGAAGGAAACTGGCTAGAATATGATCTTCCTACTGTATTCTGGTACACTTCAGGAATAGTAATCATAAGTAGTATTTGCCTTCAATATGCTTATTCAGCAGCTAAAAAAGATAATTTAGCAGGTGTACGGTCAGGCCTTAGTCTAGCAGTTCTGTTTGGTATTGCCTTCCTTGTGGGGCAATGGTACAGTTGGGTAGCACTGGTGGATGAAAATGTGTTTTTTGTAGGTAATCCTTCAGGGTCATTTCTCTATGTATTCACTGGATTGCATGCTATTCACTTAATCAGCGGTGTGATATTTCTGATTATTGTATTAATTTCGACTTATAGATATAAAGTGCATTCCAAGTCAATGGATACACTCGAAATGGCCACTACATTCTGGCATTTTCTTGCTGCATTGTGGTTATATCTATTTATGTTTTTGCTTTTGAATCATTAAAATAAACCAAGTACAAATCAATATCTTATGTCTGCGCATTCTACTGCTATAGGAGTAAGCCCGAAAAGAGGCGTCTGGGGAGGCGGTAACGAACCTCTCAAAGCCAGTTATGGAAAACTCATGATGTGGTTTTTCCTTCTTTCGGATATCTTTACTTTTGCCGCTTTTTTGATTACTTACCTTTCAATTCGGGTTAGCTATCCAGCTTATGCCGGACCTGCCAATGATTTTGTTGGTTCCAACGAATATTGGCCAATTCCTGAATTGGTGTTTGATGCTATTCCATTTGTACATGGAGTTCATGCACCTCTAGTTTTTGTAGGTTTGATGACTTTCATTTTGATAGCTAGTTCTGTTACAATGGTTTTGGCTGTAGAAGCTGGTCATAGAAATGATAGAGATGACGTGGTAAAATGGATGCTTTGGACACTAGTTGGGGGTATCACTTTCTTGAGTTGCCAAGCTTGGGAGTGGAATCACTTTATCCATGGATCGGATGGTGGCGTGGTACTTACTTATATCAATGATCTGGGACGGAATGTGACAGAAACAGTATTTGGAGCTAATCTACTAGTGAATGAATATGGGCCAGCATCTTTTGCGAACCTATTCTTCTTCATCACCGGATTTCACGGATTTCACGTTACTATAGGAGTTCTACTGTTGTTTATGGTGTTTTATCAAGCTGCTGTAGGAGTTTACGATAGAAGAGGCCACTATGAAATGGTTGAAAAAATCGGATTATACTGGCACTTTGTTGACCTGGTTTGGGTCTTTGTATTTACTTTATTCTACCTGATCTAAGCTATAAAAATTAGAATTATGGATATTCAAGAAAATAAATCAACGCTTAACGTTGTTCCTAGGAATAATGATAAGATCAAGAAAATTTGGAAGACTGCCTTCATTTTGCTTGCTATTACCACTGCGGAATTTGTAATGGCTTTCACCATGGATAGAGGTATTTTGCTTTACTTCCTGTTCATCGCGTTGACTGTATGGAAAGCCAAATATATCATGATGGAATTTATGCACCTTGGTGACGAGGTTAAGCCGATGATCTATGCCATCTTAGTGCCTATCGCATTTTTGTTCTGGCTGATCATAGTTCTTTTAAAAGAAGGCTCAGACATATTTTCAATGCGCTGGTTTTAGTCAGAATTTCAAAATAATTTTCAAAAAAAGAAGGTTGAAGTTAGACACTTTGACCTTCTTTTTTGTTAACCCCCTATTATGAGAAGTTTGAGAATTTTGCAAGGGTTAGTGCTTGTTTGCATCCTCTTGGTGCCCATTTTGATTTTCCTGTTTCTTAAAGGCTTTGGCAGTAACAATTACGATATCCCTGTCTTTTTTGAAAAAGGAGTGGATAATCCATTTAGAGAATGTCCAATTGCTGATACTACTCAGCATTACATCCCTGAGTTCTCGTTCACCAATCAAGAAGGTGAAAAAGTAGGAAGAGAAGATATGGAGGGGAAGGTTACCATAGTGGACTTTTTCTTTACATCATGTCCGAGTATCTGTCCTAAAATGTCAGCAGAAATGGAGCGGGTCAATGATATGTTTAGAGACAATGATCAAATTCAGATCATGTCCATTAGTATCGATCCAACTTATGATACACCTGAAATTCTTAAAGAATATGCTGAAGAGCATAATGCAGACGCTGGTAAGTGGGACTTTCTTACTGGGGGAGTTCAAGAAACCTATGACTTAGCCAAATGTGGATTTATTATTCCGACTGTTGATGGGTTGGGGGTTCCAGATGATTTTGTGCATAGTGACAAGTTTGTGCTTGTCGATGAACTTGGACGGATCAGAGGATACTACAGCGGAACCTCCCGTGAGGATGTGGATTTATTGATGTTAGAGACTAAAGTATTATTACATGCAAACGAAGGAAAATAGTCTGTTAGAAAATGAGGGTAAGGTTAGGGGATGGATTATTGCCATTTCTGTAATCATACCTGTCGCTGTTGCAGTACTTATATTCATGCCTTCTAAAATTGATTTAGGAGCGGAATGGGTATATTTTCTTCCACATCTAAATGCAGTGATCAATACTGCAGCCACCCTAGCCCTAGTTGCGGGATTGTTATTTATCAAAAAAGGAAATATTCCCTATCACCGTGCCTCTATGACAATCGCATTTGGATTGGGGGCAATATTCCTGGTTTCTTACGTGATCTATCATGCAGGAGCTGAAAGAACTTCATTTGGAGGGGAAGGGGTGGTTAGAAGCGTTTATTATTTCTTATTACTGACACATATAATTTTGGCTGCGGTTGCACTTTTTCCAATCCTCTTTGCTTATTACTATGGATACACTGATCAGCGTGAGAAGCACAGAAAAGTTGTTAAATTTGCCTATCCAATCTGGCTTTATGTGACTGTCAGTGGGGTGATAGTGTACCTGATGATCAGTCCTTATTATATTCATTAGAACCCGGACACGTCGCAGACGTAGGAAATAGCATGAAAAAAGCTTTCAAAATAGGAGTCCTTTCACTCGTAGTCTTGCTGACCCAAACAGCAAGTTTTGCTCAATGCGCTATGTGTCGGGCATCTGTAGAAAATAATGTAAGTAATGGTGATACAAGTATTGGAGCTGGTTTGAATCTTGGAATCATGTACCTGTTTGTTATGCCCTATCTTATCGCTATGGTGCTGGGCTTTTTCTGGTATCGAAATGCTAAAAAAAGAAAGGCAAAAATAGCACTGCACTAATCGAATAGAGGAGCAAAGTTTGATCAAGGACTTTGCTTTTTTTATTTTACACCTAAATGAAGCATGATTCCCGTCGCCTGATCATCTTGATCAGTATTTTCTCTCTTCTTGCTGTGTTGGTCTTGAATTTCTTTTTCTTTCAGAAAAGCGAACAGGACACCTATTTGCAAGCTTTACAGGACCGCGTTCAGGCTGTTGATAAGGAATTCGATGAGGATTTTATTCAGATTCTAATGGATATCAGACCAAATGATACCTTAAGTTTTGGTCTGATAAGTACACCTATTCACAAACATCCATTTTTTATTATTAGTCCCCAAAAAGACCTCTTGTATTGGTCAGATTTTACACTTACGCTTGATTTTTCTCAAGTAGACCTTGCAAGAGAATACCAACTCCTTGAAGATCCCTATGGGACATTATTGCTTAAGGTTAGAAATGTCAAAAGGAATGGGGCTGAGTATGTGATGATTCATGTACTTCGCTTGATTTGGCCAGGGAATATTGAGAACAATTATTTGATCACAGGTGCTAATCCAAACATCTTTGGCAACGATCGGTTCGAGCTTTTTGCTAATCCTGATGAAGGAACATCAATTGTTAAGAACCCAGCAGGGATACCGCTTTTTGGAATCAATTTCCTATTTGGCTACAGTCCGGCAGGAAGAGTAGTTAACCCCGCTATACTAATTTTCTTTACTTCAGTTTTCCTGCTTTATTTCCTGTTGAGCTCTGATTTTGTACTTACCAAGTGGAAATCTGGAAGAAGATGGCAGTCTATAGGTTATGCGATTTTTGTTCTTGGCGCATTTAGAATGATGATGTTGTTGCTGGATTTCCCAAGCAACTATCTGAATTTGTCATTATTTGATCCAGTTAATTATGCATCTTCTTGGTTCAATCCAAGTCTTGGAGATTTACTGATCAATACCCTATGTGGTGTTCTTATCTTGGCAATGGTGATCTACCAGCTTGCGTCCAGAGCAATGCATGAGAAGATTAAAGTCTTGAAGTCACCGAATGAGGTCCGTGTATTCCTCTTTTTCTCATTACTTGTGAGCTCCATTGGTATGTATATGGTGTGGTCACTACCAAGGGATTTGATGATCAATTCCCAATGGGCTTTGGACATTAGCTCTATCCCTTCCTTTGATTGGTTTAAGGGGATAAGTTTCTTCATGCTGTTTCTATGGGGTGCAATGTATGTGTTGTTTACACTGACGTTGTTTAGTTTGCTATTGGAGATCAACCCGCGCAAAAAAGTTTATTACAAATGGATAGTAATCATTGGGCTTCCCATTGGAGGAATCTTATTCTTTTTTACAGTTTGGGGCGGTGTAGTTTGGTTTATTCATCTAGGGTTTTTAATTACTATTATTAGGCTTGAGCTTTTTAAAAATGCCTTTAGGCTAGGATTGGACACTTTTCTCACCTTTTTCTTTGCGTGCCTGGTGACGGCAATTGTAGGGGGTATTAGTACTTTTCAGACGGAGAAAAGTGTATTGATGCAATCCAAAACTCGCTTTGCAAATCAAAATCTAATCGAGAATGATGTAATGACAGAGTTTTTTTTAGGAGAAATATTCACTCGCATCAAAAGTGATTTGTTCATTCAAAATAGAATTGCTGACCCACTTTTCTCCAAGGAACCGATAGAAACTAAAATCCGAAGAATTTATCTGGATAATTACTTTGATCAGTTTGAAGTCCAAGTCCGTATTTTTTCATCATCAGGTCAGCAGATTTTAGGTTCTTCAGATTCAGAAAACATTAAGGATCTTCAGCTTGAATATATGAAAAGTGACTATGCCACGAGCGTTAAAGATTTGTATTTTATCCGTGGCAATGAGTCTACTAGTGGAAATCGCTTTGTAGCATTTGTACCAATGAGCAAAGAAGGTTCATCGCTTGGAACTGTTTTTCTTGAGCTTCGACAGCTACGAGTTCAGCCTACAAGTGTCTATCCTAAATTATTGTTGGATAAGAAATATAACGACAAGCTTGATCAAGTACTTTATGACTATGCTATTTTCAAGGATAGTGAATTTATCAGGAACTCTGGTTCGTTTAATTATCTGAGCAATGGTTTTGAGCAGGTTTTAAATAGGAAAGGGTTGTTGACGGAAGGCGTTCATCAAGGTGGGTTTCATCATTTTGGGATAAAAAATGGGGATGAATTGATTGTCATATCCTCCAGGAATATCTCCTTAGCGCACTTTTTTGGAAATATATCCCTGTTCTTCGTGCTCTTTGTGATCATGACTTTCCTAACTATTCTGATCAATACCCTAATCACAGGAGTCAAAAATTTTGAATTCAATTATTCCACTAAGCTTCAACTTTACCTGAATTTCGCTTTTTTCTTTCCTATTATCATTATCAGTATTATAACCATTGGCCTTTTGGCAAATAGTTATCGCGATGATCTAGATCGACAGTATATCCAAAAGGCGGCACTGATCAGAGGTAATCTCGGCAGCTTCCTGAATAATCAACGACTTGGAATTGTGGATAGTGATGCACTCAACGAAGAGGTAAATGAACTGGCCAATACAACCGCTAGTGATATCCATCTTTACAGCGCAGAGGGAAAGCTGGAATCCACAAATCGTCCGAACATCTTTGATAAGAAAATTCTTGCTCCTCTGATCAATCCAAAGGCAATCGCTGAGATCGAGGAAATGGGCCAAAGTCAGTATTTGGCAGAAGAACAAATAGGCAGATTGCGTTATAAGGCGGTTTATTTATCAATTCCTGCCGCAGCTAGCCAAGAGAATCTAGGGATTTTGGCGGTGCCTTTCTTCGAATCAGAGACGGAATTGAATACACTGATTGCTGATGTGTTGAGCAATATTTTCAATGCCTTTGTGGTGATTTTTATCTTGTTTTTGTTCGTGTCTTACTTTGTCTCGACCAATCTTACTTTCCCTTTTAAATTGCTTACACAAAAGTTAAAAGCCACCAACTTGGAGAATAATGAGCCTATGTACTGGGGTTCCAAAGATGAGATTGGCCTGCTGGTAAATGAATATAACAACATGCTTTTCAAACTGGAAAACAGTAAGAAAGTACTTGCTTCTACCGAGAAAGAATCTGCATGGCGGGAGATGGCAAAGCAAGTTGCCCATGAGATCAAAAATCCGTTGACTCCAATGAAGCTTACACTCCAGCATTTGATCCGTCTCCAAGACGCAGGAAGACTGGACGACGCTGAAAAGCTGAAAAGATCACTGGAAACGTTAATTCACCAAGTGGATGCGCTCAGTGGAATAGCTTCTTCGTTTTCAACTTTTGCAAAAATGCCACTGCCGAATAACGAGTTGATGAATTTTAAATCGGTGCTGAATAAAGTCTTGGAGCTGTTCAGTGGTGACCAACAAGTAGAATTGGTTTTCCAAGATGATTCATTTACCAAGAATATTCCGATTATGGGAGATGATAAGCTTTTTGGAAGAGTGATATCAAATCTCGTAATAAACGGCATTCAGGCCGTAGAGCCGGGAGTGAGGCCAGTAATTAGAATATGGCTTTGGATGACAGATCAGGCCGTTTTCCTTGAAATTTCGGACAATGGCAAAGGCATTTCAGATGACCTGAAGGATAAGATTTTCATCCCTAATTTCTCGACCAAGTCCACCGGATCTGGTTTGGGATTGGCTATCGCAAAAAGTGGTGTTGAGACTGCGGGAGGCAAAATCTGGTTTGAAACTAAGATTGGTAAGGGAACTACTTTCTATCTCACCTTTCCATTGATAGGATAATTCATCTTTTTAGTACCTTTCAATCAAAAGGCATTTAGAAGTGAGCATGCGAGTTTGGCTACTTTTCTGGGTTTTGTTGCTTAGCTTTTTTACTTCGGTTAAAGCTCAGGAAAAATGCCGATGGGTACAGTCGGAGATATTCGAAACCCCGGCTGTTCCGGATTCACTTTCCCTACTGGAGGAGAGCATTGGGTTTACCGATAAAAAAGGAAAATCCTATAATTTCAAGTATGAACTTAGCACGAATAAGCTTCTGGTGGTTTTTGGAAATGACATCAAACCGGATTCACTTTTGCTCTGCTACAGAACTTTTTCAATTCGCTTAGATCAGCCGATTGCACGAAGGACTTTATTATCGGATTATGACTCCACCGCTCAATTTAAAGATAATCGAATGGCAGAGTTGCCAGCCTTTGACTTTCGCGAAGAGCTTTTTCCCACTACAAATCTCTATAAATCCGGAAGTCTCACACGGGGAATATCCTTCGGAAATACGCAAAACGTATTTGTGAACTCCGCTCTAAACCTTCAACTGGAAGGTGATATTTCTGAAAATCTAAAAATCCGGGCAAGTATTACCGATCAAAATGTTCCTTTCCAGCCTGAGGGAAATACTCAGCAGATTCAGGATTTTGATAATGTGCTGATCGAACTTTATAACGATGATTTTAGCTTGGCTGCGGGTGATGTGGTGCTGCAGCAAAGACAATCTGAGTTTTTGCGGTACTATAAAAATGTGCAGGGACTTCAATTTACTTCAGATTACAAATTGAACGATAACTGGACTGCAAGTTCACAGGCGTTTGCCTCTATCGCCAAAGGGAAATTCGCTTCCATACAATTACCTATTTTGGAAGGAGTGCTCGGCCCTTATCGGGTTAGTGGGCCAAATAGTGAACGTTTTGTAATCATTATGGCAAATTCAGAGCGCGTGTTTTTAGACGGAAAACAGCTCAAACGTGGATTTAATGAAGATTATGTGATTGATTATAATCAGGCAGAAATCACCTTTACTCCCAAAGTTCTGATTACGCAATATTCTCGGGTTCGTGTGGATTTTGAATATGCGGAGCGGAATTACTCTCGATCTATTATTGGTGCTAATCATACACAAACCAATGGCAAAGTTGATGTGTATTTGAACTATTATCAGGAAAAGGACAATAGAAACAGGCCTTTATTTACTGATTTCTCGCAGGAAGAACTTGGTCTTATGGCCTCAGTGGGTGACAGTGCAGAACTCGCTAGAATTCCGAGGATCGATAGCGTAGCTTTTGATCAGAACAGGATTTTATATGCGAAAATTACTGAATTTGATGAGTTTGGGGATTCCTTGGTTTATTATGAATATTCGAATGATCCTGAATTGGCGCATTATGAATTGGGCTTTTCACAAGTTGGTGCCGGGCTTGGAGATTATCGTCGCTCCAGCCAATTGTCCAATGGAACAGTCTACGAATATGTTCCAAGGCTGAATGGACAGTCTCAGGGTGATTATTCCATTTTGTCCCAACTTCCACTTCCTGATAGCAAGCGGATGGTGACGGCAGGAACAAGAATAAAGCTGAATGAGCACGAAAAAGTCTATACAGAACTGGCTCTTTCTTCAGTGGACAATAATCTGTTTTCTGGATCGGATGATAAGGATAACCAAGGGCTGGGGATGAAGGTGGGTCTGCAAAGTGAGGGTCGGGAGTCCTCACTTTTCAAAGGCTATACTATGAAGGGACAGACGGAATACGAGTACAACTCAACATACTTCAATTTTATTGATCGTTTCAGATTCATTGAGTTTGACCGGGATTGGGGATTGAGTCCGGAAACTTTGCAAAATGCTGCTGCCGAGCAGTTTTTTCGTGCGGGTATTGGTTTTGAAAAGGATGCGCACAATCGCTTTGACTATCTTTTTTACTTAAGAAATAGAGAAAATGTACTAAACGGCACACAGCATTCTGCAAACTGGAACTTGCAGTTGGGGAGTAAAATTCGACTCAGACAAGAATTCTTTCGATTGAATTCAGATCAGGATTCACTGAAGTCTGATTGGACTAGATATCTCGGAGATGTGAGTTATAATTCTAAAATAATCGTTCCGGGTTATCAGTTCTCTTTGGATCAAAATGCCTACAGGAATGCGGAGACAGATTCTGTGCAAAGTACCGCAATGAATTTTAAGCAGCATTTGCTCTATTTGCGAAGCAATGACTCGCTTAGCTATTCCTTTTTGGCAGATGCTGCATGGCGTGAGGATAAAGCCCCTTTTGCTGGTGAACTGTTAAAAGATACCAGAGCTTTTACCTCCAACTTCACGTTCCGAAAGCAATGGACTCAACACAGTTTGAGCAGCACGTTCACGTACCGTGAATTAGAATATTTGCAGCGCGACTTAGAATCCGAACTAAATGTGATGGGCAAGCTTGATTATCAAGGAAGTTTGGGTAAAAATCTAATTCGAAATGAAGTAAGCTATGCTATTGGAAATGGGCGCGAATTGCAGCGTGAATTTGTCTTTTTACCAGCTCCAAATGGCGATGGTACACATACTTGGCGTGACGATAATGGTGATGGTGTACAGCAGCTGAATGAGTTTTATCTTGCGATAAATCCTGAGGAGAAGCAGTACATTAAAATTTTTGTACCGACTGACACCTACATTCAGGCGTACACCAGTATTTTAAATTATAGACTTCAGGCAAAATTCCCTGAAATCTGGAAAGAGGGTGGGGGCTTGCGGGCATTTCTACATAAATTTTCGAATACTACAAGCCTAAGTGTGGAGAAAAAAGTAACTTCGGATGACTTTGTGGATCGAATAAACCCCTTTGTAGGGGGAGTGAATCGTGAAGAAATTCTCTCACTTCGTCAGGTGATACGATCTAGCTTCTTCTTCAATCGCGCTTCTGCTAACTACGGTTTTGATCTATCGTATTTTGATTCTCAGTTTAAGCAGTTATTATCCGGAGGTTTCGAAGATTTAATTCAGAAAGATTGGAAATTGAATACCCGATATAATTTCAATGGGCAGACAACTATAAGGGTTTTGGCGGGTATAGGCAATCGGATTTCTGCTTCAGATTTCTTAGATAATAGAAATTACAATATCTCTCAAAATCAAATTGGCCCTGAATTTTCTTGGCAACCCACTCCATATTTCAGGACTACAGCGACATATAATTTTACTGGGAAAGTAAATACTGCCACAGTGGAGTTCAAAGAAAAGGCCTTATTGCATCAAGTGGGGATAGATCTTCGTCTTTCACGCGCGGTAAAAACCACATTGACAGGGAATTTGAAATTGATTCAGATCGATTACAATGGTGTCGCTAATTCTCCTGTTGGCTATGAAATGCTTCAAGCGTTGACTCCAGGCAGCAATTTGACCTGGAATGTCAACTGGCTACAAAAGATTGGGGAAGGACTACAGCTCAATCTAGTTTATGAAGGCAGGAATTCTCAGGGCTTGGAAAGGATAGTCCATGTAGGGAGAATGCAAGTTTCAGCGCTGTTTTGATAAAAAAATGTAACTTTGCGTAAGCTAAATAGTTGTCATACTAACTATTAAACTACGAATCAAATGAGTAAAAGCATCCTCGTTACTGGAGGCACAAAGGGAATAGGAAGAGCTATCATTGAGCGATTTGCAGCGGAGGGTTTTGATATCTTCACCTGTGCGCGTAATGAGGCTGATCTTGCTGCATTGAAGACTTCTTTGGAAGAAAAATATACTAGCATAAAAGTAAGTGCAATGCAGGCTGATCTTTCCAAAAAAGCTGATGTGTTGAAATTTGTAGCTGAAATAAAGGCTGTGGGTATTCCGGATGTATTGGTGAATAATACTGGAGTGTTTATCCCAGGAGCGATTCATGACGAGCCAGCAGGAAATTTTGAACTGATGATGGAGACCAATTTGTATTCTGCTTATTACTTGACCAGAGGATTTGCTCAGGAAATGATTGCCCGCAAGTCAGGTCATATTTTCAGTATGGGATCAGTAGCAGGCTTGACTGCCTATCCAAATGGTGGGAGTTATGCTGTATCAAAATGGGCTATGTTGGGTATGACCAAATGCCTGCGGGAAGAGTTGAAACCTCACCAAATCAAAGTAACCTCTATCCTTGCTGGAGCAACTTACACCGCAAGCTGGGAAGGGGTTGATATGCCGATCGAAAGATTTATGAAAGCCGAGGATGTAGCCGAAAGTGTCTGGGCTGCATATAAACTTTCGCCTCAATCAGTTGTTGAAGAATTAGTAATCCGACCTCAATTAGGAGATATATAACCCACATGGAGCCAATAATCAAATCATTAGATCAGCTGTATTGCGATAGCTTGACAAGTTATTCCAGGAGAAAAACTATTCCTGTGAAAATCGGTGATGTCATCGTAGGCGGAGATAATCCAATTGTGGTGCAATCCATGACAACGGTGGATACTATGGACACCGAGGGCTCCATCGAGCAAAGTATCCGTATGATTGAGGCGGGTTGTGAACTTGTAAGAATCACTGCGCCAAGTATTAAGGAAGCAGAAAATCTTCAACATATAAAGGATGGGCTTTGCAAAAGAGGCTACAATACACCATTGGTTGCTGATATTCACTTTACTCCAAATGCTGCTGAAGTTGCAGCGAGGATAGTTGAGAAAGTGCGTGTGAACCCGGGGAATTATGCTGACAAAAAGAAATTTGAAGTAATAGAATATACTGATGCAACTTATCAGGAAGAGTTGGACCGTATTCGCGAGCGGTTTTTGCCTTTGGTGAAAATCTGTAAAGAGCACGGCACAGCTATGCGAATTGGGACCAATCACGGTTCTCTTTCTGATCGGATCATGAGTAGATACGGTGATACTCCACTGGGAATGGTAGAGTCAGCGTTGGAGTTTTTGAGGATATGTGAGGATGAGAATTACTTCGATATCGTGATTTCTATGAAGTCTTCCAATACGCAAGTGATGGTTCAAGCCTACCGATTACTTGTTGAGAAATTGGATCAAGGTGGTTTCAAACCTTACCCGCTTCATCTCGGAGTAACTGAAGCAGGAGAAGCGGAAGACGGAAGGATCAAGTCGGCAGTAGGCATCGGTACTTTATTGGAAGATGGATTAGGGGATACGGTTCGGGTATCCTTGACCGAAGACCCTGAGTTTGAAGCGCCAGTGGCAAAAGCATTAATTGATCGTTATGCAAAACGCTCAGGACACGCTGAGATCAAGCCAATTCAAGAATACCCGGTAAATCCATACGAGCATTTTAAGCGCCACAGTGAAGAGACTTACAATTTTGGAGGGCATAATGTCCCTAGAGTAATTACTGATATATCGAAGATTGAGAAAATCACCGAGAAGGAAATGAAGTCCGTAGGTCATTTCTATTTGCCAGAACTGGACAAGTGGAAAATGAATGATCAGGGTTGCGACTTCGTTTATTCTGGTGCGAATCCAATTCCTTTTATGCTGCCAAACGGTATGAAGGAAATCCAGGATGCGGCGATTTGGACTGTCGGATCTGACCAGCAAAATAAATTCCCACTTTTCGATTTGGTGAGTTTCTCAACTGCTGAGAAATTCCATTCAGAATTGAATTTCCTTGAAGTCTTCGATACAGAAATTGCTGAAGCAATCGTGTTAGCAGACCAGAGAAAAAATACTGTTTTTATCCTGAAAACAGAGAATAAACATGCAATGCCTGCCTTGAGAAGAGCTTTCGTGAGTTTGCTTGAAGCCAAGACCGAGGTCCCGGTGATTGTGAAAGTAAGCTACCCAGATCAGTCTCAGGATGAAACCATGCTTTATGCAGCAACTGACGTAGGAGGGTTGTTAATAGATGGCTTGGGCGATGGAATCTTTATTTCTTTAGAAAAGGAGAAAGCACATTCCCGCGAGGAAGTTCTAGCACAAATCAAACTTCATAATTCTGTGGGTTTTGGAGTGCTCCAAGCGGCTAGAACTAGGATGTCTAAGACGGAATACATTTCCTGCCCTTCCTGTGGCAGAACACTCTTTGACCTGCAAGAAACTACGGCTATGATCCGTAAGCGAACTGATCACTTGAAAGGCGTGAAAATCGGAATTATGGGCTGTATCGTAAATGGCCCTGGAGAGATGGCTGATGCTGATTATGGTTACGTGGGTTCAGGGAAAGGTAAAATCACTCTTTACAAAGGAAAAGAAGTGATGAAGCGATCTGTCCCTTCAGAAAAGGCCGTAGACAAATTGATAGAAATTATCAAAGAAGACGGCATGTGGAACGAACCGGAAATTATTTAATTATTATCGTTAGCCTGCTTCTCCAGAATTAGGTTCTTGAGAATTCAGTAAACCATTATACAAACCTGACTGTTTACCCAATAAAATCAAACCATGTCTGAAAATAACAAAGTCAAAGATTTCTTCAAGATGGGTGAATTTGGAAACTATTTTGTCCGTGTTTTTCAAAAGCCAGATCCTAATCAGAAGTCAAGCATCAACCTACGAATGATGCATGGAATCAATAAGATTTCAATTGTAGTGTTTCTATTGGCTTTGATTTTATGGATTATAAAGCGGTTTATTTGATTTTTTTAGCCACAGAGTTTGCAAGATTTTTCACAGAGGACGCGGGTGTTGTTTTGAATTTTACATCATTGTAGATATTGCATAAAATATAGCTTTTAAATCATCCTTTGACTAAAGCTGAAATGTTACATTTTGCTTTATCCATAGATCAATTAGATCTAAAATTGCTTTATCAATAAAGCAAAATATGATAATCTTCCCTGAGGGAGCTGTGATTTTTGCGCTTCCTTTCGCGGTCTTCGTGGTCAATAAAAACATAAAAAAAGGGATCCGAATCAATTTCGAATCCCTTTTTATTTGAAAAATCAACTTTTATCTTCTATTCAACACCCCTCCGCCACTTTCCTGCGAGCCAAGGAATTGTTCCATTCTAAGCTTGAGTTCTTGGGCTTTTTCCTGGTATCCTCTTTCCTCCAATAACGGAATGAAATAGCGGATCATCTCAATTGATATCATCATCTCTCTGTCGTAAGTTCTGTTTTCTTCGGTGTAGAATTCAATCATATCAAGAGACTTCTTAGAGACTTTATCGATAATGTCCAGCGCTTTTTCATCTTCACCTACTTCGAAGAAAAGAGGGACTGACTGCCCACTGGAGAGATCATAAGGGATCGCTTCATTTGGCATTACTTCCAAGCCATAGTTTAGAAGTGTTGCAGCTCTTTCCATATCACCCTCATCCAGCAATGCAATAGCGATGCTGTTCAGCGCACTTCGGTGGTTAGAAGCGAATCTTCTATATTCCTCATCCAAATAGGCATCAGGATTATCCATGCCTCGGAATGCAAACTTGGTCATGTAGTTTTCATAGGCCACATCTGTGTTTACCAACTCATCACGGATGTGTTCTGGCTTTCTCACAGGAAGCAAACGGTAAGTCAACCCTTCCATCACTACGTGCTCTTGGATGTTGATCCCAATGGTCGCAAGCGAAGTATTGTTGAAGTAAATCGGGCGATCCCAATTATTGGAAGCAATCAAATCAATTAGCATCAGCGTGCCCTTGGTGACATAATTTCCAGTGACCTGGAGATTCATTTGTGGTGAAAACAATGGAGCGAACTGCTCCGGAATGATGTCTTTATTGGCAACAGCCGAACTGTCAACTTCCAAAATAAGATTTCTCGAAGGAACCATATTCGCAACGGATTTGCCGCCCGTTTCCATTTTGAGAAGATCAGAACCTGAGTTTAGAAGTTTTAAGTATTCCCGGACTGAGATAGCATTTAGATTCTCTCTTTCCATTACATAAAGGACGTCATTAGTTCCTTTTTGGTAGCGATTAGCATCCAGACTGAAAGGCAGTGCTTCAGATTCATTCACAGGTCTAGTCATTTGCTCCACATACCAATCAGTATCGAAATAACTGAGTACGATCACACGCACATCAGTACGAAATCCTTCTACTTCCTGAACATACCAAAGAGGGAAGGTGTCATTGTCTCCACCTGTGAATAGGATCGCATTTGGTGCGCAAGAGGCTAGGAAGTTTCGAGCAGAATCCACTGAGAAATATCTGTCTCTTCTGTTGTGGTCATTCCAATTTTGACCAGCCATCAATCCTGCAACTGGTATGGTAAGCAGGGTTGCTATGATTCCTGCTGTTGCCAGGTTTTTAGTTCCTTTGGCAATCATATGGGCAATAGCCATCACGCCAATTCCGATCCAAATGGCAAATGCATAGAAGCTACCCACATAAATGTAATCCCGCTCTCTCGGCTCTACCGGAGGTGAATTCAGGTAAATCACCAGCACTACGCCCATCATCAGAAATAGCATGAGATTTACATAGAAAGATTTTGGATCTACTTTAGCCTGAAAGAACAAACCGATGATTCCCAACAAAAGGGGAAGCATCAGATAGTTATTGTGACCTTTATTTTCAGTAATGTAATCTGGATAATCTTTGAATGCATCCGTGATTCCTATCCATGGCGCATCACTAAAATCAGATTCCCGGCCTGAGAAATTCCACATAAAGTAGCGCCAATACATGTGCCCTAACTGATGTGAGAACATAAAGTACAGGTTGTCTCCGAAGGAAGGATCTTGCCCTTCTCTCAGACCAAGCTTTTGGCGATAAAGTCTCTTGTGGCTTTCTTGCGTAGAGTAAATACGTGGAAGAATAGTCGTTTTTGTAGGATCGTAGGTATTTTCCAAAGAATAGTCTACAATCTCATACTTATCCTTGCCCTTCATATAGACAGGAGCGCCTTCTTCCTGAGAAACCAGCTGCGCAGTGAAGTACTGTCCATGAAGCAGAGGTCTGTAGCCATATTGCTCTCGCTTCAGGTATGAAACATAACTGATAATATCTTTTGGGGCATTTTCATTGATAATCGGATCTTGATTTGCACGCACGACGATCAGTGCATAGCTCGAATAGCCGATCAGAATGAAAATAAAGGATAAAAGAGCAGTATTAAGAATCGCATTTCCCTTTTTGCGAGAATATCTGTAGGCAAAAAATACTCCTGCGAAAAACAAGATCATAAATACTACGATTCCTGACCCAAAAGGCAAACCAATACTGTTTACAAAGAAAATCTCCATAGATCCTGCCAAACTAGGAAGTCCAGGAATGATGAGGTTATTGATAATGATCAATGCTACTCCACCAAGGAACATCGCAATTAAAGCTCCTTTAAAGTTTGGCTTGTCGTATTTTTTAAAGTAATAGATGAGTGCCAAAGCAGGTAAGGTAACTAAGTTTAGCAAGTGGACGCCAATAGAAAGTCCGACCAAGTAAGCAATGAAAATCATCCATTTGTTTTCTTCACGAGGGTCTTTGATTACATCCCACTTTAAGAATGCCCAAATTACTATCGCAGTGAAAAACGAGGACATGGCATAGACTTCTGATTCCACAGCCGAAAACCAGAAACTGTCTGAGAAGGTATAAACCATTGATCCGACGATTCCAGCTCCCAACAAAGTGATCGTTTCTCCTTTGCTTTCTTGGCCTTCTGTTACATTGAAAAGTCTTTTCCCAAATAAAGTAATGGACCAAAAAAGGAATAAGATGGAGAAGCTTGAGAATAGCGCACTACCGATATTCATCCAATAGGCTACCTGCAGAGGATCTCCGAAAGCGAAGAAACTAAACATGCGATAGACTAATAGAAAGAATGGAGCCCCTGGAGGGTGAGGTACTTGGAGTTTGTAGGCTACGGCAATAAACTCTCCTGGATCCCAGAAACTAGCAGTTTGTTCGACAGTAAGAACGTAAACCAGAGTAGCTACCGCAAAAACGACCCAACCGGTCAGATTATTGATTTGCTTGTAATTGAGCATTTAATGAATGGAATTTGACAGGCGAAAATAAAAAAAATAAATGCCAAATAAGGCGATTTTAGGTATTTTAAAACTCTTAGTGATTTACGTGGTCCTCCCTATGTGATATAAATTACCATTCTGAACTGATTTTGCTTCTACTTTTGTTGTGACTAAAAACTAGAAAGCATGAGTACTCAAGCCAAAACATTTCAAGAATTGATTGATGGAGACCAAGCTGTATTGGTAGATTTCTTCGCCACTTGGTGCGGTCCATGTAAAATGATGCAGCCCATTTTGGAAGACACAGCCAAGCAAATGGGTGATAAAGTTCGCATTCTGAAAGTAGATGTAGATAAAAATCAATTGGCGGCGAGCAAATTTCAAGTTCGCGGTGTGCCAACGTTGATTCTTTTCCAGAAAGGTAAAATTCTATGGAGAGAGTCTGGCGTAGTACCGACTCATCAACTAGTTAAAACGCTCACTAGCAACATCAAAGAATCTGTCTGATTGTTGTGTGACAAAAGTCATTCTACGCTCAGACAGAAGGTTCTACTTTTGAGTATCCATTAGAAATAAATAATATACATATGAAATCGAGCATGACTCAGCGTTACACCGAGGGTTGATGTTAAGCCTGCGAGATTCCATGTGGCCTTTAAAAACAAAATATAAACACATGAAAATCGAACAAATTTATACTGGCTGCTTGGCTCAAGGAGCTTACTACATTGAGTCAGATGGAGAGGCAGCGGTCATTGATCCGCTTAGAGAAGTTCAACCTTACATCGAGAAGGCTGAGCGAAGAAATGCTAAAATCAAGTATGTGTTTGAAACACACTTTCATGCGGACTTCGTGTCTGGACATCAGGACTTGTCTGCAAAGACTGGCGCTTCGATTGTTTATGGACCTACGACCATGAAAATGGGTTTTGATGCAATTGTAGCTGAAGATGGACAGGAATTCAAGATTGGTAAGGCTAAAGTAAAAGTTCTTCACACTCCTGGACATACGATGGAAAGTTCATGTTACTTGCTCTATAATGAAGAAGGTAATCCTGAGGCAATTTTCACAGGTGATACCCTGTTTATAGGAGATGTGGGAAGACCTGATCTGGCACAGAAAGTCATAGCAGAGTTAACTCAAGATAAACTGGCAGGATATCTATACGATTCATTGCGGAATAAAATCATGCCTTTGCCAGATGATCTGATTGTGTATCCAGCACATGGAGCGGGATCTGCCTGCGGAAAAAATATGAGTAAAGAGACCTCCGATACATTGGGGAACCAGAAGAAAACAAATTATGCTCTTCAAGAGATGACGAAGGAAGAGTTTATTAAGGAAGTGCTTACGGGTTTGACTCCACCGCCTGCCTATTTTCCTCAGAATGTGATGATGAACATTGAAGGATATGACAGCATTGATGAGGTATTGGAAAGAGGAGTTAGGCCCTTAAATCCAGCCGAATTTGAAGCAGTAGCGAATGAGACAAGTGCTTTGATTTTGGATACCCGTGCTCCTCAGGTTTTCGCAAAAGGATTTGTACCAAATTCAGTGAATATTGGAATTGATGGAAGTTTTGCTGTTTGGGTGGGAGCTATGATCCCTGATCTGAAACAAGAAATCCTAGTCGTAGCTGATAAAGGAAGAGAAGAAGAAGTCATCACGAGATTGGCTCGGGTAGGCTATGATTATGCAATTGGATATTTGGACGGAGGAATTGATTCTTGGAAGAAGGCAGGACATGAAATCGATCAGATTGAATCCATTTCAGCTGAGGAGCTAGCACCACGACAAGCAGAAAATCAGGAGATCAATATTCTGGATGTCAGAAAGAACAGTGAGTTCCTTTCAGAGCATGTAGAGAATGCAGAGAACGCCCCCCTTGATTACATCAACGAGAGCATGCTGAAAATTAATAAGGACAAAACATATTACGTGCATTGTGCAGGTGGCTATAGATCCATGGTCTTTAATTCTATTTTACGAGCAAGAGGATATGATAATTTGATAGATGTCAATGGTGGATTTCAAGCCATCAAGGATTCTGAAAAGTTTGAAGTAACCGATTACGTATGTCCTACTACGTTATTGTAAGTATCAAGACGTAAGATTCAAGAAGCTAGATCCAAGAGTCAAGATTTCATAGAAGTGGTCTGTGTCTCCACAGACCACGGCTATTAAGAAAGCTAAATGATAGAGTATCGTAGGATTTGCTTAACACTAGCATTGAGGGGACTTCGGTCTCCAGATAGCCATTGGGACGTCATCGGTCTTCCTGCCAGCAAGCCAAAGAAAATGAGGCTCCTGGAATCAATGCTGCTTGGTAAATAAATTACCCTCAAACATATAACATATGAATCAATTTATTGATTGGATATCCCAGCCATGGCCATGGTATGTGGCAGGGCCGTTGATTGGCCTGACCGTTCCCGCCTTATTGATCTTGGGAAACAAGAGTTTTGGCATCTCTTCTTCTCTTCGACATATCTGTGCGATATGCATTCCTGCGAAAATCCCCTTTTTTCAATATAACTGGAGAAAGGAGACTTGGAATTTGGTCTTTGTACTTGGCGTTTTGATAGGAGGTTTTGTGGCTACCACATTTATGTCAAATCCTAATGAAATAGTCATTGCCACACAGACGCAAGTTGATTTGGCAGCATTAGGCATCACCGATTTCTCAGGCTTGATGCCATCGGATATTTTCTCTTGGCAAAATTTATTCACTGCTAAGGGATTAGTATTCTTTGTTTTAGGAGGATTTCTTGTTGGATTTGGAACTCGCTACGCCGGCGGATGTACTTCTGGACATGCGATCATGGGGATCAGTTCCTTGCAATGGCCATCACTAGTCGCGACCATTTTCTTTATGGTTGGTGGTTTTCTGATGACTCAGGTGTTTTTGGCTCCTTTAATGAAGTTGGTAGGATTTTAATCGAAAATAGAAATGAAGGTAGCAGAAAGAAATATTCAAGAAGTGGTTTGTGATGCGCCAAATTCTCAGGAGACTGGTGAGACAGGTTTGGCATTGGGAAAGTATTT
The DNA here is from genome assembly GCF_035156405.1 of Algoriphagus aurantiacus. Taxonomy (NCBI): domain Bacteria; kingdom Pseudomonadati; phylum Bacteroidota; class Cytophagia; order Cytophagales; family Cyclobacteriaceae; genus Algoriphagus; species Algoriphagus aurantiacus. Next base: position 35,300 of record NZ_JAXRUT010000018.1, on the reverse strand, counting down.
GATTCTCGGGATCTTATTTGGGATTGTGTTTGTGAAAGCCGAGATTATTTCTTGGTTCAGGATACAGGAAATGTTTCGATTGGATTCTTTCCATATGTATGGAGTGATAGGTGCGGCGATTGTGACCGGGATTATTTCAATCCAACTGATTAAGCGATTTAAGATTAAATCCATTGCTGGTGAAGAAATCAAAATCCCTAAAAAGGAATTCCGTAAGGGACAGATCATCGGAGGATTTATCTTCGGGTTGGGCTGGGCGATTACTGGGGCCTGTCCGGGGCCTCTTTTCGCGCAGATCGGAAGCGGATTCACAGTTGTACTTGTGACACTACTTTCAGCAGTTGCGGGAACCTGGGTATATGGAAAATTTTCGGATAAACTACCGAATTAGAATATTGATTGGTTCAGGCCACTTTCTGAAAGGGAAGTGGTTTTTTTAGTCAAAAACTTTTTTAATTATAAAGCGCACAATAAATATTGCGGTAACGATTACGGCTCCTGCTATGACCAGTTCCATATATATTTTGATAAGATAAGGTAGACTAAGGTAACTAGATTTCAGAAGCAATGTTCTGGGGCTCGCATGATTTTGAAGTTATGTTCCGTACTTTTGTGAGCCTCTTAAACCTATTTATTTACATGAACATACTTTCCAAAAGACGAACTGCCCTGGGGGCTTTTTTCTTTTTTATCGGGCTTTGTTTTGCCTCTTGGGCAGCTAGAATTCCAGATATACAAGCCAAATTTGATCTTTCAGAAGGTAAATTGGGTACTTTATTGTTGTTTTTGCCAATCGGATCAGTCATAGGTTTGCCCATAGCTGGGTGGGCAGTACATCAATATGGTAGCCGGAAAGTCATTATGTTTGGCAGTTTCGCTTATGCGTTGACGTTACCATTGATTGGATTAAGTCCCTCATTATATATGCTGGCTCCGGTTCTTGTTCTTTATGGAATGCTGGGAAACGTGATGAATATTTCACTGAATACCCAGGGTCTGGCACTCGAGGATGAAATGGGCAAAAGTATTTTGGCCTCTTTTCATGGTTTGTGGAGTTTGGCAGGATTTACGGGAGCAGGTATTGGAGCAGGTATGATTTTTCTCAATGCTTCCCCTGCACTGCATTACGCAGCGGTGATGGTTATCTCTATTGTAATTATTTTGAGCGCAAGGGGATATATTATCAAGGATAAAAAAACTCCCGAAAGTGGAGGCGGATTGGTTATGAAAAAACCAGATGCGCTTTTGCTAAGAATCAGTCTTATTGCTTTTCTGGGTATGATGGCAGAAGGATGTATGTTTGATTGGTCTGGGGTTTACTTCAAGAAGGTTGTTCAGTCAGACCCTTCATTGATTGCTTTGGGATACGTCGCTTTTATGGGAGCAATGGCTTCAGGAAGATTTATTACGGACAAGATAGCTGCAAGATTTACCAAGGTGGCTGTAATCCAGATAAGTGGAGTTTTGATATTTATTGGATTGAGTTTAGCAGTTTTGTTCCCGTCCGTAGGTGTGTCAACGGCAGGATTTTTACTTGTCGGTTTGGGAGTAGCATCGATCATTCCCCTTTCATATAGCATTGCGGGCCGATCTAAGTTGTATTCTCCAAGTGTCGCTCTTGCCTTAGTGTCGACCATTTCATTCTTCGGGTTTTTACTAGGCCCTCCATTGATAGGATTTATTGCGGAATTATTTAATTTGAAAGTCTCTTTTGCATTAATTGCTTTGTCTGGATTGGGGATTACTTTGCTTTCGAGTATTAGGAAGGCGGTTTTTCTTATTCCTGTCAAGCCTTCACCTAGCCGAGCTAAATGAATTACAATCCTTCCTTTCAGTTTCAAAAAGATTTTGAAGTTCGTTCCTATCAGGTCGATCCTGATGGGAAGTTGAGCTTGACAGCATTATCTAATTTGTTTCAGGAAATAGCTTGGAGGCATGCTGATTCTGCTGATTTTGGGAGGAACTTGCAAGAGCAGAATCTGTCATGGATTCTTGCCCGAATTGATATAAAATGCAAAAATCTACCTTCTTGGGGCGATTCGATCAAGGTTTATACTGCTGGTAGGGGGGTGGATAAGCTTTTTGCTTTCCGTGAGTTTTTGATCACAAATTCCGAAGGTGATATTCTCGGTCAGGGAATGAGTTCTTGGGTGCTGATGAATGTAGTGACCAAGCGGATTTTTAGGCCAGAAAAAGCGCTTCCGCCGGAGCTTTTTGATCCAGAGGAAAAGCCAGAGTGGCAGCCAGAGAAGATCAGACTAAAAGGGGAATTACTGAAAAGTGAGAAATTGAAAGTCAGGTATTCGGATCTGGACTTAAATAATCATGTAAACAATACCAGCTATGTGCGCTGGGTGGAAAATATCCTTCGTGAAAACGGTTGTCATACACTTCCATTTCTGATTAATTACCTTGCGGAATGTGTCATGGGTGATGAACTCGATATTCAACTTTATAAGTACCAGGATCATTTTATAGTGCAAGGAACAGTAGAAGGAAAGCAGGTTTTTTTAGCAGAAGCCAAATAATAATGCCAGCATAAGCTCAAATCATAGTTTTTTCTATAGACAAAGTGATCTTCGTCACATGCTTTGAGGATGATTAACTCCATTTTTGTAGCTTGATTATATAATTATGAATCAGACTTCTAAACCTCTTTTAAAGCTATTTCCTCTTGTTGTCGGACTTCTGGTTACGGTTAGCCTCCTTGTAGGCTTAGTTGGCGGTATTTTATATTTTGATTATACAGGAATTGAGCCATCCCAAGAGTATTTAACCAACGCTCAACAAACACCGATGGAAACTAAGTCAACTGCTTTGATGGATCCAGTTGGTATGTGGACTGCACCAGATTGGACTTCTGTTGATGAAGAGCCTAATGCTGACCAGATAAAATATGGCCGTGAACTTATAGCCAATACGGCGGAATATCTTGGGCCAAACGGGAAAGTTAGAAAAATGTCAAACGGGTTGAATTGCCAGAATTGTCATTTGCAGGCAGGTACGGTTCCACTTGGAAATAATTATTCCGCTGCCAAAAGCACCTATCCGAAAGTGCGTGGAAGATCGGGGAATTCCGAGGATATTCAAATGAGGATCAATGGCTGCTTCCAGCGTAGTTTGAATGGTGAAATATTGCCAAATGATAGCAAGGAAATGATAGCCATCGTTGCTTACATGGATTGGCTTGGGCAGGAAGTACGACAAGGAGAAAAACCAAAAGGCGCCGGAATATATGAGGTGCCTTTGTTGGATAGAGCAGCAGATCCGATTCGAGGTAAAACTATTTACGAAAGACAATGTGTGACCTGTCATATGGTCGATGGGCAAGGGGTGATGAAAACAGATGGCAATGGCTATATATATCCGCCACTTTGGGGCGAGCATAGCTATAATCAGGGGGCCGGACTATTCCGCATGTCAAGATTTGCTGGGTATGTGAAAGCTAATATGCCCTTTGGTGCGACTTACGAAAATCCAATTCTCACAGATGAGGAAGCTTGGGATGTAGCGGCTTATGTGAATAGTTTGGATAGGCCAATACGAGATTTCCCAAATGATTGGCCGGATATTTCTAAAAAACCTATGGATCATCCTTTCGGTCCCTATGCTGATGAATTCTCTGAGGAACAGCATAAGTTTGGCCCTTTCCAGGCAATAAAAGCCTCTGCCAAGAAATGAAAAGATTTGCATTTGGACTACTCATTTTTATTCCATTTCTAACTATCGCGCAGCAGCCAGATAAAAAGCTTCAAGTGGCACCTGACGTTCATTTTAGAATGTTTTGGATGAGTACGAGTTATTCGAAAGACTACAAGGAGGATTATGCTTTGGGTACTAGTTTGAATTTGGGTACAAAATTTAATTATGTCAAACACTGGGAATTTCGTGTTGGATATAGCGTTTATGCAAACCTTAGGAGTAGTGATCTAGCATCCCTAGATCCAGTAAGTGGAGGAGGAAATCGATACGAAGTAGGATTATTTGATCTGTTAAATCAGCAGGATCGTTTTTTTGGGAAGTTGGAAAATCTATCGCTAAGCTATTCAAAAGCCAAGTGGGGGGTGTCAGTAGGGCGAATGGGGATTAATACGGATTGGATCAATGCGCAAGACGGCAGACTTTCTCCCACAGGAATAGAAGGAGTGAAAGTTTGGTTTGCGACAAATACTAACTGGGAATTCTCTGCTTGGGGAATCGGAAAGATGAGTGTGCGCGGGACGAGTGAATGGCTTTCAATAGGGGAAAGTATCGGAGTGTTTCCAGTTGGTCGAAATCTGAATGGGGATGGTTCCCAATATGCTGGAAGCACCGAAAGTAAGTGGATAGGGATTACTGAAGTGACAAAGGAGTGGTACGGGGTTAATCTGACTTTATCCAATACCTTGGTTCAGAATATTTCTAATACAATTTGGACGACATTGGAAAGAAAGTGGCAGAATGAGAAAGCCGGAATTACTTGGCTATGGGGTGTGCAGGCTGGGTTCCAATCTGGCTTGGGAGATGGAGGGAATGAGAATCCAACATTCCAGTACAAGGATCCCAAAGACAGAAACTGGGCGGTCTCCACTCAATTTGGTTTCAGAAATAATGCATGGAACCTTAACTTGAATTATACCAAAGCTGGAGGAGAAGGACTTTGGCTTAGTCCAAGAGAGTGGGGGAAAGACGCTTGGTATACATTTATCCCAAGAGAAAGAAATGAGGGATTCAGCTCACTGGATGCGCTCACTTTTTTTGCAGAATACACGTTCCCCAATTCAAATTTGAGCGTATTTAGTCATTTAGGGTTCCATTGGCTTCCTCCTTTGGATGCTCCTTCAGAGAATAAATATAACATGCCATCATACAGTCAGGTTAACTTAGGTCTGAAATATAAGCCCAAGTCAATCTCAAAACTCGATTTTCAATTGTTGGTTGTGAATAAAGATGCCTTGGGAAATCCGAGCGTAAAAGCTGGACAGGAGTATAATAAGGTCGGGATGATCCACGTCAATGGAATTGTGAATTGGAGATGGAATTAAGTTTGCTATTATCTGCTTTGTAAAAAAAGATGAACGATTCAGTGCTTCTATGTTGCATTTTTAAAGCCATCTTCTTTATTTAGTGGATCTAGATGAGGGAAGATTTATACAGTATTAGGATTTACGAAATCTTCTCCTCACCTTTGTACGCATAAAGGCGCTGTCCACGAGATATCCTTTTTACTTGAAATAAAGTATGCGTTGATTATCAACCTGCTTAAGTAGCAAATTCAAGAGTTTCCCCTCGTAAAGGTTTTAATTCTTCATCTTTCTACTTTTTTAATTCTTAAGAATCGGTCAAGTCCGTTCTTCGAATTAAAACCTGCAGAGAAAATCCCACGGGAAACATTAGTATTTATAATTTAATTTCAGTGCCATTAAGACAGTAAGGTTCTCAGAATCAGAATTATCTGAATTCTCCCAAACATTAAGAAAACGAGTTTATGGACATTTTACGTCCACAAACAAATCGAAGTACGGAAACACGGAAATGGTTGTCAAAACCATCATTCTTGTCTCCTTGTATGTTGTGCCTATTTCGTTAGTGATTACAGGCGTGGCAACCACCACATTCCAATTATTTGCATGTTATTTATTTTCAGCTTTTGGAATGGCTGGTGTGGGTATGGGAGTAATGCATGATGCAATTCATGGTTCTTATTCCAAAAATAAAAAAGTTAACACTTGGATAGGCTACACTCTTGATATGGTGGGAGCAAGCTCCATGGTTTGGCACCTTCAACACAACGTGCTTCATCATAGCTTTACCAACATTGACGAGCATGACGACGATATTAATGCACCATTTTTTCTAAGGTTCTCCCCGAATGCTGAGAAAAACGGTCTCCATAAATATCAGCATCTATACGCATGGTTCTTCTATTCGCTTTCTACCCTTTCATGGGTGACAGCAAAAGACTTCATAAGATTCACTAGATATTACAACAAAGGCCTAGTAAAAGGTGGTGAGAAAGCATACAAAAAGGGAATAGTTAAATTGATTTTCCTTAAGCTGGCTTACTTCGCTGTAGTGTTAGGTTTACCGATTATTTTCTCACCATTCTCTGTGGGAATGATACTTCTAGCTTTTGTAATGATGCACTTTGTTACTGGATTTGTCATTACAATGGTATTCCAGATAGCACATATCGTAGAAGTAGTTGATTTCCCCAAAGCTGACACCAACGGTGTAGTAGAAGGAGAGAGAATACTTCACCAGTTGGCTACTACCTGCAATTTTGCTCCTAAGTCAAAAGTTTTATTTTGGTTTGTTGGAGGATTGAATTTCCAGGTAGAGCATCATTTGTTTCCTGATATTTGCCATGTGCATTATAAGGATATAGCACCAATTGTAAAGGCTACAGCTGAGGAATTCAATGTGCCTTATTATTCTAAACCACATTTTTTAATGGCTGTGTTGGACCATTTCAAAATGCTCTATGTATTGGGTAACGAACCCGAAATGGAGCCAATCAAAGCCTAATTTTCCTATGAATACAAATAGAAATAGTACTACAAGACCGCCTGCAAATCAAAGAAGAAATTCTCGTCCGGCAGGAAGGCCAGTTCAAAATAAGAAAAAGGAATCGAAACTAGATCCTAATTTGTTTGTCAAAGTGGCTCAGCCTAGTGGACAACAAGGATTTCGTTCAGAGACACCTTTCTCCAGTGTCAATCTGAATGCTTCTTTATTGAGAAATCTGGAAGCAAAAGGATACGAAAGTATGACCAATATTCAAGAGCAGGCTATTCCTGCTTTGATGGATAGAAGAGATTTACTTGGTATATCAAATACTGGTTCTGGTAAAACAGGTGCTTTTTTGATTCCGATCATTGAGCATGCTAAGCTAGATCCGCAGAATTTCACAGCTTTGATTGTAACTCCCACTCGTGAGTTGGCTTTGCAAATTGAAGAGGAATTTAAAAGTCTTAGTAAAGGAATGAACTTATATTCTAACACTTTCATCGGTGGCACGAATATCAATTCTGACTTTAAGGCATTAAGCAGAAAGCTTCATGTGATTGTAGGTACACCAGGTAGATTGTTGGATCTGGCAAACCGTAAATTACTGCATCTCAACCGAGTAAATACACTTGTGTTGGATGAGTTTGATCGTATGTTGGATATGGGTTTTGTTCATGATGTGAAAAAACTCGTAAATTTAATGACTAAGAGAAGCCAAACAATGCTTTTCTCAGCAACATTAGAACCTAGCCAAAAAGCACTCATCGATGGATTACTTAATAATCCTGTTGAGATAAAAGTAAATACTGGTGGAACAACCAGTGAGAATGTAGATCAAGAAATTATTCGTGTGCCGGAAGGCAAGAATAAGTTTGATATACTTGCTGATTTATTTAGAGGAGCTGCTTTAGACAAAGTGATTATTTTCACTGAAACCAAAAGGCTGGCGGATAAATTAAGCAAGCAATTAAATCAGTCCGGTATTAAGTCTGGGTTGATTCATGGAAATAAATCCCAAAATTTCCGCAATAGAACTATAGATGAGTTCAAAACCGGAATGACTCGAGTACTGGTTGCAACTGATGTAGCGGCCAGAGGTATAGACGTAGCTGATGTATCCCATGTGATCAATTACCAGCTTCCCATGTCTATGGATAGTTATATCCACAGAATTGGCCGGACAGGTCGGGCCGGAAAAACCGGTAGGGCCATAACATTTGTCAATTAAAATCGTCGCAATGTCAAAAAACCAAAACACATTCATTAAAAAGCAAAAAGCAGAACTTAAAAAGAGAAAAAAGAGAGAAAAGCAAGAAAAGATGGCTGCTCGTAAGGATCAGCCGAAAAGCGGAGATCTGGACGATATGATTGCGTACGTGGATGAGTTTGGTAACATCTCAGACACTCCGCCAGAACCAGAACCACCGAAAAAAGAAAATCCGCAAAGGAAAGAAAATGCTCCTAGAAGAGAATATCCGAACAATGCACAACAACAAAATAATAGAAACACCAATTTAAAAAGTTAGTAATCATGAATGAAGGAACAGTAAAATTCTTTAACACAACCAAAGGCTTTGGTTTTATTACACCAGCAGACAACAGTGAAGATGTATTTGTACACCACTCAGGTCTAGTACACGAAATCCGTGAGAACGATCACGTTACTTATGACGTAGTTCAAGGTAAAAAAGGCGTTAACGCTGTGAACGTGAAAGTAGCTAAGTAATTCCAATCGGGCCTGGCCCAGTTAAGAAATACAAAGTTTGATGCCTGCAGATCTATGATTTGCAGGCATTTTTATGTTCAAAAAGATTGGGTTATGCTTCTTTCCATACTACTTCGTTGGTCAATTTCTTGCCTTCTTCCAGCTCATCAAGGTTTTTTAAAGTGATTTCGGAGATTTGTGACAAAGCTTCGTTAGTGAGAAATGCTTGATGTCCCGTAATCAGGACATTGGGAAATGTCATCAGCCGGGCGATATCCTCATCCTGCAGAATTTCCTCTGACCGATTTTGGAAAAACAGATCTTCTTCTTGTTCATACACATCAATACCCAAATTCCCCACCTTTTTGATTTTCAGTGCTTGAATCACTGCCTTGGACTCTATCAATGCGCCTCTACTTGTATTGATCAATACTACTCCGTCTTTCATCTGCGCTAGTCTCTGCTTATTTATCAGATGGAAGGTGTCAGAATTCAAAGGACAGTGAAGCGATATGATATCACTTAGAGTCAATAATTCATCAAGAGACATATAAGTGACTCCCTGCTTTTTAAGTTCCTCATTCTCTTTGATATCATAAGCCAATACTTTGCATCCTATACCAAGCATGATTCTGCTGAAGGCCTTGCCTATTGCCCCTGTACCTATTACTCCGGTAGTTTTCCCGTTAATATTGAATCCGGTGAGACCTTCCAAGGAATAGTTGTTATCCCTAACCCGATTATATGCTTTGTGTGTTTTACGGCTCAAAGTCATTAATAATGCTAATGCATGCTCTGCAACTGCCTCAGGACTATAGGCAGGTACCCTACATATTTTGAAGCCCAATTCAGCCGCTTTTTGCAAATCAACCTGATTATACCCAGCGCACCTTAACACAATGCTTTTTACCCCTATTTCATTAAGAATGTTGAGGATTTTTTCATCCAATTTATCATTCACAAAAGTGCAAATTGCATCATAGCCCTTTGATAGAGCTACGGTGTTGCTGTCCAGTTTAGGTTCGAAATATGTGAATTCGTGTGAGTGATCTGGTAAGATGTGGTCGAAGCTTTGTTTGTCGTAGGATTTGGTGCTGAAGAATGCCACTTTCATGCTCAGTTGGTTTGAAGTTGATATATGGAAAAGCGAGTAAATTCTTCTTCAATTTCCATATTTTCACGCTCCTGAACTAGTATTTTGTTGTCGGGTAGTGGAAGAATTAAACTGCCATCTATGCCAGAGAGCTCATGTTGGATTTGCTTTCCATTTTTGAAAATCAATATTCTCTGCTCCGCTTCATCAAATTGTCCCAAATACGGGTTTTCTTCTGAGTTTCTGCTATCATACTCAGCCTGTGATATTCCCGTGAAATATTGTAAGATATAGGTTTCATTTCCAAGGTTGAAAAGCTTTTGATTTTTGGCAGATAGCCTGCCTAATTGCATGGCTTTTTCGTCTGAAAATGAAGTGCCAATTGGGATGGGGGGATAGGTTGTAAATACAGAATGAGTAATCGGAATAGAACGGCTTAAAGAAAGGGCAGGTAAATTATAGATTAGAATTTCGCTATCTAAATTTTGTACTACTGCTAATTCATTTCTTTTATGATCAATGAAAAATGATTTTCCCATTAAATCTGAATATATATTTTCTGTTGAATTATAGATAGAGTTCGCTTCATAAGGGACAACCGATTTTACTGCACCGCTCTGCATATTTAATTGATAGAAGTTTTGCAGAGTATCCTTGCCTTCCTGATTGTGGATAAGATGAGTGGCGGTGAGATAGTTGCTAGGGCCAACTAGTAGGTATGTGGTGTCATTTGCATGATAATACGGTGGTCTTCCCAAAGGCGTATTGGCACGAATGGGAAGGGGGGACATGATTCTATGCTCATGTATTACCTCATAATTTTTGTTATAGCTGAATACTGCAAATGGCAATTCAACAATACGCTGTCTGTCAGGCCCAAACCCTAAGCCGATGGGGTTCCAATTCCCATATTTCCCAGGGCCATCGCCTTTCATATTCACTCGATTTGTAATTGTACCGTTTTCTGAGATCTCCAGAATGTCATCTTCATTGATAGCATAGCCCAAATAAATCTTTTCATCTGGATTATAATCGAGGATAGAAACTCTGGTGAAATTGTCCACTTGGAAGGAGTCTATTTTGATGAGTTCATATTTTTCTTCCTTTTGACTTGAGGTATCTCCGTTTTTTGTAGAGCAACTAGCTGCAATGGTTAATAATACTAAGTAGAATGCGAGGGTAAGATGGATAGGATTTTTCATTTATTTATATTTCGTAGACCTACTAATATTTCGTTAAATATAGAAAAAGTCTGAAAGTCCCCGAAATTTTGAACTGAGGTTTTACTATCCTCCTTAGATTTAGAATAATTTGTTGAATCTCCTTAGCTTAGTCTAAAATCTATAACCTATGAAATCGAGCATGACGAAGATCGTTCCACACTAAGATGATTATAACCATGCGAGATTCCATCCCGTTTCCTTCGTCACGGGAAAGGTTATGCACTTAAAAATCAAATTATAAACAGATGAAAAAACTACTCTATTTTATTCCTTTATTTTTAGCACTCTCCTGCGCTGAAAAAGAAAAACAAGTTGAAACAGAAATTACAGAAGAAATTCGCGAAGAACCTATGACAGCAAAACCTGATTCAGTACTACGACACAATGTTTATTTTAGCTTCAAAGAGACCTCATCTCCAGAAGATATTCAATCTGTAATAGATGCATTCAGAAATCTTCAGAACGAAATTGAAGGTATTGAGGAGTTTGAATGGGGTATGAATACCAGTCCAGAAGGTCTTAATCAAGGTTTGACTCATGCATTCACTTTGACATTTCATTCCAATGAAGCAAGAGATGCATATTTGCCTCATCCAGCCCATGAAGCTTTTGGAGCTATCCTCGGGCCTCATTTGGATAAAGTGACAGTAGTAGATTACTGGACTCGTCCTTAATTATTGATCAAAGGGCAAAGCTGATCCGTCAGTTTTGCCCGAATTGTTTACTGTTAGCACTTCTGTGACTACAAAGTTGCTCGCACCTCTCCAAGGAAGCATTCCATTATATTCTTTGTAGCGAAGTTCTACAAACTTGCCTGAAGCTCTTTCCAGCTGTTCTGCAACATCATCGTCCGATACGCTGAACCGAAACTCGTTGCTCTGAAGTGCTCCTGCTGTAGGGCTTTGAAAACCTTCCTGGACTACTCTGCCTTCATATGTTTTGAAGATTACTCCTTTTTTTACGAAGTAATTTAAGCTTCCTGCTTTTACACCTTCTCCAAATACGAAGTAGAATTTGTACCAAAATATCCCGGCGAAAATTCCGATTATAACGATACCAGCAATCCAAGCAAATTTTTTCATAATGAGAACAAGTTTGACTTAAAGATAGAAATCGGGATGATTTATAATTGAAAAACCTATCAAAAAAATCGCTTATCTCCCTCGGTCAATAAAAAAGGCTACCCGAAAGTAGCCTTATGAAGAAAAATCAATTAACCAACCACAAGTAATCTCCATACCCAGAAGCTTCCATCTCTTCTTTAGGGATGAATTTCATCGCTGCTGAGTTCATGCAATACCTTAAGCTAGTAGGCTCTGGTCCATCGTAGAAAACATGTCCTATATGGCTTTTTCCAAACTTGCTTCTGACTTCCACTCTTAGCATCCCAAGATCGTCGTCAGTGGGCTTTTCTAATGCTCTAGCGTCAATTGGCTTAGTGAAGCTAGGCCATCCTGATCCTGATTCATATTTGTCTTTGGAACTGAAAAGAGGAGCCCCAGAGACTATGTCCACATAGATCCCGTCCTTTTTGTTGCCATTGTATTCATTTTGAAAGGAAAGCTCTGTCGCATCTTCCTGAGTTACTTCATACTGTAAATCTGTCAAGGTTTTCTTCAACTCAGATTTGGGAGGGGCTTTATATTGTTTCTCGCTGAGCTCAGGCCAGTGATCTTTGATGAATTTATCACGCCCAGACCCACTTCTGTAGGAGTAGTAGTCCTGGGGTTTTTTCTTATAGTAATCTTGATGATACTCCTCTGCAGGGTAGAAGTTTGTGTACTTGATCACTGGGGTAGCTACAGGTTTTTCAAATTTTCCGGACTTATCAAGTAGCTTTTTTGACTCTTCGGCAACGCTCTTCTGCTCGGAATCATGATAGAAAATAGCAGATTCGTACTGAGACCCTCTGTCATAGAAGGAGCCACCTACATCGGTAGGATCGAAAGTTTGCCAGAAAATATCCACTAACTCAGAGTAGCTGATCACTTCGGGATCGAAGGTGATCTGTACAGATTCTCTGTGTGAAGTCTTTCCGCTGGACACTTCACCGTAAGTTGGATTTTTCTCTTTGCCACCGGCATATCCTGAAATTACTGTGATCACTCCATCTAAGCCTTCAAATGGTGCTTCTACACACCAAAAGCAGCCTCCAGCAAAGGTGGCTTGTTCTGTATTTCCTTGATAGTCTGCAAGTTTATTTGCATCTGCGGATGCTTCTTGATTTTGAACCGATGTGTTTCCGCAGGCAAACATCAGTGCTACGATAAGAGATAACATGGGTGTTATAAGTTTATTTGAGCTAAACATGTTTTGGTTCTTTTTTGATATGGATGATATAGCAATCATTTAACACTAAACTCAATTTAACTATTTCTGTTTTGAGACTTAATGTGTTTTAAGATTCTAATACGTGAAATACGAGAGGAATCCTTGCTCGGTTTGTCTTATAAATTACATTTAGCAGAATTTCATAAACTTTTATGTGGTAAAAATTGACTCGCCACAGTTTTTTGAATCTAATGGCCTCAAGAATTGGAGGGTCAGGAATTGATTGTAAATGAGGTGATCAAACTCAAGGAGTGGGATAAGAACAGGTTTTTGATTAACGATGAATAGCTCCCAGTTACTCCAAAAATGGTGTGAAAATCTCCTTCCAAAGAGCATAACCTTTTTCATTCATATGGAGATTGTCTTCGATGAAAATGTCTTCTCTAGGCTTTCCTGATTCATCCAGCATGATATCCCAGACATTCACAATATTTACATTGTCATGAGTAGTGGCATATTGTCGAATCAGGTCATTTAAAGCTAAATAAGACACTTTCTTTTCCCATCTAGCAGGACTTGGCTTTGCTGCGATGAGGTTAACAATTGTGTTAGGGTACTTAGCATGTATTTGCGTGACTAGTTCATCTAGGTTACTCATGATTTCTGATATTTCCTGACCAGAATTGATATCATTGTCGCCCTCATAGATGAATACTTTTGAGGGTTCAAACCGAAGGACAGTTTTGTCCAAATGAAGGAGTAACTCATCTGCTTTAGACCCACCAAATGCTGAATTAATTATGGCTACATCAGGAAATTGATCTTGCAGGTTTTTCCACATTCTTACGCTAGAGCTGCCGGTAAAGACCACACTTCCTTTTTCCCAGCCAGTAGAGTCGATTTCAATAGCTCGCTTATTCACTTCCTCTTGAAAAGGCAGATTCTGAGCGAACGTGAATTGTGTAAATAGGACTAAAACTAAAGCTGGGATAAAATTCTTCATGAGTTAAATATACTCAAGTTGAGGGTAAATTTTTAGGTCGCGGATATTCAAATTGTTTGCTGATTAAGATCTGCTGAACAAAATCGTGCAGATGGCGAGCATTTTCGAACAGTTCGTACATAATTCGATTTTGACCTGTTGGCGGCAAATGGTAATTTTTATCACTAAAAATACCTCTTAGTTGTCAGGAATAAGCGTTTTTACAAGGATTCGTCACATTTCATTTCTGAAATCACAAAGTCTATATTTTTGGAGAAGTTTTAGCGTAATGTATTTAGATCAACCAATTACTGTATATGAATAGAATTACTCGTTTTTTCTGGTTTTGCAGTGGAGCTAACTTCTCTTTACTCAAGAGATCACCCACAGAATCCAATAAATATATAGGAATTGGAGCAACGGTGTTCTTCACCGGAGTATTGGCAGCTTTGGCAGCAGGCTATGCTTTATTTATGGTTTTCCAGTCCATTTGGCCGGCTATCTTTTTTGGGTTGCTTTGGGGTATGATGATCTTCAATCTGGATAGATTCATCGTGTCTAGTATGCGGAAGAAAGAAAATGCCTGGGCTGAGTGGAAACTTGCAATTCCTAGATTGGTGCTCGCGGTGTTACTCGCTTTAGTGATTTCCAAACCTTTGGAATTGAAAATGTTTGAGCGGGAAATCGATCGTAAAATCGATGAGAAGAGAACTGAATTTATCGCGGAATCAAAGCTAAACTTAGCTAAAGGCTTTCCGGAGATTCAAGAACTTGAATCCAAAATTGACACGTTAAAATCCGAAGTGGTGAACTTCGAAACTTATCGTAATCAGCTGCAAAATGAATATGATGCTGAGCGATTTGGAGAAAAAACTGCCAGTACAAGTGGAATTGTGGGCTTGGGAACCAATGCAAAAAAGAAGGAGGAGCAACTTGATGCTGCTCAAGTGACGTTGGATGGGTTGAGGCTGAGAAATCAAGTGAGAATCGATACGCTGGAAGCACAAATCCGGGAATTTATTGCACTACGTCAGCTAGAATTTGAAAAACAGCAACCTGGAATTGAAGGCTTCGATGGACTTGCTGCTAGGATGGAAGCACTTGCTGCTTTGACGGAAGAAAGCTCAGCGATGGCTATGGCAAATGTTTTCATTATGTTGCTTTTTATTGCGATTGAAACAGCACCAATCTTCGTGAAATTGATATCACCACGGGGACCTTACGATGAGTATTTGGAACTACATGAAGATAGAGTTAGACTTTTCAAGGGTGAAAAATGGACTTTTGCTAAAGGCGAATCGGATGCAAGAGTTGGATACTTCCAAGACACTCATTTCTATGCTTCCGATCTCCAAAAAGATAAAACCAATCGAAAAAACAAGGCTCAGACTGAAGCGGAAATCTCCGAGTTTGAATCTGGGTTTAAGTTTAAGAGCTGATAACAAAACTGTTTAATAGAAATCTGATTTTCTATATTTTTTTAACTAGTTTTTCGAGAAATGCTAAAGTGAATTGGGTTTACGTATAGAAATAATTATCTTTACGTATGATTTAAATAATTGCGATATGGATTCGAAAGTTACGCTATCCTTTGACAAGGATGTAATTGATCGGGCAAAGTCTTTTGCAGAGCAAAACAACATCAGTCTTTCTAGATTGACTGAATATCTCTATTCTCAAATCACCTCCAAAAATTATAAATCCCTCGAAGAGCTACCCATATCTGATTGGGTTGATTTCGTCGCTGAGGGACGTATTGAATATCGAAAATCGCAAATCAGAAAGGACTTGAAGGATGAGTTCTTCTCTTCCAAGAAATGAAGATTTTTCTTGATGCGAACGTATTGATCTCTGTCTTAAACAAGGAGTATCCCTTATTCCCTATTTCTTCACGAGTACTTAGTTTAGCCGATCGAGATGATATGAAACTTTATAGTTCTCCGATTTGTCTTACGATTGCATTTTACTTTTCAGAAAAGAAGAGTGGTGCTGACATGGCAAAATTGAAGATCGAAATGCTGTCCAAAAAGATTTTGATGACCACTGTGGATCAAACTATTTGCAGCCAAACTTTATCCAACCGACAAATCCAGGATTTTGAAGATGGATTGGAATATTATTCTGCTTTGGGGAGCGATTGTGAAGTGATAGTCTCAGAAGATTTAGACGGCTTTTATTATTCTAAAATCCCGGTATTGAACTGCGAAGGGTTTTTGACGGAATACATTTTTTGAATGCCTGCCAAAACCTCGATTGTGTAATTTACTGAATTACTGAGTTTCAGTTTCTTTCACCACCCTATCCAATTGATCCATTATTCGGCTGACGGATTTCCATTCTGCGAAACCCACTATTTTCACTATAAACAATAAAAACTTACCTGGGTTGACCAGCTTGTTTGCCAGCTTGGCAATGTTAATATCTCGCTCCAGTATTGAAGCTGTTCGATCTTCGCAAGCATAGTATTCTCCAGCGTATTTCCATGCGCCGTCTCTTGCGAGCTGGATTGAGAAATTCAAGAGCATTTCATCTCGGCCTTTGGCTAATGGGATTAACCATCCAAAAATAGGAGAGACTTTACTTATATTGTCTTTGACTCCATCTACCAATTCTGCCAAAACGGAATTGATTTTATTGAAATCATTTTGAATTCCAGCAATAGGCTCGGTCCCCATCGTGTCTGCAGCAGATATTCCCAGATCTAAATTGATATGTGCATTGATGCCAAGAAATAAATGTTGGAGAACTAGATGCTTATTGGCCTTACTAGCTTCAAAAGCCAAAAACCAGCTTTCTGTAGGCTTTTGGCCATTTTTCCATGCATCATAGGCATTAATAAATCTTCCTGCAAAAAGCACATCCAGTTTTTCCATTCTTGGGTTGTCTTCAAATTCCCGTACTAGGATCCCGTCCCTTATTCTCCGTGTGACTTGTCTATATAGAATTGCAAAATAGCCAATGCGTGATTGATGGCTTTTGCACTCATCTACTATTTGATCCATTCGAACCAACACCTCATCTATGGTTTTCATGTCATTTTTTTATAAAAAAGTTTTCAAGAATATCACCTACATAATAAGCTACAATCGCAGCTAAAAGTCCTAAGGCAACTGTTTCCGCAATGCTCTTAGTCGCCGGAGTTTGGTTTACTAACGATTTTAAAGCTCCAATCACTACAAAGGCAAGCCCGGTAAGGGCACTTGTCCAGAAGAAAATATTAATAGTGGATGGGTAGAAAAATGTCCAGAGATAAACTAGTAGTGGGATAAATCCAACAATAATAAAAGATACGAAAGTAGCGAGGCCGATCTTAAAGGGGCTTTTGGTTTCCTCCATTAAGTTAAGTTCATCTTTCATCATTTCGGCTACCCATAGATCTTTGTTGGAAGTGATTTGATCCACTACTTTTTCCAATAAATCACCCTGAAATCCTTTTGCCCTATAAATATCCGTGATCTCCTCTCGCTCTACTTCAGGTAGATTTTCTATTTCCCAATACTCAATTGATTCGTGTTTTTTAAAATTTTCCTTATCGCTTTTAGCGGATAGATATGCTCCTACAGACATGGAGAAGCCATCAGCAAGCAAATTTGCAAAGCCCAGAATTATGATAATTCCAGAATCCAAATTAGCGCCGAATCCACCGGCTACTACGGCAAATGTAGTGATAGCGCCGTCAATTCCTCCGTACACAAACTCCCGAAGGTATTCCTGAATTTTTTGGAAGTATTTGCTCACTTGGTGGATATGTGCTTCGTTCATTATTCTAAGTATTATAGGAAAAATCTTTTCACATTCTCACCTGATAGCGATTTTGAAGCTATAGTAATCGTCTCCATGGCTGTATTTGCTTCTTTTATTCTAGGGTAATCTAAATTATCTAACTCTCCATGCTGAATGAGCTCTTTTTCCAATTGAAGTGCATCGCAATGTAGGTCTGTGATAAAGTCAATCCTTCCATAGACCGCATGGGCTTCTATTTTCACAGAATAGAGTGATGACGATTTGAACGGGTTTCTTTGAAACTCGATATATGGAGATACTGTAACTCTCGCAGCAAAATAAATTAGGGCTATAACCCCAAGTGCGATAAGTGATTTCTCCATAGCTAATTGATATGCATTTGAAGATACTAAAAAATGATTCTTAAGAAGAATTGAAAGTAATTTAGCTTTCTTCTACTAATTCATGTGACTATAATTGTTTTTTAAAGGCCACATGGAATCTCGCAAGGTAAATTTATCTCACTGTGTGTCATTCTTCGACATGCTCGATTTCATCGCCTGTTTTGATTGGGCTTAGTTTTTCTAATTCTTCCGAGGTAAATAATTTGGAGCGGATCATAAACCGAATCCCCATCGGGATTTCAATAGAAAAACTACTGCCTCGACCAGGAGTAATGTCTAGTGTCAATTGGGTATGCTTCCAATATTCGAATTGGTCAGCACTCATAAAGAAATCGCATCCATAAACTTCACCTAGCCAAATATCTTGGCCTCCTACTTTAAAACCTCCTTTTTCAAAACACATAGGAGAGGATCCATCACAGCATCCTCCGCTTTGGTGAAACATGAGTTCGGAACCACAACGCTTACGAAGTGTGTCAATTACTTCTTTTGCTGCTTCTGTGATAAGGACTCTTTTGATAAATTCCATGGTTTTTTGGGCGTGGTTAAAGGAAAGAAAGGCAGGAGAGACTTCCCCTGCCTTTACTGATCTTAGAAATTGACAATTTAAAAGAAGCCTAATTTATTCTTATCGTAAGAGATAAGCATGTTTTTGGTTTGTCGGTAATGATCCAGCATCATCAAATGGTTCTCTCTTCCGAATCCTGACTTTTTGTAGCCTCCAAATGGCGCATGTGCGGGGTAAGCGTGATAGCAATTCACCCAAACACGACCTGCTTGTATAGCGCGTGGCACTTGATAGAGCTCGTGAGCATCTCTTGACCAGAGGCCAGCACCTAGACCATACATGGTGTCATTGGCTATAGCTATGGCTTCCTCAGTAGTCTTGAAAGTAGTCACACAAGTGACTGGACCAAAGATTTCTTCTTGGAATACGCGCATTTTATTATTGCCTTTGAAAATCGTTGGCTTGATGTAATAACCAGTTTCCAGACCAGAGTTTAGTCCGGCGCTTTCGCCTCCGCAGAGTGCAACAGCTCCTTCTTGCTTTCCAATGTCGAAATAAGAAAGAATTTTCTCATACTGGTCATTGGAAGACTGGGCTCCCATCATAGTGTCTTCGGCCAATGGATGTCCCATTTTGATAGCTTTGGTTCTTTCTATAACGCGCTCCATGAATACGTCATAGATATCTTCATGCACGAGAATTCTTGAAGGGCAGGTGCAGACCTCGCCTTGATTCAATGCGAACATGACAGCTCCTTCAATTGCTTTATCGAAGAATTCATCATCTGCGTCTGCAATAGACTTCATAAAAATATTTGGTGATTTACCTCCCAATTCCATGGTGACAGGAATTAAATTTTCGGAGGCATATTGCATAATCAGGCGACCTGTTGTCGTTTCACCTGTAAATGAGACTTTGGACACTCTGTTGGATGAAGCAAGTGGTTTCCCCGCTTCTACACCAAAGCCTGTGACTACGTTCAAAACTCCAGGGGGTAGCACATCTGCAATTAGCTCCATGAGTACCATAATGCTTGTAGGAGTTTGTTCAGCAGGCTTTACAACTGTACAACATCCTGCTGCGAGAGCGGGAGCAATTTTCCATGTTGCCATGAGCAATGGGAAATTCCATGGGATTATTTGAGCAACAACTCCAAGCGGTTCGTGTAGAGCGATGCTTATTGTGTGCTCATCATGCTCAGAAATCGTGCTTTCGTCGGCTCTGATGACTCCAGCAAAATATCTGAAGTGATCTATGCAAAGCGGAAGATCTGCTGCTCTCGTCTCACGTAATGCTTTTCCATTGTCTACAGTCTCCAGTCGGGCGAGCATCTCAAGGTTTTCTTCCATGATGTCCGCAATTTTATTCAGCACTCGACTTCTTTCGGCTGCTGATGTTTTGGACCAAGTCTTGAAAGCCTCATGAGCAGCATCTATTGCCTTTTCTACATCCTCCTTGTTTCCTCTTGCTGCCTTGGTAAATGGTTTTCCATCAATAGGAGAAATGTTGTCAAAATATTCACCTGAACTTGGTGCCACCCATTTTCCACCAATGAAATGATCGTATTTTGCCTTTACGGATGGGCGATCCAGAGGCTTGGATTGAGATAATGTTAATGTTGTCATACTAGACGGTTATTTTGGTTATGTTCAAATCTCCATAGTATCTAGTACAAAAAATTACACTGGAACAACATCCCATCAACCTATGTTGATAAATGTGGATAGAGCATAAATAGAGTTAAGTGAAATTGTAAAAGGCTATCCGATTTCAGAAAGCCTTGAATTAGTTGTAATTTAATAGCATGACCCAAAATAATTTTATTGCTGGTGTCCCTTGGAGGAATACCAGAGATTTGAAAACATTGGTGGAGAATCGAACCACTTACACGTTGGATAACTGTGAGTTAAATATTTTCGAAACTCATCAGCAGGCTGCTGATGTCAATTTGGTTTTTGGAGATCTGGTTTTGACCACCATGCTCAAAGGCAAAAAGGTAATGCATTTATTTGATCGCCCAGGCTTTGATTACTTGCCAGGTGAGTCAGTGATAGTCCCGCCAAATGAAGTGATGAAAATCGACTTTCCCGAGGCTCAACTGGATAATCCTACCCAATGCATTGCTCTATCTATTTCGAAAGAAATGATTGAAGCTACTTTCAATCTTTTGAATGAAAAATTCCCGGACAAGATGATTGAAAAAGATTGGGGGCTCGATCTCAGTCATTTTCATTTGATCAATACTCAGGATCTCTCAGAAATAATCAATCGTTTTATAAGGATAGGAGTCAAGGATGGTTCAAAGGAAAAAGACCTAATTGCTTCTCTAGCACTCAAAGAACTCTTAATCAGGCTGAGTCAGACCCAAGCTCGGGACATGATGGAAAAGACCTACAAAGAATTGGCTGCTGGAAATAGGATGGCGCATATAGTAGAGTATATCAAGAAGAATATCCGTGAGATAATTTCTCTTGAAGAGCTAGCATCTCAAGCTTGCATGAGCAAAGCGCATTTTATCCGCACCTTTAAGCAAGACCTGGGTTTGACTCCAATGGAATTTGTGCTTCATGAGAGATTGAAGCTGGCAAAACAATTTTTGAATATAGGCGGATTTCAGATACAGGAAGTTTGTTACATGTCTGGCTTTCGCAATATCACTTATTTTATTCGCGCATTTAAGCAAGAATTTGGGTTAACTCCAAAAGTATTTCAGTCCCAAAAGAGTTAGTTTTTATGAATTTTGGCAGAAAACAATTATTTGTTTTTGGGCGCTTTAAAACATTTTCGTTATGTTTATCAAAGTATCAAGATCAAAAAAACAAATACACAGCAAGGATTACAAAAGTATATTTGGTTTTAGATGATTGACAATAGACCCACTCTTGGGGGCTTTTTCCGAAAAGCCCCCTTTTTTTATAGCAATACTTTTTGATGAAATTGTTTAACTTGAGAAAATCGGTTTAAAAAATTATTAATTCAGATCATTTTTTTGCTAAGATTCAAAAAGTTGGTTAAAAAGAGTGAATGAATTAGGATTGGTGCTTTAAAATTGAAAATTTGGCATAAGTGAAAAAGCCCTCTTGAAAATTCCGAAAAGGCTTGTTTTGAGAATTAAAATACTGAATAGATTTCTCGTATGTTTTTGTGCTATTAAACTCATTATTTTTTCATTAAATCTTGTAAGCTGCTGATTTCACAATATTTCTTTTGTCGATTTCCAGATGATTAGGGCAGAATACATCGGGGTTGTTTAGGGAAATAGCTGGTGGTTAATTAGTTGTATGATCCTTATATTGGAATTAAATCAGTGGAACGTTTTTGCTCTAGAAATCCAAGATTCTTATCAAGTCCTTTTTCCGCTTCTCAAAGGGGAAGTGGGTCTGAATTCTTGCTTGAGCGATTTGGCCTAGGCTTGCTACGTCTGATTTTTGGAGATTAAAGATGAGGGCTTCTAAATCCGGATAGTTCTTTTTTTGCAAGATCAATTTTTCATCTCCAATAATCTCTGGAATTGCACCGACAGCGGACCCAATGGGAATACAGCCGCAGGCCATAGCTTCCCCTAGTGCATTAGGAAAACCTTCTGAAGTAGAAAGCTGAAGGTAGATTTCATGAGAATTGTAGAGCTTTCGCAATTCGACTTTTGACTGTTTGCCAAGAACTTTGATGTTTGAATAGGGGGAGAAATAGTTTTCGTCTCCCACCAATGTGATATTAAAATCTGGATGTAAAGAGGCTAATTGTTCAATCAAATCGTAGCCTTTGACAATAGCTCTAGAGGGATTTGAAGTGCCAGTTGCCACAGAAATGAAAGTTTGGGTTAATCGCACAATTTCAGTGTCTTTCCAGAATTTAGTATCAAATCCATTTGGGATTACCTGAATTGGAGTTTTAAGATCAGGAATCAAATTCAAAAGTCCTTGTTTTGGGGAAATGGAAGGATCAAAACTATACTCTTGTTTTACCAAAGCATCAGCCACAGGTAAGATCAAACTGCAGTTTCTGAAACTGTAGATAGTAGCTTTTCGCAGCCTTTTTTTTCTGAAATTTCCATATCCGATTTCTGGCATGTTGATACAATCTGTTCCACCGGCTTGGATGATACATTTCTTGCCAAAAACCTTCCCCAACCATACGGGTAATACAGAATGATAACCGCCAAAAAAGCAAAGATATTGCGTGGTTTTCGGCAGGTACCAAAGCAATTGAAAAAACTGTAAAATAAAGTAAAATGGAAGTTGAACTGGGTTTTGAGTAAACTCTAACGGTTTGATTTCTAAATCTGGGCTGATCATCTCCAAATCACGGTCAGTGAACGCTGTTCGTACGGGATAGGTGTAGATGATCATTGTTGGGTTTTGGGGAATTAAACTAGTCCTTAAAACAAGAAAGGAGTAAAGAAATCAATTTTTTCCTTACTCCTTTCATCGAAATACATGAATCTTAAATTACTACGTTGACGATTTTTCCTGGTACCACGATCATTTTCTTCGGAGCTTTTCCTTCCAGCCATTTCTGGACAGTATCATCAGCCAAAGCTGCTTTCTCGATTTCATCTTTGGAAAGTGAAAGATCCAAATTGAGTTTTGCGCGCATCTTGCCATTGATCATTACCGGATATTCGAATGTGCTTTCAGTCAAATATTCTTCTTTGTATTCTGGGAATGCAGTAGTAGTTGTAGTTGTGGTTGAGATGTTCGATTCCGAATCATCTTCTGGGAATGGGGAAGCAAATATTGATTCTGGATTTCCCAATAAACTCCAAAGTTCTTCAGCAATGTGCGGAGCATATGGGGAAACCAATAGGGCTAGAGGCTCTAGGATTTTACGCTTGTTGGATTTCAGTGAAGTAAGTTCATTTACGCAGATCATGAAGCTGGATACTGAGGTGTTGAAGGAGAAGTTAGCCATGTCTTCCTCCATTTTCTTCAGTGCCTTGTGGAGGGCTTTGTATTCTTCTTTGCTTGGTTCTGTGTCCGAAACTTTGAAATCACCTGAAGCACTGTGATACAGGTTCCAGAGCTTTTTCAAAAACTTATATACACCATCAATTCCATTAGTATTCCAAGGTTTGAACTGCTCCAATGGACCCAAGAACATTTCATACAATCTCAACGTATCTGCCCCATATCGTTCGATGATATCATCAGGATTCACCACATTATATTTTGACTTGGACATTTTCTCCACTTCAGATCCGCAAATGTATTTGCCATCTTCCAAGATGAATTCTGCATCTGCCAAGTCAGGTCTCCAGGCTTTGAATTTCTCCAGATTTAACTGATCGTTGTGGACAATATTTACATCCACATGCATAGCAGAAGTGTCGTATTGATCTCTCAGCCCATGGCTCACAAATTGGTTGGTGCCTTTGATTCGATACACAAAATTAGATCTGCCTTGGATCATGCCTTGGTTGATCATCTTTTGGAACGGCTCATCTATGCTCACTACACCAAGATCGTACAGGAATTTAGTCCAGAATCTAGAATAAAGTAAGTGACCAGTTGCATGCTCAGATCCTCCGATATATAAATCTACCGAGCCCCAGTAATCTGTTTTTGCTTTGTCGGCAAACTCAGTTTCATTTTTAGGATCTGTGTAGCGGAAGAAATACCAGCTAGAACCTGCCCAGCCCGGCATAGTGCTTCTTTCCAAAGGGAATTCACCTTCAGGAGTCTTGTAGTTCCAGTCCTTCGCTCGGGCAAGTGGAGGTTCCCCATCTTCGGTCGGTAAGTATTTATCAACCTCAGGCAATACCAAAGGCAGGTCTTTTTCTTCAATTAGATAAGGCAATCCTTCTTTGAAATAAACTGGAAGTGGCTCACCCCAATAGCGTTGACGGGTAAAAATCGCATCCCGCATTCTGTATTGGATTTTGCCTTTTCCTATACCTTTTTCTTCCAAGAACTCAATGGCTTTGTCCATGGCATCTTTCATGTAAAGATTGGAAATAAAGCCGGAATTGATGATAAAGCCACCTTTTCCGGGGAAAGAGCCTTCTTCCATGGAGCCTTCGATCACTTGTCTGATCTCTAGTCCGAAGTGCTTTGCAAAGTTGTAATCCCGCTCATCATGAGCAGGTACTGCCATTACGGCACCGGTACCATAGCCCGCCAATACATAATCGGCCACCCAAACCTGAATCTCTTCCCCGTTGAATGGATTGATCGCATAGGACCCTGTGAATGCTCCTGAGATGGTTTTGACATCACTCATGCGCTCACGCTCCGAGCGGTTTTTAGCTACTTCGATGTAAGCTTCGGCTTTTTCGCGCTGATCTTCAGTAATCAAAGCCGCTGCAAGATCACTCTCTGGAGCCAAAGCCAAATAGGTGACGCCATATATAGTATCCACACGCGTAGTAAATACTTTGATGGTTTGATCAGAATCTTTTACTTGGAAAACCACGTCAGCTCCGATGGATTTCCCGATCCAGTTCCGCTGCATTTCCTTGATCGGCTCAGACCAATCTATTATTTCCAAGCCTTGCAATAATCTATCGGCATACGCGGTGATTCGCATAGACCATTGCATCATTTTCTTTCGCTCCACGGGATGTCCTCCACGCTCAGAGAAGCCATCTTTTACTTCGTCATTCGAAAGAACTGTGCCCAAAGCAGCGCACCAGTTAACAGTTGTTTCAGCTAGGAAAGTCAGTCTGTATTTTAAGAGCATTTCCTGCTTTTCCTTTTCGGAGAAAGCATTCCATTCTTCGCTAGTAAATTTTGGTGTTTCGTCGTCCGATACAGCTTTTACATTTGCATTGCCTTCTTTTTCAAATCGTGCTATCAAAGACTCAATGGAAAGTGCTTTGTCCGCCTCCTGATCGTAATAGCTGTTGAAAAGCTGCATAAAGATCCACTGCGTCCATTTGTAATAATCAGGATTGGACGTTCTCACTTCTTTGCTCCAGTCAAAGGCAAAGCCGATGTTTTTCAGCTGTTCGGTGTACCGGGTGATGTTTTGCTCAGTTGTGATCGCGGGGTGCTGTCCAGTTTGAATTGCATATTGCTCGGCCGGAAGACCAAAACTATCGTAGCCCATAGGATGCAAAACATTGTATCCTTTCAGTTTTTTAAATCTGGAAACAATATCTGAAGCTATGTAACCTAGTGGATGACCTACATGAAGACCAGCACCAGATGGATAAGGGAACATATCTAGGGAATAGAATTTAGGTTTTTCGGGATTTACCTTGGCAAGGAAAGTTTGGTTGTTCTCCCAGTAAGCCTGCCATTTGTTCTCAATTTCTCTAAAATTATACTCCGCCATGATTGAATTATTCGTTATTTTTTACCTGATCGCCTGCAAAAATAGAAAAATTGACGGGCTTTGGAATCCAAATTCACAATTCCTCTAAACAACCATTTTTTTCCTTTGATCATTTTGTCAGAATTAATTAATCATTTTTAGTATTTTCCATTTCAACCTAGTCACTGATTTTATGAGATCAACTTTACTATTCCGCTATGGCGGCTTATTCATGTTTGTAATTCTGGTGAGTCATTTTTCTTCTGCCCAAAAGAAAATGACACCGAAGAGAATTACTGAACTCAAACAAGAAGCTGCAAATCTGGTAGATCAGAAAGCCAAAATGAGTCAGGTGATGGTAGATAAAATTTTCAGCTTTGCTGAATTGGGCTTTCAGGAAGTGGAGTCGTCTAGTTACCTCACGGGATTTTGAAAGAAAATGGTTTTAAGATCGAAATGGGTGTCTCCGGTATTCCAACTGCCTGGTTTGCTATTTGGAGCAATTGGGGGTAAGTTATCCAACCCTTAAAAAAGATTGAATCATACAGAATAGCAGAAGTTAATAGGAATATAATTTTCCAATTTTTAAGTCTCACATAATGAAAAGTGATTCGTCAAAAATAGTAGTTCGACAAGCTTCCCTAGAAGAGCTATTATCGGTGCATGAGTGCATTCCGGAGTTTGGAGGCAAGGAGGAGTTAGATTTCTACAGCAAAAGATTGGAAAACAGAGTGCATTTACCACTGGTAGCAGAAATACAAGATGAGCTGGCGGGATTTAAGGTCGGGTATGTAAGTGACAATCCCAACATCTTTTATTCTTGGATGGGAGGCGTTGTCCCAAAGTTTAGAAGGGAAGGTGTGGCAACTGCTTTAGCCGTATATCAGGAAAGCTGGGCGAGAAATAACGGGTTCGAAAAAATCTTTTTTAAAACCAGAAACAGACTTCTCCAATGATCACCTTTGGGTTAAACAGGAATTTTAAGATTATAGAAGTAATCCGAAAAGGTACTGTGGATGATTATCGGATTGTGATGATGAAAGAATTGTAAAATTTGAAGAAGAATAATTCGTGAAGCTAATCTTTCAATTTTCCCATTTTCAAATTTTCCAATTCAAAACCCTTACCTTTGCGGCATAATTCACCCAGCGGTTCAATTGCCCGCTTTATCAAAAATTCAGATGAATATAGAAGAAGCCGTTGCGCAAGGAACCCAGCTTCCGGTAATGGAAGCATTTTACACTATACAAGGAGAAGGTAGATTTACTGGACATCCCGCATATTTTATCCGGCTAGGAGGCTGTGATGTGGGCTGTGTCTGGTGTGATGTCAAAGAATCATGGGATTCGGGCAAATGGCCTGTTTTCTCCATCGAGAAAATTGTTGAAGATGCTTTGGCTTATCCGGGAAGGTTAGCTGTGATCACAGGGGGAGAACCCTTGATGTACGATTTGTGGCCATTGACAGCACTTTTGAAAGAGAAAGGTTTTAAAACCAATATAGAATCGTCAGGAGCTCATCCATACTCTGGTGATTTTGATTGGGTTTGTTTTTCTCCAAAGAAATTCAAGAAACCACACCCTTCTATCTATTCAGAAGCGGATGAGTTGAAGGTCGTGGTTTTTCATCAGAGTGATTTTTCATTTGCCGAGGAGCATGCTTTGCTGGTGAAATCTACTTGTGAATTGCGACTTCAGCCGGAGTGGAGCAAGGCTGAAAAGTTCACTCCAATTATTGTAGATTTTGCAAAAAAGCATCCAAAATGGAAAATATCGCTTCAAACTCATAAATTTATGGACATACCCTAAGTCCATGCGCCCTGTTTTAGTCGGAATTCTTCTTTTATTGATCGTTTCTTTCGCGAACGCGCAAAGCTATTCGATCATTGATGGCAGGGCAATCAGGATGTATGAAGAAGGTGAGGGACTGACACTTTCGCGGCAGTATGATGCCGCCATAGCAAAGTATAAAGATGCAATCAATCGCGAAGGGTCATTTTTGGAGGCCTACGTTAAATTGGCTCAGTTACAGATTACTCAAGGTGAGCTTGAGGATGCTGAGAAAACAGCCATTGCAGGAAAGGCACGACTTGGGGGAAAAAATGCAACTACCAAACATCGAGCGGACATAGGTTGGGTATTTAGCAATCTGTATTTGAAACTAGGAGAGTTTCAAAAGGCATATGACGAATTTGTGTCTACAGACCCTTTATTTGATGTGTCTTTCCGGAAATCTGGCTACTACATGGAGATGAAAGAGCAGATGGAGTTTTTGGCTTTACAATTGGATGATTTTCAACCCATAGAAAAAGAGAAGTTGCCAGCACCTCTCAACGAATTTCAACTTCAGTATTTTCCCGTATTGACAGCGGATGGGGAGCAGATACTATTTACCAAAAGAGACGGTACTGGAAATAATGACAAGGAGGATATTTTTATGTCCTTTATATCGCCAGAGGGTAAATGGTCAAAACCTCAAAGTATAGCGCAGACTATTAATTCGCCTTATAATGAAGGGACTTGCTCAGTTACTGCTGATGGTAATATCCTGATTTATACCTCATGTGATGCGCCGGATTCTGAGGGGAGCTGTGATCTGTATATTGCCTATAAGGTAAATGGAATGTGGCAACGTCCCCGAAATATGGGGAAAAATGTCAATTCTAGATCCTGGGATAGTCAACCCTCACTTTCTGCAGACGGACGGATTTTATTCTTTTCTTCCAATCGAAAAGGAGGTTTTGGGGGTAATGATATATGGTATAGTGTCATGCAAAATGATGCTACCTGGTCAGAGGCAAAAAATCTTGGAGGTGTGGTGAATACTCCAAAAGATGAAATATCACCATTTATGTTTTTTAATAATGAGATACTGTTTTTCTCATCAGATGGTCATCCTGGTTTCGGGGGAATGGATATCCAACTTTCAAAAGTGGTGGATGGGGAATTTACCAAGCCACAAAATCTTGGGTTGCCAATCAATGATCAACTGGATCAGGTTGCTTTATTTATCACTGCCCAAAAGGACTATGCATATTTTACTGAATTGACTACCTCCGAAAAAGAAAATGACCGCTCCTTATTATATAGATTCAAATTTCCCGATGAAATATCCTTAGGAGAAAACTTAACAGTAACTGAAGGAAAAGTTTTTAATTCAAAAACAGGCGAGGCCATAGATGCTACTTTGTCACTGGTTTCCTTAACCAATGACAGTACACTTTATAGATTTAATTCAGATGGGAAAACAGGTGCATTCACTATGATTTATCCTGATAAAGCCATTTCAGGATTGTATGTGGAGAAAAAAGGCTTTCTGCCCAAGATTTATAATGTAGAGCGTGATAATATCAAAAACGTAAAAGACTTGAAAGTGGATTTAGTACCTGTAGCGACAGGAGAAGAATTCGTCTTTGAAAATGTATTTTTTGAATTTGATGAATATAGCTTAAAGAATGAGTCAATCTCATCTCTGAAAAGACTTGTGAAATTTTTAGCAGAAAATCCGAATGTAAATATTTTGATCACAGGGCATACCGATAATATTGGTAGTGAAAGTTATAATCAGACCCTAAGTTTGCAGCGCGCAAAAAGTGTACAGAATTATTTAATGGAGCATGGATTTCATCAAGCTAGAGTGTTAGTGGAAGGAAAAGGGGACAAGGAACCAATGGTTCCAAACAATAGTCTTCAAAATCAAGCCTTGAACCGTAGGATAACTATTAAGATTTTATAGAAATGCGGTCAATGTTATTACATGGTTAAGAATGATCTCAAAAAATAACTATTAATTAAATTACATTTTTGTTAGATTAGTTTTTAAGTAATTTAATAATAAGTCCTAAGATTTTAATTTTCTTCAAGAGGCATTTCTGGCAATAATTAGGTTTAATTTAAGCAATAGAATCATTAAAATTTTGTCTAAAAGCCATAATTAGAAATATAAAATTTTTTATGGGTTACGCTTATGTTCCTGAAGCCTCATCTATAGTTTTAATAAAAAATTAACTTTTGTTAACGTTCAAATAACAAAACAAAAACACAACTACTGGGTGTATATTGTCTTATGTCCAATTATAATTTCGTTTTTTTATAAAAAGGAGAGTTTTATTAACGTCTACTTAGATGCTCACTATCAAATTAATAACCTGCTGTTTTGCGATATTCCATCAATAAGAATATCATTGACCATAATATAAACCAAATCATAATACTTATGAAGAAAATTTTACTCCTAGGGCTTTCGCTTTTCCTAGTAAGTGCCTTGGCATTTGCACAGGGGCGTAGAGTAACCGGAATAGTATCTTCTGGCGAAGACGGTGAGCCAATTCCAGGCGCCACTGTACTCGTTAAAGGTACTAGCGTTGGTACTGCCACAGACATTGATGGTAAGTACGAATTGAACATTCCTGCTGACGGCAGCGTGTTGGTGTTTAGTTTTATCGGAACTGTCACCCAAGAAATCAACATTGGACAGCAATCTGTAATCGATGTTACTTTGCAACCAGACGTGCAGAGCTTGAGTGAAGTCGTGATCACAGGTGCGGCGGGTATTGAGTCCAGACGAGTAGAGATGGGCTACAATGCTACAAGTATCGAGACTAGAGATGTAGCTCAAGGTCGTGCAGCTAACGTAGCAGCTGGCTTGACTGGTAAAGTGGCTGGTATGCAAATCAACACAACTGGTTCGGGTGTAAATCCGAATGTAAGAGTTGTATTGAGAGGTGCCCGTTCCTTGACTGGTAACAACGAAGCCCTAATCGTAGTGGATAACGTAATTGTTCCAAATACTATTTTGGGAAATCTTAATCCTCAGGATGTACAAGAAATTACTGTACTTAATGGTGCTAACGCAGCTGCACTTTATGGATCTGCAGCATCTAACGGTGCATTAATCATAGTCACCAAGAGAGGTAAATCTGGTGCTCCTAAAGTAACTGTTGGACATACTGTTAACCTTGAGAAAGTAAGTTTCTATCCAGAAATTCAGAATGAATTTGGATCTGGATATGCAGGTGGATACCCTCAACAGTATGTACCTTATGAGAATCAGCAGTACGGACCAAGATTCGACGGGTCTATGGTGCAGATTGGTAAGCCTTTAGAAGATGGTTCTATCCAGACTATACCTTATTCTGCTACCGGAGCCAAAAATGATTTTTGGGAAACTGGAGTTACCAATCAAACAGATGTTTCTATTAGTGGTGGGGATGAAAATTCAACAAACTTCTTCTCTGCTCAGTATTTGGACAACGATGGTACTACACCTAGTGATAATTTTACAAGAGCTTCTATTCGATTTAACAGCACTAGAAAGTTCAATGATAAACTTAGCCTAAATATATCAACTAATTACGTCCAGAATAGATATGACATCACTACAGTTACTCGTGGTATGTTTGACAATATTCTGCAAACTCCTGCTCATATTCCTTTGACTAGCTACAAAGACTGGAGAAATGATCCATTTGCTAATCCAAACGGTTATTACAATGAGTATTACGATAATCCGTACTTTGCGATTGATAACAACCGCCAGCTTTCTGGTAACGATTATATCGTAGGTAATGTGGAACTGAAGTACAAGCCGCTTCAGTGGTTGGACTTTACTTACCGTGTAGGTATCTCTAATAGAAGCTTTTACAATAAGAATACTTCTGGTCAGTTTATATTCAGTGATTACACCAAAGGTATATCAGCTGCAAAGACTGATATCGCCGGTGGTGTAACTGATGGGTCTGGATTCAACAACCAGATTATCTCTGATTTCTTGATCAATTTGAAGAAACCAGTTGGTGAGGATTTATTCTTCAACTTATTGTTAGGTAACCAGATAAGACAGAATAGATCTAAAAGCATTGGAGTAAGTGCTAATGGTATTGTAATTCCTGGACTATATAACGTATCCAACAGAGTAGGAGAGGCTGGTGCAGGTGAAGGTAATTACGAGGCTAGCCAAATAGGTGTATTTGCACAGTTCAAGACAGCATACAAAGATTACTTATTCCTTGAATTAACAGGTAGAAATGATTGGGTTTCTACGCTTTCTAAGGATAATAGATCATTCTTCTACCCTGCGGCTAACGTTTCTTTTGTCGCTTCAGAAGCTATATCTGCTCTACAAAATTCAACCTTCTTTTCCCAGTTGAAGTTAAGGGGTGGTGTTTCTCAGGTAGGTCAAGTTAACTTAGGTGACAGAGATAATTTTGGTGCTTATCAATTAAATCCGACTTTCAGCCCTTCTAATGGATTCCCTTTTGGTAGCCTTTCTGGTTATACTTTGGATAATCGTTTAGTAGCCGCTGATTTAAAGCCAGAGATTACAACCTCATTTGAAGTTGGTACAGATTTCATTTTGTTTGACGGTAAAGTAAACGGTGCCTTCACTTACTACAAATCTGAGACTGAAAATCAGACAATTCCTACAGGAGTGGCTACTTCAACTGGCTTCTCTTCTTTCCTACAAAATACAGGTCTAGTTGGGAACGAGGGGATTGAAACTATGCTAAATGTAACGGCCTATGCAAGAAATAACTTTCAGATTATCGTAGGAGCTAATTATACTTTCAATGACAATAAAGTGCTTGAGCTTGCTGAAGACACTAAAAGACTGGGGCTTTCTACTGGAGGAAATGCTCAAGTATATGCTGTAGAAGGCGAAACCTTTCCGGTATTGATAGGATCCGTATATAAGAGAGATGAGCAGGATAGAATCATTGTGGATGGTCAGTCTGGTTATCCAAGTGTTGCTGAAGAGCAAGTTATTCTAGGAAATACCACTCCTAGACATAGGTTAGGGGTAAATGCTGAAATTCTATACAAAGGCTTCAGATTATTTGCTTTAGCTGAATACAGAGGTGGTTACAGCATCCTTTATGATGGTGGTGGATTATTTGACTTCTCTGGATCGGGTATTACCACAACCTATTTCAACAGAGAGCGTTTTGTGATTCCCAATTCTTCCTATGAAGACCCGGAAAATCCTGGGTCTTACATCGAGAATACCAATGTAACAGTATCAGACGGTGGAGCAGGCTTTTGGACGGATGGTTCATTTAGAAGAAACATTGCCGAAAATTACCTTGTTTCCGGTGACTACTGGAAACTGAGAGAAGTTGCGATTTCTTATGACTTCCCTGCAAGCTTCATGAGTAGATTTGGGTTTATCCAAGGTGCTACTATTACTGCACAGGGAAGAAACTTGTTGATCTTCACTCCGAAATCAAATGTTTACACGGATCCTGACTACAATTTCTCTGACAATAACGCAGTGGGTATCGTAACTCTGGCTGCAACACCTCCAACCAGGTTCTTTGGTGGTTCCATCACCTTAACATTTTAATTAGATTGAAATGAAAAATATACTAAGAATATTTATACTCGCTTCCTTTATCTCCCTCACAGCTTGTGAGTCATTTCTAGGAGATAATGAGAACCCAAATCAGGCGACATCTGCTACGCCTGAGTTGGTATTGCCAAATGCTTTGACAAGTTCTGCAAATTTGCTTTTGTCTTACCACACTAATGCTATGTGGATCAATGGATATACTGTCAATGCAGGTGGTTTTGGCGGATGGGGTGCAACTGTTACTTATAACATGACCACAACATCATATAATGGACTTTGGTCTGCTACATACGATGATTTGATCAACTATCAATACATCGAAACGTCCACAGCTGAAGAACCTAGCCAAGCTTATTTCAATGCTGTGGCGAAGGTGATGAAAGCTTTTGATTATGCTATGTTGGTAGATGTATTTGGGGATGTCCCTTATACTGAAGGACTTCTAGGATCGGCAAATGTAACTCCTGCTTACGATAGCCAGACTGCAATATACCAGGACTTAGTAGCTCAGCTGAATACAGCAATAACTACTTTTACAACGGCAGAAGGTGCTAATGGCCTTGGTTCAGCTGATGTAATGTTCAGTGGTGATGTAACTAAGTGGGCTCAATTTGCCAACACACTGAAGCTTAGAATGCTTTTAAAAATGGCGGCTTCTTCTGAGACCAGTTCTTTTGCTTCAAGTGAGTTTGCTGCAATGAATACTACTATAGGTTTTTTAACTGAAGATGCTAAGATTAACCCGGGTTTTATAGCTACTGCTGGTAAGCAGAATCCATTGTGGGAGAGATATCACTCTAACGCCGCTGGTTCTCTTTCTGGTTTTGGTAGATCAGCAATCCCAAGTATCTATATCTACACTTTCTATGATGGTACAAAAATCCTAGATTATGGTAGAGGTGCTGCAACGTATAGAAGCTATCCTACGAACACTCCAATTGGTCAATTAGGGAATTTAATAGATAATCCTGCTGCACTTTCTAGCCAGACTGCTTGGTTTGTAGGAAGTGGTACTGGTGCTAATGCGAATGCAACTATCGGTCTTCTTAAAGGAAGAACAGCTGACTTTCCAATCTTGCTAGCCACTGAATCTTATTTGCTTCAAGCAGAAGCCTATTTGAAAGGATATCTTTCAGGAGACGATCAGGAGGCTTTTGATAATGGCGTAACTGCTTCTTTCAGATATTTGTATGAGGATATTAGTGGCGCAACTTCTGAGGATTGGGATCCTGACACAGATGTGGCACTTTATAAGACTGACAACCCTGATAATTATTTGGTGAATTATTCTTTGACTAGTTCTGCTGAGGAGAAGTTAGAGGCTATTATCACTCAAAAGTATATCGCTTTAAACTTCATTAATGGACATGAGTCTTGGGCAGATTTTAGAAGAACAGGTTATCCTGCAATTGTAAATGGCTCCTCTAATCCTGAATTAAGTTTTGCTTCTATCCTATCTTCTTCTAGTAGAGCAGATAAGTTACCAGTAAGATACCTTTACGCTTCCTCTGAATTTCAGCTTAATCCTGAGAATGTCCCTACTGGCGTTAATCAGTTTACAGATGTGATCTTCTGGCAGCCACAATAATCTAAATAAATAGAAATAGATATGAAAAATATATTAACTAGAATAGGAATGTTTGCTGTTGCTATGGTGACACTTACTTCTTGTTTGGATGAGGATCCGCTTTTCGATCCCGATAAAACTACTGGTGTAATCGAACTAGTAGAGCAAGCACCGCTTGAAATTGTAGGTAGTATTTTTCCAATGAATACGCTTGCATTTGATGTAGTTCCTGAAGATCAGTTTGAAGTAATTGTTCAATATTCCGGTGCTTATAATGCTCCAGAGGATATTACTGTCACTGTAGAGCTTTCACCTTCTGATATCCAGGCATACAATGATGACCAAGGTCTATCTGATGGAGATGAGTATTTTCTTATTGAAGACAATATGTATGAGCTTCCAGGGGGTGGTAACTCTGTTACTGTTACTATTCCACAGGGAGAAAAGAAAGCTAGTTTTATGGTAACCGTGAATCCAGACCAATTTGGTTTTGAAAAGAGATATTCCCTTCCTTTGAGAATATCACAAGCTTCCGGTGGAGAAGTAAGTGGTAATTTTTCACACATGCTATATTCAGTGATTGCTAAAAATCAGTGGGATGGCAGATGGACGAATACCTATACTGGATCTCTCGGTGCTGGGACGAATTCAGTAACTTTATTCACTACAGGTCAGTTTACGACTACTTCTAACTTGATCGGTATATATAGTAACCAGACAATTATAGAAATTGA
>NZ_JAXRUT010000017.1:0-129244 GCF_035156405.1 Algoriphagus aurantiacus | reverse complement strand
GGTGTCCTATAACCTGATGAGCCTATTCAGACATTTTGCACTCAACCATCATAACAGGGCAACCTTAAAAACGCTCAAATCCTATTGCTTTGCATTAGGGGCATGGAAGGTAAACCATGCCAATAAACAGGTCTTGAAAATCTCTTTACCAGTCAAAAAAAGACCCTGGATGGATGGCATCTTCTCCCAAATTCAGAATCTAAGCCCCCCTTTTAATTATTCTAATGCATAATTCGGGTTTAACTATCAAATTGATTTGACCTTAAAACTTGACAAGGTTGCTACATTGTTTGACCAAAACATAATTAATGAAATCGTTTTATGGAAAATTAACCGCTATGCCCACATTGACAATGACACATTAAATTTGATAAACGACATAAATATAAATTCACACGAATTGGACATTAACTTAACGCAAAAAATATTAAAATCATTGCTTAAGACAAAAGGAATACAACTCCCTATGGCTTCGACAATTTTAAGGTTTAAAAACAAAAATATTTATCAAATAATTGACCAACGTGTTTATCGAATTATTTACAAGGAGAAAAAGCTAAAATTAAAAACGCATTCCAACGACAAAAACGTGAACGACCAAATTGAACTTTATTTTCAATATTTAAAAGACCTGAAAGACATTTGTGATAAACACAAAATACCTTTTGACAAGTCCGACCGTATTCTATTTATGGCAGACAAACGAATAAACAAAGACTTAAAACTTGATAATTACTCAACTAAAACAAATTATTTTTAACCCCACTAAGCGTAGACTATGCGTTGAGCTAGGTGTAATTTGTAATTACACCTTCCTATCCTGATCAATTTGAAATTGACATAAATACGAGGTTGAAGCAATTAACCTTACCAAGCCCAGAGATTGAATTTAGCAACTCGACGTTTGTATGGGTTCCAATTTCACACAAAACACCCTAACTTTTCTCAACATTAAGGGGTTCGGAGAGGAAGTCTTCATTCTCTTCATAATCAAACTTTCCGTAGTTAGAAAATGCCTCATTCAAATCATTTCCAAACCCAATCTCTTTAGCATACAGAATATTGCTTGATTTCAATTTTCCGCCCTCAAATAGGTCTATTTCGATTTCAGTCCTAGGACTCATCCCTTCAAACTTCTGATTAACCAGAGCCTTTATGACGGCTTTCTTCCCCATTCGTTTATCCTTAGTAAGTAAAACCACATACTCTTTTCCAATTTCCAAGTCCGATATTTTATTGATCATTTAATTTATAATTTATTGTATTATTCAATTTAAGATTACTAAATCAATCTCCCATAGTTTTATACTTAATTTGAATCCAATCTTAATTTACGCTATCCTATAAATTCCAAATTTCAGTAATCCCCCATTGAGCGTAGAATAAGCGTTGAGGTCATTAGGTGTAATTTGTAATTACAACTTCATATCCTAATCAATTTCAAATTAATCTTGATACTTGGATGAAGTTGCAAACTCAGCCAGCCTAAGGATAAAAAGAGCCCACCGAAACGGTAGATTTAATCCAAGCATGGTATATTGTTTTATCAACCCTATAACCAACCTACTGAATGAAACGGATTTCTTTTTTATTGATGTGCCCGGTCTGCAAAGGCTTGATTTACGGATTGATTTTTCTACTCATTCCATTCAGCTCCCAAGCCCAATCCTCTTCCTGGCCGGATAGTATTCCTTGGTGGAAAGCAAATAATCTACGGGTGATTCAGACCAATCTGCCTGCTTACGAGGCAGAAACCTTAGTGGTGGATTCCCTGATAGCTGATCTTAAAAGCCTCTCTGCAAATACGCTTATTATCAATGCAGGGGGAATTATGGCTTTCTACCCTACCCAACTGGAATATCAGTACACCAATCCCTACATGAAGGATAACATGCTGGGTGATGTCATCGCCAAATGTCATGAAAATGGAATTAAGGTAATCGTAAGATTCGACTTCAGCAGAGCGCATAAAAGTATTTTTGATAAGCAACCCGATTGGTTTTACATCTCTCCGGAAGGGAAACGGATCGTGAATGACGATATGTATGTGATCTCTATCAATGCACCTTATGAACAAGAGCAGCTATTCAACATCGTCGAAGAAGTAATTGACCGCTATCCTATCGATGGTATTTTTATCAATATGCCGGGATACGCCACCAAAAATGCCTATACCGGGGAATATCATGGGATTGATCAGAATCCATACGATATGAAACGCTTTTCGGAATACAGCGACGGGATGAAGCTTCCTACAAAGGAAGACTCCAGCGATCCGGTTTTTATAAAATATCAAGAGTTCAAGCAATACACCTCTGACGACCTGATACGCCGTGTCCATGAGCTAGTCAAATCCAAAAACGAGCAAATCGCCATCTGTACCTACTCCGAAAAATATGTGGATATCATCCGACATGAGTCTCAGACTAATTCCCTGCCTTACTGGCCATACAATGCTTCGGACAATGTGAATAGTACCATCCATTCTTATCCAGATCACATTGTCAGCAATGCCAGTATTCAGCAGATTTCCTTTCAGTCCAGATACAATGCCGTAGAGCCAGAGGAGGTTGCTATTCGACTGTACGAAAATATCGCCAATGGCTCAGGATTGGATATGAGCATTATGGGAGATTTCCGTGATTATGAGGATGAGCGCAATTTTGAAATATACCGGAAGGTTTATGCACTGCATAAAAAGTATGAGCCCTATTTTGGAAACTACACTTCCCCAGCTCAGGTAGGAGTAATCGCTCCCGGGTCATGGCCATCTGGTGATGCCGCCCATGAGTATCGTGGCATCCAGCTGATGCTCAAAGAATCCCATATCCAATTTTATATAGTAGAGAAAAGCCAGATTGCGCATCTGGAAGATCAGCTCAAATCATACAAGCTGCTGATCCTGCCCGAAATCACAAATTTAGATACAGAATCCTTGGAAGCACTTATTCGGATCAATGAATCCGGCACCAATCTGATTGCTACCAATCGGTCTTTGTCAGCACATCCTGAAGCGCTTGAGCGTCTATTTGGAGCCAAAATCAAGCAACTTGATCATGAGGGCAGTGGCTATTACCTCAATCCCTCGGATAAAAAGCTCTTCACCAGATTTGAGAAGCAAGAACTGCTTTTCTGGAAATTCAATTTGGGACTATATGACTTTGAATCCGCGGATGAAGAAAAACTGCCTATCTACACTCCGGGAAGACCCGGTCCACCCGAGAAAATCGGCGGTCACGAACCCTCAGGATACCATGCAGTTGGCATAAAAAAACACGCCAAAAGCAGCGCCATTCTTCTGCCAATCAATCTGGGTAAACTGTATTATCTACATGGCTATGAGCAGCATAAAAATATTCTCTTGGACCTGATTGACTATTCCTACCCTGAGGTGAATGACATGATCGTCACAAACGCACATCCGCGTGTAGAAGCCGTATTACAAGAGTATGCCCGGAATATTCCAGAAAATTATACTAGCGAAACCATGGAAGGGATGCTGCTCCATTTGGTTAATCTCACAGGATTCAGTGGTAATACGTACTTCAGCCCATTACCCATCTACCAAACAAACTTTAAAATTAAAACCAGCTTTGAACCACGACGGATATGGAGCATGATTGATGGTAATGATATCACCTTTAATTATGAAGATGGGTACACTTCATTCGAGGTAGAAAAACTGGTAGACTATGAAGGTATTGTGATTGAACGTTAATGATAGAGACTAATATCTGAAATTGGTGTATTTTGAATTCCAGTTTCTTTTCCCACTCCTAAACCCAAACCCTATGAATGACCGTCGCACCTTTATCAAATCCACCGGAATCGTCGCTGGTGGACTTTGGCTATCCCCATCTCTTCTCCAGGCCAAGCAAGGCGTCGCTGCCAGTGACCGGGTCCGCGTAGCACTTATAGGTTGCAATAGTATGGGATTTGGGATTCTTCGCCATCACATCGCACTGCCGGAAGTGGACTGTGTAGCTCTATGTGATATTGACCAAAATGTACTCGATAGAAGAATCGCAGAAGTGGAGACAGCCACAGGAAAAAAACCGGAACGCTACACCGACTTTAGACTCTTACTGGAACGAACCGATGTGGACGCGGTAATTATCGGCACACCCGATCACTGGCATTGCCTGATCGCTGTGGCCGCCTGCCAAGCCGGAAAGGATGTCTATGTAGAAAAGCCCATGGCAAACACCATTGGTGAGTGTGATCTGATGGTCAATGCAAAAAATCAGTACAATCGAATCATGCAAGTGGGTCAGCAGCAACGGTCAGGACAAGGTTTTATCGAAGCCCGGGATTTGGTAAAAAGCGGTTACCTCGGCAAAATCAGAAAGGTGAATATCTGGTCAAACTTCAATTACGGACTTGGCAACTTGATCCAACCTACGACTCCGGTACCCGAGGGCGTGGATTATGATTTCTGGTTGGGACCTGCACCTTCCAGAAGCTTTAACCCAAATCGCTTTCACGGAAGTTGGCGACATTTCTGGGATTATGGAGGGGGTTTGATGTCCGACTGGGGTGTCCACCTGTTGGATATGGCGATCTGGGTGGAAGAAAACCCGGCAGTCCCTTCCAGAGTTCTTACCTACGCAGCCAATGTCAACAAAGAGAATCGGGATCGAGACACCTTCGATACGATGAATGTACTCTATCCTAAAAAGGACTTTCTTATTAATTACGACATGAATGGTGGGCTGCAAACCGGACCGTATGGCAAACCCTATGGAATTGGGTATGTTGGCGAAAAAGGCACACTAGTAGTCAATCGTGGTGGCTACGATATCTATCCAGAATGGGATCCAGAAGCAAAAGCCCCAAAAATAGAGGCCAAAAAACTAGAAGGAATGACTGAAAGTCACAATCTACATGTGGCCAATTTTGTGGAGTGCATTAAAACCCGAAATGAACCCATTTGTCCTCCAGAGGCTGGGCGGATCGCTGCCTTGCACGCTCATATTCCGAATATCGCCGCAAGAATTGGAGCTGAGGAATTGATTTGGGATGAAGCGAAAAGAGAATTTACCGGAAATGCAGCTGCCAATGAATTGATCTGGCCAAACTATAGAGCGCCTTGGACTTTACCGAAAATAACTTCTTAACTATCCCGCATTACCTGATTCTAATAGACTATTATACTCATTGGGCTATCACTAAATTGCTCTTATGAACTTGGTACTTACAAAAAGAATATGGTGAAGAATAAGAAAATACAGGTTGAAGGCAAAGAGATAACCATACTTTTTGACCACGAAAAGGAGTTTATTTCCCTGACCGATATGCTTAAAGCCAAAGACGGCGACTTTTTCATTTCTGATTGGTTACGTAATAGGAATACCGTGGAATATCTAGGAATATGGGAGTCGGTTTACAATTCCGATTTTAATTATGGCGAATTCGCCACAATTAAAAGTCAGGCTGGTCTGAACAGTTACAAACTAAGTGTCAAAGAATGGGTTGAGAAAACCAATGCAATTGGCTGAAAGCCACAGCAGGTAGATATGGCGGGACTTATACCCATCCCGACATTGCATTTGAGTTTGGAATGTGGATAAGTCCGCAATTCAAGATTTATCTAATTAAAGAATTTCAACGCTTAAAAATTGAAGAAAACGACAGTCTGAAATTAGAATGGAATTTGCAGCGCACGTTAGCCAAGGTTAATTATGTGATTCATACTGATGCCATTAAAGCCAACCTCATTCCCAAAGAATTGACTAAAACGCAAACAGGCTTGGTGTATGCCAATGAAGCCGATATGCTAAACGTGGCACTGTTTGGAAAAACGGCCAAACAATGGCGAGAAGAAAATCGAGAAGCAAAAGGCAATATAAGAGACTTAGCCACCATTGAGCAATTGGTGGTTCTGAGTAATATGGAAAGTGTCAATGCCATATTTATAGGTCAGGGATTATCCCGACACTTTTCAACTTTTGGTAAGAGATTATATTTTTTCACAAAAAATTCTTTCCTCCTATTCCTCCATTTTTCTGGAAAAAGCCAAGAACCATCCTAAAAATAATTTCTTTGGTTAAAAGCAGTTATTTGATTTTTTTATTTAAGTGTAAATATTTTAAACCTTTATCAAGAATATATTAAGATTTATTGAAACCATTGGTCTAATTTTTTACGTAAACCACCCTTAACTATCACCCATTTTACAGAAGTATTGAAAACTGGCGTGATTTTGGTTTTAGTATGCATGCATCCTTTTTATAAGAATTTGCATCTACTTAACTAGGAAGCCGTTGAAAAAGACAACAACCCAAAAAAAGAACATAACCAATTATTTAATCCTAAACCTACTAAACATGAAAACTCCCCAAGTACCAAAATGGATGAGAAACTTGATGATGGGAATCGTCGCTTTAATCTGGATTAGTCCAACCGAAGCTCAAGCTGAGAATGCTAACGGAGTTTCTTTTCAGATATTCTATGATGAATTGATGCCTTATGGTGATTGGGTGAAAGACGCCCGATACGGCTATGTTTGGTTGCCGGCAGTTCAAAATGATTTCCATCCCTACGGTACTAACGGACACTGGGTGATGACTTCCTATGGCAATACCTGGGTTTCTGATTACGATTGGGGTTGGGCGACATTCCATTATGGAAGATGGTATTTTGACAACAATTACCAAAGCTGGGCATGGATTCCTGATTACCAATGGGGTCCGGCATGGGTAGATTGGAGAACAGGTGGCGGATATTATGGATGGGCACCAATGGGACCTGGATTCACTGTAAATATGAGAATTGCCATTCCTGCCTTCCACTGGATATTTGTACCGCGAAACAGATTCGTGTACCACAATGTATATAGCTACTGTGTGCCAAGAGCCAGACGTGTGAATATCTACAACAATACCACCATAATAAACAACACTGTAGTATACAATAACAATCGCTACTATGCTGGACCTACACGAAGAGATGTAGAGAGAGTAACCAATAGATCATACCCTGAGCGTAGAATAGAGAATAGTACAACTCCTGGAAGAACAGTGGCCTCAAGGAACGCAGTAAGGGCTTACAGACCTGATTTACAAAGTGCAAGAGGAACTACTACAGCAGCGAGACCTTCTAGGATTCTTTCTTCAGGACAAAGCAGAACACAGCCTGCTACTGCTCCAT
Source organism: Algoriphagus aurantiacus (assembly GCF_035156405.1). Classification (NCBI taxonomy): domain Bacteria; kingdom Pseudomonadati; phylum Bacteroidota; class Cytophagia; order Cytophagales; family Cyclobacteriaceae; genus Algoriphagus; species Algoriphagus aurantiacus. The sequence goes on along the minus strand of NZ_JAXRUT010000017.1, from coordinate 122,095 downwards.
CAAGAGTAAATAGTAGATCTGAATCTGTGTCAGGAAGATCAGGTACTACTTCTGCAGCACCGTCGAGATCTTCAGAAAGAGCATCTACCCCAAGTAGATCTGATAATTCTGGCGTTAGATCAACTACTCCAACTAGGAGGGACAGTGAATTTGAGACTAGACCATATTCTGGCACTCAAACCAGAACTGCCACGCCGAATCGTCAAAGTGAGGGAACTCCAACGAGAACTCAAAGCTCAGCTCCTGTCCAAAGATCTAATGAATCTAGAACGCAATCTGCTCCTACTCAAAGATCAAATGAATCAAGAACGCAGCCTGCTCCTACTCAAAGGTCAACTCAGCCTCGTACTCAACCTGCTCCAGCGCAGAGATCGACTCAACCTAAAGCGCAGCCTGCACCTTCAAGGTCACAGTCTTCGAGTCCAGCGAGGACTGCACCTGCTCGTACTACTCAGACTAGACAGGCGCAACCTGCTCCTAGCCGATCTACTCCGCAGGTGAAAAGCATTCCTTCCAGGTCAAGTACTCCGGCACAAAGTTCCCGGACATCTTCTGGCAGTTCTTCCTCAAGAAGCAGCTCAAAAACCAGGGGCAATAATTAACTTTAAATAAACCTATACTAAAGCATAGTCATTTGGCTATGCTTTTTTTGGTTCGACAAGCTCACCAGCCGTAGTTCGACAGACTACATTTGCTGCTTTCAATTAGAAATTTGACGTACTAAATGATGGTGTAAGTTTTTTAACCGCGAAGTGCACAAAGGAAGCGCAAAGAACACTGCTCCAATTGTCTCATAGGGGCAAACTCTAGATAGCTGTTGATTTAAAATGTTTGCTGTGCCCTTTAGGTATAGTCCCATCAATATTGAAAAAGGGCATACTACAATAGCACACCCATTTTTTACTAGCCATCTTAACGTCACCGTTCGTGGCTCACGAACGGAAATCTCATTCTATCGCAGAAAAAACCATCTGCCTGAATTTCCAACCTGATTCATCACCTGTCCCTCCTTGGGTCTGCTTCATTAGTATACCGATAGTATTGGTCACAGGATCTGCAAAGTATTGAGTATTGAAATACCCTCCCCAATCAAAAGTCCCTAGGCTCCCGATTCCTCCTTGAGCTACTCCATTTTCATCTACCAAACCAAAAGCAAGTCCATAATCTTTGCCTCCATTGCCAAGCAAATCTTCTACTTGATTACTCATAATGGCCTTTATAGTCGTAGGACTTAGGAATCTTGTGCCTCTGTATGCTCCTCCGTTCAGATACATCTGAAGGAATTTAGCATAATCCTCAGCAGTCGATGAGAGGCCTGCTCCACCCGAGAAGAAAGACTTAGCACCAGTTTTCGGGTAATCAGGATCATAAAAAGTTACAGGAAAAGCTTCCCACTTATTATCAACTTTATGATGAATTGTTACAAGCTTTTTTCCCTGAGCTTCATCCAAATAGAATCCGGTATTATTCATTCCTATAGGATCAAAAATCCGTGTTTTTAGAAATTGATCGAATGGCATACCTGACACGACCTCGATAAAGTATCCGAGAACATCAAGACCTTCACTATAAGTAAATTTTTCCCCAGGCTCATGATGGAGCGGTAACTTTGCTAGCTTCTTAATATTATTACTGATTTTAACAGGCTCCGTTGTGAATGCATCCACGATTCCAGCCTTAGCATAGATCATCTTCATGCGCTCATCTGCATCGATTACACCATACCCTATTCCTGAAGTGTGGGTAATTAGATGTCTAATTGTGATCTCACGTGGTGAAGGCTTGGTGGAATACGAAGAATCTCCGTAGCGAAACCCTGTCAAAATCTGTGGATTGGCAAACTCTGGAATATACTTCGAAATAGGATCGTCTAATCTGAATTTCCCCTCTTCCCACAGCATCATCACAGCAGTAGAGGTAATGGCTTTGGATTGGGAAGCAATTCTGAATATCTGATCTTTAGCCATTTTTGTATTCGACGAAACATCTGCCAGACCTTTGGCTTCGTGATAGACGATCATACCGTCTTTCACGATTAAGGCTACCAATCCCGGAACTTGATTAGAACTTACAGTTTGATCCAGCATTTGATCTATCCTTTCAAGACGATCCGCAGAAACTCCATTTAGAGGTTGCTTACCCTGTGGAGTAAGAAGAGTTGATGGGCTTTGAGCAAAAATATTCGCACTCAAAACAATCATGTAAAAAAAGCAGCTAAATAAGCCGATGTACTTTTTCATAGGTTGTGGGTTTAATTGAAAAGTAAAATAGGAAATATAGACCAAAAATCTATCCCGCTTCACACTATGGTAAAAAAAACAGGCCGATGAATAATCACCGGCCTGCCTATATTTGACTTCAAAGTCAATTAGTCAACTTCAAAATAATATTCTGTCCCATCCTGGAACATACCAAGAACTACTATAGAGTCACCATCAGTAGCTTCTAATACTTCTAAGAGATTCTCCACATTAGCTATTTTCATTCTACCGCTTTCAGTGATGATAGAAGTAATAATAAATCCAGGCTTAGCTCCAGACCTTTTCCACTTATCGCCATCGACAGACGCTATCAATGCTCCACCCGATAATTCAAGTGATCCTTTAATTTGACCTGGAACTTCTTCAAAGCTTACACCTTGAAACTTGTAGGTTTTAGGAATAATTTTTTCTACTATACCAGTAGTGCCTGAGAAATTCTTTAGGGTAGCCTTAGTTTTAAAAGTTTCTCCATCACGGATGTATTCTACTTCTACTTTATCACCTGGTCGTTTTCTAGCTACCATTTCCTGTAGGTTTGCCACGTTATTCGTCACTCTACCATCCAAACTGATTATAATATCTCCTTCTTTAAGCCCAGCATCTTCTCCTCCACTATTTTCATTTACGCCTCCAATATATACTCCTTGTTCAACAGGAAATTCTTTCTCCAAATAATCTGCAAGTTCAGGACTAACATTTTGAATATTTACACCGAGTAACGCTCGCTGTGCAGTACCGTATTGCATTAGGTCGTCCATTACTTTTTTCACAAGAGTACTTGGCACCGCAAAAGAATATCCGCTAAAAGTACCTGTTCTGCTTGCAATGGCAGTGTTTATACCGATCAATTCTCCAGCCAGATTGACTAGCGCTCCTCCTGAATTACCTGGGTTCACCACTGCATCTGTTTGCAAGAATGCTTCAACAGAGAGGTTGTTTTCTACGTTTTGAAGGATTCTGATATTTCTAGCTTTCGCAGAAATAATTCCGGCTGTCACTGTAGAGTTCAAATCAAACGGATTACCGACTGCAAGAACCCACTCACCTACTCTAGTCTTATCAGAATCACCAAATCTCACGAAAGGCAATCCTTCTGCATCGATCTTAAGCAGAGCTAAATCAGTAGTTGGATCTGTGCCTACAACCTCAGCTATGTACCGTTTGTTATTATCCAGAGAAATCTCTAACATATCGGCATTTTCAACTACGTGGTTATTAGTCACGATATACCCGTCAGACGAAATAATCACTCCTGACCCCGAGCTCATCATCGTCGGCCCTTGCTGCTCCCTTTCACGATCCCCATCTTCTCTTGGAGGTATTCCAAAAAACTCTTGCATTGGATCTCTCTGACTTCTACCTCTGCTTGTAGGATAAGAGATCTTGCTTTTAACGTGAACGACTGCCGGCACAACTGCCTCAGCCGATGCCACAAAATTGATCCCATCGGGAACTGTGAAGTCTTCACCAGATAGTAAGTTTACGAAACTAGCCTGCTGCTTCTCATCAAAACTAGTGGCGTTTTGTGGCTGTAAGAGAAAACTAACGCCTGCTATAGCGACAATGCCCCCTATTAAAGAGGCAAGAAGCATTCCCAGAAAGAATTGTCTTTTGCTCATATTTCCTTAGGTTTATTTTTCAATTAGTAAACAGATTAATGATCAAATAGATCCAAAGATCAGACCTGAAAAACCTCCTCTACAACAACTTAACAAGAATTAACCGCATTTTAGATGCAAAAGAGTAATAACTTATTCTAAAACCAATTTCCTCTCCAGAGTGTTTCATTAATCATCATTTTTCTGTTTTTTTTAGAAGAGATAAATTCCCAAGAGGACGAAGTCCTAAATTCTTGATGACAAGAAATCTTCATCAACTTGATTAAATCAACGATTCAAATTAGCTTGATAAGCCGTTCGCATAGAAAGGCCTCTTTCATGTGTTTATAATTGGTTTTTATTGGTCACATAGCCTGTCCCGTCCCGATAGTTATCGGGATCGATTCGGGAGAATCTCACATATATTTTAATCATCAAAGTGTGTGACTTTTTAGTCATGCTCGATTTCATCTGTTTAATTTCAAATCTGGTTTTATGAAGCGGTTTTTTATATCATTCTTTTTAATTTTTTCCTTTGTATTCATTTCATCAGGCCAAGAACAGGAAATTAGTGCAACTGGCACCAATGAAAGCTCCAATACGGGAATTGAGGCAATAGATACTCTTTTTAGCTATTCTGACACCTCCAATATCTCTACCAGAGTCACCAAATCCCCGGGTGCTATTCTGACTCAGGTCATCAATAAGGCCCAGCAGTATGCTTTTGAGCTCAGCGAATTAAAGCTGGAATTATCTGAATACATGGACACGCTAGACATGTACGATGAACTCCCAAAAATTCATCTCATAGCTGAGTGGATTAAGAGTAAAACTGAAGCTGACTCACAACATCTTAATCATCGCTACTTAATTGGCATGCAAAACATGGTCTCTACAGTAGGGGAATTAAACAGATCCTACCAAGAGACAATTCAGGAAAGAGTGGAAAAACTTAATGATGTAGGCATAAGAATTCATGCCATCAAGTCAGATTCTCTTTTTGCAATGACCCTTCGCGATACTATGTTGGTGCCAGCTATAAATAGTGAACTCAAACTGCTTCAAAAATCTTTACAAACCGTAGATAGTGTATATCTAGCGCAAGAGATTATTGTAGCACAGTTTCAGGCTAAAATCTCTGAAAACGCAGTGCTTTTTCTAGAACTGAAACAGTTTCTGATCCAAAATAAAAAAAGGCTTGATCGGCAATATTGGACCAAAGAAATCAATTATCCCTGGGAGTCCATCACCTACTCTAAAGACAGTGATCTACTTTCTGCAATCAAAGAATCCTCTGTGCTCAATACTCAGCTGATGATCACATATGCAGAGCGGACAGGTTACATTTTTTTGCTGTGTGGTATGGTACTTCTTATTTTCTACCTCAAAACCCGGTCTACCATAAAAGAAATCAGCAATGAAAAAGACTTTGCATCTCTTATCCTAGACCGCATTAAATATTTTAAAAAGCACACTTTTTCTTCCACACTGCTTATTCTGATACCTGCATTTTTAATAATTTTCACTAGACCTCCTTTAGTTTTCATTTCACTCCTGTCATTATTGATGGTGGGAGCCTCTAGTTTCCTTGTCAAAGAACAGTTTGGGAAGTTCTTTAGTAAAATCTGGTTCATATTTCTTATCCCTTATTTACTATTGGCTCTCAGCGGTCTAAACTGGAAAGTAGTATATCAAGAGCGCTGGTATATTCTCATTTCTTCGCTGTTATTCATGTACATGGGGATAATACTTTTGAGATATGCCAACACAAAAAAACTGCAAGATCATATGATTCTGAGATATCTTACGATATTCCTTATCCTTATAGAAGCATTTGCATTTTGTGCCAACGTAATGGGTAGATTCAACCTATCCAAAACCTACGCCGTCACTGGGGCAATCCTCTTTTACCGAGGCATAGGACTTTTCCTTTTTGTCAATGTATTCCTAGAAGCCATCTATTTATTTATAGAACATAGTAAAAAGGAAACTGACGGATTTACCTCCTATTTTGATTTTCAAGACCTTCAAAAACGAATGAAGGGTTTCTTATACGTATTTGCCGCTACTATCTGGGTGTATGGAGTAATTTGGCATCTAGGCTATTTTGATGCTGTTTATGATTGGATTGCAGATTTTCTTTTAAAAGACAGGACTTTGGGAGCCACTGTTTTTCAATTTGGAAGTATCTTCCTTTTCATTGTAATTATTTATGTAGCCACTTTTCTGGCAAACAATATTGCATACTTTGCCTCGGTCCAAGATCAAAGAACTGCAACCTCGAGAAAGCAGAGGCTTGGGAGTTCTATTCTTTTAATTAGGCTGGCAGTGTTGACTATTGGGTTCTTTATAGGAATGACTGCTGCTAAGATCCCCTTTGACAAAATCGCAATTGTACTAGGTGCACTGTCTGTAGGTATAGGATTCGGTCTGCAGACCATCATCAATAACCTAGTCTCAGGTGTCATCCTGGCATTCGAACGACCAATTCAGATTGGTGATGAAATCCAAGTAGGTCTTAATGCCGGAACAGTGAAGGATGTGGGAATACGAGCCAGTAAGATTCAAGCATATGACGGATCAGAAATTGTAATTCCAAATGGAGACTTATTATCGCAAAGCTTGATTAACTGGACTCTATCGGATAAAAAAAGAAGGGTAGAATTGATTATTGGTGTAGGCTATGGATCAGATATGAAACTGGTAAAGTCTGTTTTGGAAGAAGTACTAAAAGGAGAGCGAATTCTCAAAGCTCCTTCCCCTCATGTTTACATGCAGACTTTCAATGATAGTTCTGTAGATTTTCGTGTTCTTTTCTGGGTCGAAAGCATGGATATCTGGATAGATGTACGTGCTGAGGTCATGAGTGCTATTTTTGAAAAATTCGCCGAAAACAATATTGAAATCCCTTTCCCAAAAAGAGATCTCTATTTGAAATCTGTTCCCTCAAGCTGGCAAGAAAATGTATCAAAGCCTGGAGAAGATATTAGTCCTGCAAAGCAGGATGCAGAATCAGAGGATAATTCAACGGATGAAAACAAAAAATCCTCTGAAGATTAAAACTTCAGAGGATTGGTTCTCGCTAACAAAAAAGATCTCTCTTAAGCTCTTTTTACATTGACAGCATTTGGCCCTTTATTGCCTTCTTTGATGTCATAAGTCACTTTGTCATTCTGTGCGATTTGATCCACCAAACCGGTTGCGTGTACGAATACTTCGCTTTGAGACTCATCGTCGACGATAAATCCAAACCCTTTGGCTTCATTGTAAAATTTTACTGTTCCGGTAGACATAATAATTTGTGATAAATTGGAATTGAAAGAGTATTAAAAGTAAATATTCAATTAAAAAAAACAAAATAATAGTTCTTATTTTCAGGAAATGAAGAAAATAATTTTGGTGAGGCACGGAAAATCAGCTTGGAACAATCCCAATCTGACTGATCACGATAGACCTTTGGCTGATCGTGGCTTAAATGATGTACCCGAAATGGGTTTTAGATTAAAGGAAAAAGGTATTATTCCCGACCTCATTATAAGCTCAACTGCTACTCGTGCATCGCAAACAGCCGAAATACTCGCTGAGGTGCTTCATGTTCCCAATTCTAAAATTGCATACACAAAAAATTTATATCATGCTTCCTCCGCAATGATTTTGAAATGTATCCAGAAACAAGATGATTCAAATCAACTGATCTTTCTCGTCGGCCACAATCCAGGAATGAATGACTTTATCGACTTTTTTGGTGGAAACATAGAGAACCTGCCTACTTCAGGGCAATATGGATTCTTGGTTGATTCAGATCATTGGGTACAGGTACGTCCTGAAAACGTCAGGACTTGGTTTGTAGACTACCCAAAGAAATAAATCTAAGGCAAATCAAAGTTCCGTACATCCTGAACTACTTCTAGGAATTTATATTCATTATCCAACATGTAACTAATCTTAGCTGCCACTGACTCCGGTGTGGAAAGATCACCATTATCTTTGTAGTTTTTGAATCGCTCAACTTGAGGAAAATCCAATCCATCAGCCTGTCTGATCTCATCCTGCATGTGAGTATCTATTATTCCAGGAGCTACACTAAAAAACCTAAATTGAGCATCTGTATTTTCCTTTGCGGCAACCTGGGTGAACATTGCTATTGCTGCCTTGGTGCTGCAATATTCTCCCCAGCCCTCTACCGGCTTGGATGCAGCTCCCGAGCTTATATTACAAATTATCTTTCTCGCTTTCGAATCCTTATACGCTGACACAAAAGCGTTCGTCATATACATAGGAGACAATAAATTGATATTGACTTGTGTTCTCATCTCCTTCACCTGAAGACTACCCACAGGTTTGATCTCACCAATCCATCCAGCATTATTGATAAGTAGAATTTGCTTATAATCACCAGTAGGAAACAAGTTTATAAGCTCATTTTCCAGTACATCCAAATCACCAAAATCAATACTTACCTCGGTTAATTTGGGGTTGCCCAATTCAAGTTTTGTTCTGGAAATTGCTATAATTTCAAACTCTTCCTTTTCCAAGTAAGTGTCCAAAATAGCTCTTCCAAGACCTTTGCTATGGCCTGTAAGTACGAGAAGTGATTTTTGCATGACAAGTTTATTTATACATCTTTGAATTTAAAGAATATACTGAGACAAGTCTCTATTTTGAACAAGGGAACTTAATCTCTCCTGCACCATTTCTTTGGTCACCATTATCTTGGAATTTGCAGTGATCGTATCAGGTACTTCAAACAAGAAATCATTTAGCAAATGACTCATTACAGTATGAAGCCTTCTTGCTCCAATATTTTCCACTTCTTGATTGATCAGAAATGCCAATCTAGCAATCTCCTCGATGGATTCATCATTAAACTCCAGATAAACTTCCTCTGATTCAAATAGTGCTTGATACTGTTTGGTAAGTGCATTCTTTGGCTCACGCAAAATTCTTGAAAAATCTTCCTGCGTCAAACTTTGAAGTTCTACCCGGATCGGGAATCGACCTTGCAGTTCAGGGATTAAATCAGATGGTTTGGCCACGTGAAAGGCACCTGCTGCTATAAATAGCACGTGATCGGTGTTAATGACTCCATATTTTGTGTTCACCGCAGATCCTTCTACAATCGGAAGCAAATCACGCTGTACACCTTCACGACTTACATCTGGTCCTCCCCCATTTTTTCCTGATTTGGAAGCTATCTTATCTATCTCATCAATGAAAATGATCCCGTTATTTTCGGCTAGCTTGATCGCTTCTTCCTTCACTTCTTCAAAGTCAACCAACTTGGACATTTCCTCTTCAAGCAAAATCTTCCTTGCCTCAGAAATACTCACTTTACGTTTTTTGACTTTTTTAGGCATCATGTTGGAAATCATGTCCTGAAGACCTGCCATACTGGCGTCATCCATCATTCCGTTTCCAATCATACCTACGCCCATTGGCGAGCCCGCCTTCACGCTGATCTCAATTTTGCGATCATCCAATTCTCCATCACGAAGCTTCTCTCTGAATCGCTCACGTGTTCTTTCATTCAATTCGGCATCATTACTTGGCTCAGAATTCTCATTGGAATCAACAGGAATAGCACGCGTAAAACCAGCGCTTTTCACCGGAGGAATTAATACATCCAAGATTATCTCCTCTACCGATTCGGCAGCTTTTACCTTTACAGCTTCATTTTTTTGCTCTCTTACCAAAGCAACTGACTGCTCCACTAAATCTCTTACCATACTCTCCACATCGCGTCCTACATAGCCCACTTCCGTGAACTTAGAAGCTTCCACTTTGGTAAATGGTGCATTGGCTACTTTTGCCAGTCTTCTGGCGATCTCAGTCTTACCTACACCGGTAGACCCGATCATCAAAATGTTATTAGGAACAATATCCTTTTGAATATCTGTCTTCACCATCAGGCGACGAATTCTGTTTCTCAACGCAATAGCGACGTTTCGCTTGGCATCATTTTGCCCAATTATATATTTATCCAACTCAGCGACAATCTGTCTCGGAGTAAGTGAAAGTATTTTTTCCATGATGTTAGGTTAAAATGCGCTCAGATCGTAGTGGTTAATGTTTCGATCTGAGCTAGTGTTGATATAATATTTAAAGGAAAATACCTCCTGATAAGGAGCATTGGTATTCCTTCTAGTTGTCTTTTCCGTTTTCCGACTGCAAGTTGAAATGAAGCGGGTAGTCCACCTTGGTTTTAAGCAAAGCAATAGCCAATACTTCCTCCACTCTGTTCACAAAGTGAAACTCAACTCCTTTTACGTATTGCTCATCGATTTCCTCGATATCACGTTTGTTCTTACTACAAAGGATAATTTCCTTGATTCCAGCTCTTTTGGCAGCAAGGATTTTCTCTTTGATTCCACCCACAGGCATCACTTTCCCAATTAAGCTGATCTCACCTGTCATGGCTACTTTTGCCTTCACTTTTCTCTGAGTAAATACGGAAGCCATTGCCGTAAGCATGGTAATACCCGCAGAAGGCCCATCTTTTGGAACAGCACCGGCAGGTACGTGAATATGAAGATCGTATTGATCAAATACTCTATGGTCTATTCCCAATGTTTCAGCTTTAGATTTAAGGTATGATAACGCCGTCATTGCTGATTCTTTCATCACATCTCCAAGCTGTCCCGAAAGCGTAAGCTTTCCTTTTCCTCTACTAAGGCTAGTTTCTATGAATAAAATCTCACCTCCCACACTTGTCCAAGCCAGGCCAGTGACTACCCCGGCGGTGCTGTTGTCAGTGTAAGATTCCTTGTCGAAAATCTCAGAACCCAAGATTTTTCTTACTGTCGCTGATGTGATCTTGGGATTATATTCCTCTTCCATTGCAATAGATTTGGCGATGTTTCTCACCACTTTACCTATTACTCTTTCCAAGCTTCTTACACCGGATTCTCTGGTATAATCTTCAATTAATTTAACCAATGCAGCCTTATCAAAGGTAATCTGCTTTGCTTTTAATCCATGCTCCTTTCTCTGCTTAGGAACTAAATGTCGCTTGGCTATTTCTACTTTCTCCTCTTGAGTGTAACCTGTCACCTCAATAATTTCCATTCTATCCCGCAATGCAGGCTGAATTGTATCAAGTGAGTTAGCTGTTGCAATGAAAAGCACTTTGCTTAAGTCATATTCTACTTCTAGGTAGTTATCCAAGAAGGCATTGTTCTGCTCTGGGTCAAGCACTTCCAAAAATGCTGAAGAAGGATCACCTCGGAAGTCAGAAGAAAGTTTATCAATCTCATCCAGAACATAGACTGGATTTGAGATTTTCACCTTTTTCATGTTTTGGATGATCTTGCCTGGCATTGCACCTACGTAGGTCTTTCTGTGACCTCTTATCTCCGCTTCGTCATGCATGCCTCCAAGAGACATTCTAATATATTTTCTACCAAGCGCCGCTGCAATGGATTTCCCAAGGGAAGTTTTACCAACACCTGGAGGGCCATAAAGACAAAGAATCGGACCTTTCAGATCATTTTTCAACTTCAAAACAGCAAGGTATTCTATGATTCTTTCTTTGACTTTTTCTAGCCCAAAGTGATCACCATCCAATACTTTCTTGGCATGATTCAGATCAAAATTATCCTGAGTATACTCATTCCACGGCAGTTCCACCATGGTTTCAGCATAATTCAGCGCAATTGGATATTCAGCTGCTGAAGGATTGATTCTAAGGATTTTATCCAGTTCTTTCTCAAAATGTTTTTTCACTTCTGCTGGCCAATTTTTCTTAGCGCCCCGCAGGCGTAATTCTTCTACTTCCTTTTCTGGTCCTTCATCACCAAGTTCAGTCTGTAGCACTTTCATCTGCTGGCGTAGAAAATAATCACGCTGCTGTTGATCAATATCAGTATGAACTTTCTTTTGGATTTCAGATTTCAGTTCCAGCATCTGGATATCCTTCATCATAAACTCAAGCAAAAGCGTCGCGCGCTCAACACCATCATTGATCTCGAGCAATCGTTGCTTGGCTTCCACCGGAGCATTGATATTAGAAGAAAGAAAATGAGTAAGAAAAGGTGTGTTATCAATGTTATCCAAAGCAACCTGCGCTTCGCGAGGAATCTCAGGGTTCAAGTGAAGAATCCGTGTAGCAGATTCCTTTAAAGACTCTTCAAGGGCTTGAATCTTTTTGGAGCTTTTCGGAAAATTCTCCTCCAGATACTCCGCTTTAGCGATGAAATATGGATCATCAGTGATTTGCTCACTGACCTGAAAACGCTTTTTACCCTGAATAATGATGGTGGTATTCCCGTCAGGAAGCACTATCATTTTGATGATTTTAGCGAGTGTACCTACTTGGTAGATATCTTCCCATCCTGGATCATCTATGTTAGGGTTAATCTGAGCACAAACTCCTATCAATTTATTTCCCTTTTGCGCTTTCTTCACCAGACGTATAGAGCGTTGCCTTCCCACTGTTATTGGGATGACCACACCTGGAAAAAGGACTGTATTTCTCACTGAAAGGATCGGAATCTCTTCTTCAAGAATTTCCTTTCCTGGTGCATCATCCTCTTCGTCAGTAATCAACTGGATCAGATCTCCCTCACCGGCAAATTCACCGACCATTAAGTTTTGAAACACAGAATTTTCGAATTGGCTCATATAGACATATTGACAGCCGGGCTGTCTGTTTTTTGCTAAAATAAAAGAAGAACCCTCAAAATACGAAGGTTCTTCCTAAAAGGTCAAGGTGCATGCCAAAGGCTGAAGTGGTCAGATTGGCAGTTATTGATCAAAGTATTCTGGATCAAATTCATAAAGTGACCTATCTGAGTAAGCATAAATCTTATTATCTGACTGGAATGAGTAATTCCAACTGAAGTAAGAGACATTGATTCCATGCTGCCAAATCTTGGTTGATTTAGTTGCCATATTGAAGGCAGAGACCTCCTCAGGGTAAAAACTGTATACCCAGTCCCCTATCACAAATATTTGATTGGCAACAGTTATCCCTCCATAATGACCTAACTCTGTAAAAGATTCCCAGTCTTCAGTAGTTTGATTAAAACGCCTGATTTCTGGATAAATAGATCCGGTATTATCCATAATAGTATAAATCTGCCCATCATATCTGAACGTTCTAAACAACTTTGTATACTGATCATTGACAAATTCCCGTGACAATTTTTCCCAGTTATTCATGGCAAAAGAGTATTTATATACTCCAGGATCCCACACATAGCCGCCTGATGTGTACTTGTAACCACCTTCAAAATATAAGTGAGTAGAACTAGAATAAACCAGCTTTGGTTTATTTGCCGCGGAAGGGTTATTAGCAAGTTGTTTCAATTGATTTGTTTTTGGGTCAAATTCCCAAAAAGAATTCTGAGAGGCAGAGTTGCTGATCGCCCCAAGGTATATTTTGCCATTAATGGAATAAAAGGAAAACCCGCCGGCAAGATTATAAACACCTTCAGGTGCTGTGGCTACGATTTCTATTTCGCGTGAAGCGGGATTAATCCTATATACGCTTCTTTCTAAAAAGAAATACCCAACACCTTCTACTGAAACGCCAGTCTCTTGGATATTTCTGTAGTCAACAAACCTCTCTGGCATGTCCATAAAACGCAAATTCGGGTCGGTAAATTGAAACTCAGCATAATTCGCCGACTTTTGTCCGAAATTGTCTGCATAGACCTTTATGGTCCTTTTAGTGATAGCCCTTCCAAAACTAACAACTACCACATCATTAGACGCATGCTCCGTATATACACCTACCCCCGGTATATCAGTTACAAATTCATTAGCCCCATACTCTTCAATAAAATGTTCGCCTTTAATCTCAAAATAATCATAGGAAGAACCACGGAACTGTTGATTGGGTAACAGCTCAGATCCTTTTATCCGAAATACATCCATGAGAGGATATTCTTTGCCTCGAACTTCTACAGACAAGCTTCCATTAGCAAGAATATAGTTATTCATTCTTGCTAAGAAGGTTATTTCCTTTTCTCCGTAATTAGTGACTGGCAAAGGCCAGCCTCCACCACTTTCAGTTTTCATCCTAACATGAACTTGATCAGAAGTAAGAAAATCCCCTTTTATCACCACTTCCTGTTGATAGTACACGTCCTGTAAAGGACTGGAAGAGAATTGAGGCTCTACGAAGTTGACATTTTCATTGATCTGCAGGTTTTTCCCAGCTATAGTAATATTGATATTTAACCTGATAAATTGATCATCTACTCTATCAATTGCAATCCAGTTCGGGATCACGATCTTAAAACTCTCCTTAGAAAAGCCTGTAACGAAGGCTGGAGATTCATTTACCCTCACTTCATAATTTTGATGATTAGCACTAAGATTTTTTCCGTACACAACTATGGTATCTCCATAATAAACCGGCTGACTCAGCTCTAATCTTTCAAATATAAAACCATCGCTGCCCTGGCTCAAAAACTCTGTAGGCTCGGAGTACACTATTCCAATGGTAGTTCTCAGAAAGGCAGCAACATAGTATGTTTTTCCTTCAATCAATCCATAAGTAGCTGACAGTGTAAAGTACTCTTCAGGTGTACCGGAATTGCTTACATAATCAGCAAATCCAAATTTAGGATTCTTTGATTCCGAATAAACAAAGCCATATTCTGTAATATCATCACTTCCAAAATCCTGCATTTTGGCTCTAAATTCTGCACCGCCCTCAGAAATATCCTGAACCAAAGTCACGGAAAACCTAGGATTAGTTCTTGGTACTACTTCATTCTCTTCACAGGACGTTAGGAAAGTGACCAAAATGGCAGCTATTATCAACCTTAATTTCATGTGTTTATAATTGTTTTCTAATGGTCACATAGCCTGTCCCGAACTCGATTCGGGAGAATCTCGAACGAGGAATAATCATCCCTCTGCGTGTCGCTTGCGTCATGCTCGATTTCATATGATTATAAATTGTCTTTTAAAGGGCATCCCGATAGTTATCGGGAGGAATCTCGCGGGTCTTATAATCATACCTCTATGTGTCTCTTGCGTCATGCTTGATTTCATGGCATTCAAAATTCAATTCCCATATTTAATGAAACATACAATGCATTGTAACCCACATTTGTCGAATTGGGCAAGTATGTCAAATAAGTGTTGCTCGTATAGTCTGCTTGGATCTCAGTATAAAATGTTCTCTTTTTCGCAAATGACCAATTGCTCCCTATTTTTAATCCCTGAACAAAAAGAGTCTTTTCTACATCCAAAATAGGCATATGACTGAGGAACGTTTCTCTATTATGTATGAAAGTAAAATCAACTGTTCCTTCCTCTGTTTTGAGGGAATTAAACATCAACCCAGCTTTCAGTCCCAGATAAACATCCATCTCATTCTTTTTCAAAATACTGTAATTGAAACTGAGAGGTATGGACACTACATTCTGTTTAAATTGCTGTGAAGCTGTAACCAATATGGCAGAATTGGTTTCGCTTATCTCCCAAATTCCCGATACGGAATTATAACCGATTCTTACATCAATACTAATTTTAGGAGATTTCCGAAAATCATGAAATCTAATCCCTGCCTGAGCTTGAAAAAAGTAGGGTTTATCAATTCTACTCGCTCTTCCTTGTTCGTTATTATATGAGCGAGTTAGTAAGGTGCCAATTCCAACACCGACTGTTGGAGAAATTTTCACAAAAGGAATTTTCTCTACATGCAACTTATACGGCAAATCTTCGCATTCGTGATACTGGGTGAGAATCCGAATAAAATCCTGCTCATCTATCCTTGATCTTTCTATTAGATCAGTCAACTCCATACCACAAGTACCGGCAGTATTGATCTTCAGTGTAGAAATATACAGTTTAATATGGCGTCTTCTAGAAGATCCGGGACCTTGAGTATCTTGATAGAATGATCGCAATTGCTGGATCTCAATACCATTATCCAAATAATAGTTACCTTTTTTATAATCCAATTGTAATCTGCCAGAAAGTAAAACCTGTACAAATTCCAGCTCAGACGACTCAGAAAGTTTTTTGCTCATAAAAAACCTACCATTAACCAGTCCAAAGGCTTTGAGATCTGCAGGTAAATAGGTATTTATTCCACCGTTAAATTCAAAATCCACTTTTTCATATTCGGTGTAATCATAGTTTCTGATTATTTCGCCAAATAGCTTAGTTCCATCTGATAAAATAATGAAGTCTGACACAAGACCTGAGGCCGGATTTATATTAGACCAGACAGCTTCCTCTATATACCCCCCTTGTGCTTGGGCATAAAAAAAAGGCATGCACATCAATAAGAAGACTGCCGCCCATCGTAAAATTTTAACCATATATGTCTAATTATCGCGCTAGATAAATAGATTAAAATTAAACAACAATAAATTAGTTAAAAATAGTTTTAGTAGAATCTGCGACTAGTTCAAAACAAAAAAAGCCGGGATTTCTCCCAGCTTTACGTTTTATCCTTCTCCGGTAAATAGCTTCAACACATCGTTCCCGATAGCAAAAACCATCAAGGCTAGTAATATAACCATTCCTACTTTCTGCGCATTTTCCAAAAATCTGTCAGAAGGAGCACGTCCGGAAATCATCTCATAAAGCAAGAAAATCACATGTCCCCCATCCAAAGCAGGAATAGGCAATAAATTCATAAATGCCAGTATCATTGAAATCAACCCTGTAATAGTCCAGAATTTAGTCCAGTTCCAGGTATCTCCGTATATTTTTGCCATGCCAATAGGACCACTTACATTTTTGGTAGACACCTCACCGGTAAACATTTTGCCCATTGCCTTCGCATTCACAATAACTACAGTAAAAGCCTTGGTGGTGCCTTTTTTAAGTGATTCAACAAATCCATATTTACGCTGAACCATGTCTATCATAGGAGTCACAACAATATCAATCGTTCCACGATCAGTGACTGCCACCATGGTATGGATGGTGTCATTTGCACTAGTCAATAACTCTATATCTGCTTCTTGGCTTTTAACATTTGCAAGCGCTGATTCAAGCTCATCAAAGTAAGAAATCTGCTGACCATTTACTGAAAGAATTTTATCCTCAGGAGTAATCCCAGCTTTATCTGCTGCCCCCCCTTTATCTATTACCCTTAATTCAAATGGAAATCGGATTTCGACAAAGCTATTCATAGCTTCCTGGCTATTAAATGAATTGATGAAGCCTCTCGGGATATCTACCTTTATGGTATCTCCTCCACGATCTACCGTGTAGTAGCCATTTTCACTTAGCAAAGCAGAGCCTGCTGTCAATTCATTAATCGATTGATAAGGCTCCCCACTGATATCCAAAATCTTATCCCCGGTTTTCAAACCGATGGATTCACCGATTTCCAATGCAACAATGCCGTTTTCGACGACTTGGTCTCTTGAATAATAAGTCTCCCCATTATTATAAACCAAAATCACGAAGATGATAATCCCGGTAACGACATTGACAATGATCCCACCCAACATAACTATGAGGCGCTGCCAAGCTGGTTTAGAGCGGAATTCCCAAGGTTGTGGTTCTCCGGCCATCTGGTCGGCATCCATGGACTCGTCCACCATTCCGGAGATTTTCACAAATCCTCCCAATGGTATCGCTCCTATGGAATACTCGGTTTCTCCATACTGGAAACCTGCGATTTTCGGAGGAAATCCAATTGAAAACTTCTCTACTCTCATGCCAAACATCTTGGCGGTAAGCAAGTGGCCCAACTCGTGTAAACCCACCAAGATTGACAATCCCAGGAGTAATTGGCCCACCATAATTAAGGTATCCATTATACTTTATTCGTTATTAGTTCTTTAGTAATTTCTCTTGCCCGCATATCTGTCTCCACATAGTCCTCCAAATTTGGATGTGCAATAAACTCAGCTTTTTCGAGAGTTTCGCCAATCAAATCAGACATTTCTAGAAAACCCACTTCTTTATTCAAGAAAGCAGCTACCGCTATTTCATTGGCAGCATTCAGCACACAAGGGGCATTGCCGCCCTTTGCAAGCGCATCATAAGCTAATTGAAGGTTTTGGAATGTCTTTAAATCCGGTTGCTCGAAGGTCAGTTGCGGGTAATTCATAAAGTCAAATCTTTCGAAATCACTTTTTAACCGATCTGGAAAGCTCAGAGCAAACTGAATTGGGATACGCATATCAGGCAATCCGAGTTGTGCTTTGATCGATCCATCTTCAAATTGCACCATCGAATGAATGATACTCTGCGGATGTATGACTACTTCTATCTGTTCGGTTTTCAGTCCAAAAAGCCATTTCGCCTCGATCACTTCCAAGCCCTTATTCATCAAAGAAGCCGAGTCAATTGTGATCTTTGCTCCCATTTCCCAATTGGGATGCTTGAGCGCTTGTTCACGGGTGACAGTTTCTAAAAATTTTCTATCCTTTCCTCTAAATGGTCCACCTGAGGCCGTAAGAATGATTTTCTCAATCGGATTATGAAACTCACCAATAAGACATTGAAAAATGGCTGAATGCTCCGAATCCACCGGGTAGATGTTGACACGATTTTCTTTGGCCAAGGCAGTAATTATTTCACCTGCTACGACTAGTGTCTCCTTATTTGCAAGTGCTATCTGCTTGCCCGCTTTGATAGCATTAACCGTAGGAATCAAGCCGGAATAACCAACCAATGCTGTCAATACCACATCGATAGTTTCCATCTCGACTACTTGAGCAATCGCCTTGAGGCTGGCATAAACCTTAATATCTTTAGGTTGCAAGACATCACGAACTTGCGCGTAGAGATTCTCATTACCAATGACTACGGCATTTGGAGTGAACTCCAAGGCTTGGGCTATCAGTAACTCCGCATTATTTTGTGCGGTAAGCACCTCAACAATGAAATCTTCAGGATGCTGACGAATCACCTCTAAGGTTTGAGTACCAATGCTTCCGGTACTTCCCAGGATGGCTACGCGTTTGGGTTCTGTCATTCAGTTTTTTAGGATTGTTGAGTAATTAAAACCTTCATTATATGGAGGGCTTTCTCAATTGCTGACAAAATTACAAGATGCGCCCACTTTTCCTCGTACAAATCGTCAGTTTTTGCCAAATGGCATAATATTAAAGGTCAAAAGACTGAGAAACCACTATTACCGAACATAAAAAATGTGAATTTATTCAACGGAATGTTTTCACATACGTCAAATTGATAAAATGATTCGCCTATGAACAGTCTATTCAAAACAACCGGAGTTTCCTTTCTGGCAGGCTTGGCCGGAGCTGCAGTTTGGACCACAATCGATATTAATGAACCAGAGCAATTCTCTGATTTCCCAAAGGGTAATCAAACGGAAGTAAGTTTTGCTTCTCAGTACCAGCCCGCAACTAATCACTCACCGTCCGAAGTACCTATTTCTTTTGTAGAGGCTTCTGAAAACAGCACAGAGTCAGTTGTATTTATCAAAAACTTTTCCGGAACGGATCCAAGAAGGTATAGCATGTTTGACTATTTCTTCGGAGGAGGCGGTGCGCCTTCTCAGCAAGTGAGTACTGGATCTGGAGTAATCATTTCAAAAGACGGCTACATCGTGACCAATAACCACGTGATTGACAGAGCAGAGACGATTGAGGTCGTGCATATGAAAAGGACTTACAAAGCAACATTAGTTGGCACTGATAAAAACACGGATATCGCAGTATTGAAAATTGAGGAGACTGATCTCCCAGCGATCAAACGCGGAAGCAGTCGGGATTTAAAAATCGGCGAGTGGGTTCTGGCAGTTGGAAACCCATTTAACCTTACTTCCACTGTCACGGCTGGGATAGTTTCTGCCAAAGAGCGACAAATCAATATCCTAGGTGGAGATTTCCCTTTGGAAAGTTTCATTCAAACAGATGCTCCCATTAATCCTGGCAATTCAGGAGGAGCTCTTGTGAATATCAATGGAGAGTTGGTTGGAATAAATACTGCCATTTTATCCAGAACAGGTTCCTATACGGGATACGGTTTTGCAGTACCTGTAGATATAGCGATGAAAGTATCCAATGATTTAATTCAATATGGAGAAGTCCAAAAAGCTATCCCTGGAATAGATGCTGTGGAAATCACCCCTGAACTAGCTGAAGAAATGAACATCAATACACTTGACGGGGTGATTGTGACTCATGTAATAAAAAATGGTGCGGCAGAAAGAGCTGGTTTGCAGCGTAACGATGTGATCACCAAGCTTGGTTCTCAGGCGATTACTGGTAAAGGAAGCTTTGAAGAAGCAATTTCCTACTATTATCCAGGAGAGCAACTTTCTGTAAGCTATCTCAGAAATGGGGATGCGAAAACTGCAAATTTATTGCTCCAAAACTTAGAAGGTGGCAATGGTGTCATCAAACGGGAATTTTACAGCTCAGGTATCTTGGGAGCAAGATTGGAAGCTGTCAATACTATCGAGAAAGACAAGTTTGGTGTGGATTATGGAATCAAAATCACTGGTTTGACAAGAGGCTATTTGAGAGAACTTGGATTAAGAGAAGGGTTCGTAATCACCCAGATCAACAGTGAACCTGCTAAGGATCCAACCAAAGTAGGAGCCTATCTGGAGAAATTTAGTGGCAGACTTCTTCTAGAGGGGGTAGCTTCCAATGGACAGCCATTTATGCAAAGTTATACGATCCGTTGATGGTCATTGAGCAAATTGTGTGGGGACAGGTTGAGACCATTGGATAGAAGCCCCATCATTCCGTATGAAATCTATCCACATCACATAGTTGGCTAGCACATCAGAGGCTTTCCAATCAAAAGTTAGAGTTTGATCCGGCTGAATAAACTGACTTGAGCCCCAAAGTAAAACAGGTCTCAGATCTGGATCAGTAGGATCAAACTCTTCTTTTACTTGTACCAGTTCGTTGACTCCATGGTAATAAGGATAGGCTTCCTTCTTTGCAATAAGAGGGTTATCAAATTCTTCTTTCATCTCAATACTCACTACCCCAAACCTCCCTAAAATACCAAACCTTTTTAGAGATTGAATAGAATTAAAAACAGAGATAGACTCAATGAGATGAAATGGAGTTTCAATTAATTCCCCCAACTCAAAAATCGGTGATCCATTAAATAGAATAAGCGGCCCATTTTCGAAGCGGAATCCAGCATTTGCGGGAGATAGTACAAGTTGATAGCCATCTTTACTTCGCTTCACAGATGCCTTAGACACTATGCCTGAAAATGCTTCTCTTAGTGTAGCAATACTTTCATAATCCTTGCTAAAATAGACTTGGTCCGCTTTCACAATTTCAGTTTCTTCCCAAATTGATTCGAAATTGTCAATATCCGTTCCGTATATCTGATCTATGTATTTCCGTTTTCTCTTGTGATCAAGGATATTCACCACACGATCATTGAACGGCACAATATTTTCAAATGAACTGAATTGGTTGCTATCCCACTCTTCAACCTCTACAAACACCTCTCCTATATTTTGGCCGAGATTATCAAACTGATAGGCCCAAATAGAAGAAGATCCTCGGTGCCTGATCAGCTTACTTTCCATCTCCAAACTATCTCTCATATTGAATTCTTCGACAATTCCCTGTTCCAGAAAAAATACAGAGATTCTTGAATTGGGATCATTTGAAAGGGGTGTCAATTCAAATTTTCCTGAATTATTAACATCAATTTCTGAGTTTTTAACTGTTCCTAAAACTGGAGCAGTTTCCAGAAACGAATCAAAAATTTTCATTGTCAAAAATCCTGATTCTGAAGACTTAGAATTTACAGTTAAGATAGCTTGCTGAACTTCCAGCTCAAGATCGGAAATCTCCTTCATCGGAGTGGGTGACGGTAGCCCTAAATCAGGGTTGGCATTTGCTGGTAGTGCAGTAGATGAAAATATAGTAGGACTATAAACATGGATTATGGCTTCAGTTTGGAATTTTGATCCGGGAATATGACCGACCAATTTATAATTTCCCGTTGAAAGTTCACTGGGTAATAAAAACGCACTTCCAGAATCATTTTGCGAGGAATCAAAACGCTTTATTTCAGCCGTTTGACCATTATGTGTCACGAGGTATAAATTGATTAAGGCACCATCGGAAATAGGTTTTCCCTCCTCATCTAAAGTCAGCAACTTCAACTTCACCAGATCACCGCTGACAAAAATACTGGAGGAAACCACCATCCTGACCTGAACTGCTGGATTTTGAGCCCATGAGATGGATGTTCCAAGCATTACCACGCAAAAGGTTAAGGATATAATTTTTAGAATTCGTTCCACCATGATGGTTTTTGATTGGTAATGTCAGTATGTGAACCTCTATACTCGAGGCAATTGTTACAGCCCGCTGGAGGAATAAAAGGTACACCAGGCATAGGCTCACAAGGATCAAGAAAAGTCAGCTGATAAGGCAAATCCTCTGGTGATAACATCCAGCGATAAGAGGACTCATGTGCTACAAAGAAATACCCTGAAACATGCTCCTCTTCATTTGCCACATTATGTATGTTAGTCACTAAAGCGAATGGCGGAGGATCAAAAATCCCTCCACCACTCTGCTGCTGAGTGGCAAGTTGATCCCAAAATTTATATCCTGAGGGAGATAGGCTGTACTGAGTGATAAAGGCTGAATACCCATATTTTAGCTGCTCATTATCATCGGTTTCTAAAAAGAACAAATCACGGTTGTACCCGCCTGTTTGATCTTCCCACACTTTAATCGCTTGATATTCATATAGATTTGTGGCATAGCACCTTTTGTTAGGATTTCCATCTTGTAACAGGGATGTTTCAAAGATCCAGCTTGGCACTATTTTCCAGCGATAGCGAAAAGGCTCAGAATTAGTATGGGATGCAAGTGGAACAGAAACTTGCAAACCACGCTGTTCGACGATTTCAGTTTGATTTCCTACAGTAATGCTTTTCAGGATCGTTTGATAATCTAACTTGATATTTTCTATGGATGGAGCTGGATAAAGTTTATCCGTATCGGATTCATAAATTTCACCTTCAGAAGTCTCGATATGTACTTTGTATGCGATATTCTCTTCTGCATGAAAGTTCTCGTCTTCTATCAAATACCGCTGCTCCAGGTCATCCCAAAAGTATTCATAACTCACTCCATCTGATGTTATTAATTTAACCTCAGCATCGGATATCACCTCATCCCGAACATTGTCAACATCACTGGTCCAGCGTAACGCCACATAAAATCTGAGCGGAGGCGCTGGTTTTTGAGATTGTTCTGCAAAGGAAATATTGGAAATATATCCATCCACTACCAATCGACGAGGTTCACTACCCGTATCAAAAGTGATGGGATCGATACAGGCCGTCAATAGCAACACTAGTGCAATTGCAAAACTCTGTCGCATCATTATAATTTAAAATTGTAAGTGATAGAAGGAAATGCACTTCCCAGCACAGATAGCTGAAACGCATTTCCCCGTTGTGTAAAATACACTGAAAATGGATTCTTCCTTCCGTAAACATTATAGATGGAAAATACCCACTCGCCGTCAATTCTTTTCTCCTTTTTCAAACCACTTTTGAGAGTGAAGGCTAAGTCCAGTCTATGATAGTCTGGCACGCGATACTGATTACGATCAGAGAAATTCAACACAGAAAGAATGTCTTCATATTCAAACTTGGAAACAGGAACCGTAATAGGTCTTCCCGTAGAATAGGCGAAATTCAAATTCATTGCAAAACGTCTACTCATCTGATAATTCATTACAACAGATAAATCGTGTGGCTTGTCGTAATTGGCTGGGTAAAAGCTCCCTCCATTTATTTTCTCCTCTAAAAAAGGGGACTCGTTGAATTTCAGGAGACTTCTCGAATAGGTGTACCCTACCCATCCTGTCAACTTACCTCGATTTTTCCTCAACAAAAATTCCACGCCATAAGCTTTTCCCACACCCTGGACTAAATCAGCATCCAGTGTTTCATTTAGCAAAATCGTCGCAGCATTCTTATAATCGACGACATTTTGGATGTTTTTGTAATATCCTTCTACAGATATTTCGAAGAGATTATCCTTCCAGTTTTTGAAAAATCCAAGGGTGTATTGATCTGCAACTGAAGGAGAAAGATTGTACCCCGAAGACTTCCAATAATTCACTGGTGAAATCGCCGCTGTGTTGGATATCAAATGGATATACTGCTTAGTCCTGTAATAGCTGAGTTTAAGAGAACTAGATGGAGTAAACAACAAGCGGAAAGATGCTCTTGGTTCAATCCCTATATATGACTTGGCAACTTCATTATTACTGAAACTCAAGGTATCCGTGATTGAACCCGCAGTCCGGGGTTGATTGGAATCAAACTCAAAATAGCTACCACCCACAGCCAGATAATTTGACACTCTGACACCATATACGAGAGAAGCACGAGGGGAAATGACGAATTCATCGTTGAGATAAATTGCACTTTCCAAGGCATTTTCTTTAGGAATATGAATTTGTTCAGAGGTAGTATTTTCGATACCAGGATTGAAATCCCCATTATTGAATTCATAATAAAGGGAACTGAACCCAAAATCTAATTTATGTGCAGTTCCTAATTCATAAGAAAAATCAACTTTCCCCTGATAGTTTAGGATACCAGAACTATAATCGAAATCGTAGTTTTCTTGGGTGTTTTGAATATTACTTTGAAAATCACTTACCACCACTTGCGACTGCATCAGAAACCTATTGCTGAACCTATGTGCCCATTTTAGAATTCCAAGTTTTGTTTTCCAGACATAGGCAGTATCCGATGCAAATTCGAAATTATCATCACTCATGTAACCTGAGAAAGTGAGGACGTTATTATCGTCGATGTTATGATTTACTTTAAAATTCACATCGTAGAAACCCGCTGCACTTTGGTACAAATCGGGATCTTTCATTTGCTTCAGCATCCAATTTGGATAGGCTGATCTTCCCGAAAGCAAGAAAGTTGTTTTATTCTTGATCAAAGGGCCTTCTACTAATAGTCTGGAAGATATTAAGCCTATCCCTCCTTGCACTTCTACACCTTGAGAATTCCCATTTCTTAGATTCACATTGAGAACAGAGGACACCCTACCACCATAATTTGCAGGGCCACCGCCTTTATATAATTCTACATCTCTGATCAAATCCGAATTAAATGCTCCAAAAAACCCAAATAAATGTGAGCTATTATAAACAATTGCCCCGTCCATCATCACTAAATTTTGACCTGGATCACCGCCACGTACATTAAATCCAGAACTACCTTCTCCTACGGAGCTGACTCCTGGTAGGGAAATTAAGCTTTTGACAGGATCCACCTCGCCCATAAAAGTTGGCAGGCTTTTGATTACGGCTATATCAAGTATTTCTCTACCTGCTATTTTCTCAGAAACTGACATCTCTTGGCTTCTAGCAGAAATGGTAACTTCCTCCAGCTTTAGCGTTTCGTTGAAAAGTTCTACGTCTAATTCTCCAGTATTAATGACTTGAACCTGAATCGACTGCGGTTCATAGCCAGCATACTGAATCAGTAATTTATATTTACCGGGAATAAGAGGCAATTCGTAATTACCGTCTACATCTGTCACCACACCTTCAGCACTATCCACTACTTGGATACTTGCACCTATCAGAACCCCGCCTTCACCTGCATCTTTAATTTGGCCTGATAGTGTAACAGGCAAATTGGAATTTTCAGGTTGCCCCATTCCTATGATCAGATATTCGCTGAGATTAGCATCTTCTTCCTCCCATCGCTCATAGCGATAAGCTTCCAAACCTTCTTGATTGACTATGACAAAAAGTTCTCTGTAAAGAATTACATCATAGCCGTAATTCCCCAACAATTTCTTAATATTTTCTAAGGCACCATCGCCCTTACTGGCATTGACAAGAAAGGCTTCAATTCCCCATTCTTTTTTGTAGAAACATCGGGTTCCAGTCCTAGTCTCAATATTATACAGTACTTCAGGAAGGGGGGTCTCTGAATAATCCTGATCAAAAATTATTGTTCTTTCAACTGATTGACTAAAGAGGTGACTGATTTGAAGGAATAGTAATAATAAAAATAGTGGTAGTATTCTTTTCATATAGAGCATGAAGCATAAAAATGCCATCCACAAATTGCAGATGGCATTTTATCTTTTTCAGTTTTTATTATTTATCCCACCAAACTGGCGTGTCCAAGTTATCTGCTCCTTGACGGGCAACTACTGCATTATAGTTCTCCGAGTTAAGGTTCAGTTCAAACAAAGGATAACCTTGACGAACTGGGATTTGCTTGCTGTCGTTAAGCGCATCTTCAGCCGGCATTAGAGTTGGATAACCTGTTCTTCTCCATTCAGCCCAAGATTCATAACCATTTAGGAAGTTAGCGATCCACTTCTGTGTAACTATTTGCTCCATAGCTTTGGAAGCGTCATACTTCACCCAAGAATTAGTGATGTACTGTGCATATCCACTGGCTACACCGTATTGGTCCAAAGAAGCTTCGATACCTTGATAGTAAAGTGCTTCTGCATCGCCAGAAATCCAACCTCTTTGCGCAGCTTCAGCCATGGATAGCAATACCTGAGCAGAAGTGAAGATATAGTTTGGAGCATCCTGAGATCTTAATTCAGCATTCAAGAAGGATACATCAGAGTTAGAGATAGCACCTGCTCTAGCCTCAGAAAGGCCATAAGGCATGCCTACATATTTCCCTCCTATGTCTGCTGGATCTGCATATTCAGGAAGACGAGGATCCATAGCTACATTCAGCACACCACCATTGGCAGATGTCTGCATTCTGTCTACCAAAGTATTGGCAACAGTATAGTCACGTCGAGTAAGGAATCTTGCAAACCAAGCATTCTGGAAAGCTGCCTCTGGAAGGTTTGCGTAGAAAACGTTTTCGCTGTTATCCAATGCAATCACTCCATCATTGATAGCAGAAGCAAATTCCGCTGCACCAGTGGTAGGGTCTACCTCAGATAGTCTCAATGCCATTTTCATTCTAAGTGTATTGGCAAACTTCTTCCACATATCCATATCGCCATCGAAAAGGATGTCACCTTGTACAGGCGCGGTTGGAGAAAGATTAGCCTGAGCTGTTTTTAGCGTTGCCAAAACCCCAGTATAAACTTCTGATTGAGGATCAAATGCAGGCTGGCGTATTCCTTCAGAAATTTTCAATGACTGAGAATAAGGAATATCTCCCCACCTATCTGTCATAAAGTTGTAGAAATAAGACTGAAGGATTTGTGCAACAGCTATCTGATTTTCGTTAGAGCCATATCTAGACGCTTCCACCCTAGTCTCCTCATCAGAGTTTATGAGAATGATTTGCTCCAAATCCATCAATACTCCACTGTAGAACCCACCATAATTAAATATGATCGTCTGGTAATTGTCAGCACTGGTGTACTGAGAGTTTGCCAGATATTGGGAATAAAGCGACCCCTGTGGATCGTCTATTGTACCCTTCAAGCTGTTGATTGAGTTGGTCAAAAGAGAAGAAGGAATTGCCTGAGTCGTCTGGTTAGGGTTGACGTTAGTATCCCCAAAATCTCCTAGATCACAAGATGTCACCCCTACGGCAATCATCCCTATTAGTATATATTTTGAAATTGATTTTTTCATGTTTCTTTTTTTTAGAATCCTAGACGAATGTCAAAACCTATAGAACGGGTAGCTGGCAACTGTCCAGAATCTACCCATGCACCATTGTTTCTTGAATTCCTTGTATCTCCACTGACTTGAGATGGATCCAGTCCTGGAACATTAGTCTTAATCAACCAAGGGTTATTTGCTACTACTGCTACAGCAGCAGTTCTGATGAAGTTGGTACGCTCAAGAAGTGACTGTGGAAGATTATAACCGAATCTAACTTCACGTAGCTTCACATAGCTCGCATCATAAACCCAAGCCTCATGAAGAGCAAATTGACTCTTCCAATATTCAGAAGTTTCTAAATAGATATCATTTTCACTACCATCAGCAAATACTCCGTCGAATCTCAATCCACCACCATCAGCAACTGGGTCACGCATAGGAACACCCCTATCGTTGTTTCCAACAGTCATTGTACCTAAGCCTGAGTACGCATTGAACATATTGGTGATAGAGTTTATTTTACCTCCCATTTGCCAATCTATTGTAAAACTCAACTCGAAGTTTTTGTAGGTTAGTCTGTTAAATATACCACCTGTGTAATCAGGAAGTACTGTTCCCAGAACTTGGTTTTGCTCAGTCATTGGGTAACCTGCTTCATCGATTAAGATATTTCCAGCTTCATCTCTTTGAAATTTCTCACCAATGATAGTACCCCATTCTTCACCTACTTTAGCTCTTGCAGAGATAGATCCCCAGCCTCCCGCTACACGGTCACCTAGAAAACCATTTACAAGTTGAATAGCATCAATTCCAGGATAGATCTCTTCAATTACATTTCTGCTTCGGGCGAAGTTAAAGTTTACATCCCAGTTAAAGTTGGCAGTTTGAATAGGTGTACCACCGATAGTAGCATCCCATCCTTTAGTAAAAGTCTTACCCGCATTAATGGTATAAGAAGAAATACCAGTTGTGCTAGGAACCTCAGTGCTTAGGATCTCATTAGTATTGTCATAGTAGTAATATGAGAAATCAGTTCTGATTCTGCCTTGAAGGAAAGTCAATTCTACACCAGCTTCCAACGCAGCAGTAGTAGATGCACGGAGATTAGGATCAATTAGCGAGTTTGGATACGTCATAGTAGGGTTACCATTATAAGGAGTACCCAAGGAATATGCAGGATCCAATTGATACGGGTCCAACTCTCCACCTACTTCAGCATAACCAGCTCTTAACTTACCAAATGATAAAATGTTAGTATTTGCTAACAATTCAGAGAATATAAAGGATGCGGAAACCGCAGGATAAGTAAAGGCATTACTTGAAGTAGGCAATACCGAGTCATAATCACGACGAATAGATCCATCAACGAACACAATTTCTTTCCAACCAAAGCTTGCTTGGGCGAAGATAGAATTAACTTGTCTTTTTTCAATTTTGTTTGTCGTATTTGGTCGATCTATAGATGCGCTTATGTTATATAGATCAGGTACTGACAAGCCTCCTGCTGTTGAAATAGTATTCTCGTTAAAATTATTATGTCTAATGTTACCACCAATCAACGCAGATACAGAGAAATTCTCAGTAACCTTGCTATACTGAGCTAAGAATTCATAGTTGTCTTCTGAACTCTGATATTTTCTTTGAGCATAAGAATCAAGGTTTAACGTACCTGAAGCAGTTCGCCCATCAGCAAAATAAGAAGTAAAATAGCGACTTAGGTTAGCTGATACAGAAAGACCATCGATCAACTCATAAGTCAACCCAAATTTACCACTATAGGTATCCTTTGTATTTTCAGAGAAGTTTGCATACTGCTCAGTGTAAGGGTTATTCCAGTACAATGGCCTTGAATTTCTTGCAGAGTTAATGTTCCAGCTGGTATATCTGCCATCAGGCATCCTGTAATACTTCTTCAACAAGTCCATATCTGCTTGCCTCTGGAACCACTGGTTGAAGTTCTGACTGATACTACCTTGGTAACCTTCAGTCAAACTACCAAATACATTTGTTCTGTTATAGTTAGCTAAAGTAGTCAAAGTCAAGCCCTTTGCAAGATCCACTGTTGCGTTTAAGTTCAAGAAAGTCTTTTCTTGACTAGTGTTTGGAAGTACGCCAGTACGATTTACATTAGTCATTGTAGCAGTAATATTGTACCCATCACCAGCCTTACTAATAGACAAACTATTTTGAAGAGACACACCTGTGTTGAAGAAGTTTTTTACATTGTCTTCATTAGGTGACCATGGTCTTGTCTGACCATAGGTATCAGTGCCTGGTGTGAAAGCATCCCACTGAGCTACTTGACGACCATCCATACGTGGACCCCAGCTCTCATCTGCATAGAATTCAGGAATAAGTGCTCCATTCAAGCCAGCCAAAGCAGGATCATCAGTAGCAGGGTTAAAAGTGAATGTTTGGAATTCCTGAGAATAACCTCCACCATACTCATTCTGATACTTAGGCATTACAGATACATTCTCAAATGTGGTAGTGTTATTGAAGTCAATGTTCATTCTACCAGCCTTTGCTCTCTTCATGGTGATCAAGATTACACCATCACGAGCACGAGAACCATATAGTGCAGAGGCATTCGCACCTTTCAATACGTTGATAGACTGCACGTTATCCATATTGATAGTAGCTGGATCAGCGGTAGGAATACCATCTACTACATAAAGTGGGGAGTTGGACCCGAATCCTCGTACACCACGGATACGAACAGCTGCTTCACCGAACTTAGCTCCTGAACCAGAAATTACTTGTACACCAGACACTTTACCTGCAAGTGCCTCGTTCAGGTTAGTCTCTCTTGCTACTCGAAGATTGTCAGCGACAACTTCCTGAGTAGCATAACCCAAGGTCTTTTTCTCACGCTCTACGTTCAAGGCTGTTACTACCACTTCGTTGAGTTGAGTAACATCTTCAGAAAGCTGCGTATCAATAACTGATTGGCTTCCTATAGTTACTTCTGCTGAGTTCATTCCCACGAAGGAGAAAACTAGAACCCCACCTGTGCCTGGCACATTCAACTGATACTTACCGTCAATATCGGTAATCGTTCCATTTTGTGTTCCTTTCAAGATGACACTTACGCCAGGTAAGGAGGTTCCGTCTTCTGAGGCTGTAACCGTACCGGTAATGGTTCGGTCTTGAGCCCAAACTAACCCTGTAATGACCATCAGGAAAGAAAATAGTAAAATTTTCTTCATACTAGATTTGGTTTGATTGATGTGAAAGATGATTTTATAATGTTAAATTTTCATAATTGAACATAACAAATATATATAAATTTCGAAATCGTACAAATTTCAAAATCAATTCATGACACCCTATCTATGCTATTTTGATAGAAATTTCTTTTAAAAACTTAAACTTTAAAACCATCGGCATACGATTGTTTAACAAAAAGTAAAATTCTCATTATTAAAACACCCTATTTTTTAAGAATTCAAATTATTCATCTCCATAAATCAGCGAACGTTTTTTTTTAGTAAAATCTAATTTATTTTTCGTGCCAAAAAATCCGTAAAACATTAAAAATTTTTATAATTGATAACTTTCTAATAACAATAAGACTTATTCATCATATTTTGTTATTTTAGTTTTCATAGATCATATGTTAATTCCATGAAAGCTGTCATCAAATCCTGCGAGAAATGTCTAGAAGAATTCAGTGATTCACTTGCTGATCTCACAGACTATGCAAGTCGTGCTAGAAATGGCAAATTGAGCGAATCTCAAGCAAGGGATCTCATGAAGCATTTTGAGGAAACTCATGAGTTAGCACTGAATGTAATTACGCTTTATTTTAAACAAATTGGGAAAGGACCATTTTCAGGTTCAAGGGATTTGACAGTTGAAGCATTTCACGCCGAATTAATCGATGATGGAAAAGCCTGGCTAGACATCGTGATAGATCGTATTCAGTACAATCCCGTTTATGAGATTGATACTCAGGAAAAATTTCTGGAAAATATCCAAAAACGATACATCAGACTTCTGCAACGATTTGAAGATACTATGGGCAAAAAGCTAAATGAGTAGAAATCAACTTTGTGAAAAGTAACTTTGGTAAGTGGTAAGTAGTAAAAAACCGGTGCAACAACAGATAAAAACCACCTTTTTACCGAGTGAGAAATTCGATCATTCTTAAAAAAGCTTATCTCTCAAATTTATTCCACTCCTGTCTTTGGTCTCCCGTCTTCTAACCATTCCCTATGAGAATAAAGCTACAGGGATAGTTACGGGTCACCGCGATTATCAATAAGATCTCATTTTGAATTTCTTTTTCAATTCCAATACGGAATTTCTGAATGAACTATCCGTTTCCATGATGTCATTCACCGTCTGCACAGCATGAATCACGGTAGAGTGATCTCTTCCTCCAAAGTGGTAACCAATTGACTTCAAAGAATGATTTGTAAATTCCTTGCAAAAATACATCGCAACTTGACGAGCTGTTACTATTTCTTTTTTACGGGTTTTTGCTTTGAGATCATCAAGCGCAATTCCATAATATTCCGAAACAGTCTTCTGGATAAAATCAACTCCAACTTCCGTTTCAATATCCTTGATGATGTTTTTCATCACCGTCTTGCCAAGCTCAAGGCTGATCTCTACACGATTCAAGGATGCATGTGCAATCAGCGAAATTAGAATCCCCTCCAGCTCACGCACGTTGGTATCCACCGTGTAAGCAAGGTACTCTACTACATCATCCGGAATAATAATTCCTTCTGACTGCATTTTTCTACGGATAATCGCTACTCTCGTCTCAAAATCAGGCATTTGCAAATCTGCAGTCAGGCCCCATTTGAATCGGGAAAGTAATCGCTCCTCCAGGCCCTTCAGATCCCTCGGTGGACAATCTGAAGTCATGATAATTTGCTTCTTGCTTTGATGAAGGTGATTGAAAATATGAAAGAACATCTCTTGCGTTCTGTCTTTTCCTGCTAGAAACTGTATATCATCAATAATCAATACATCTACCTGCATGTAAAAATTGGTAAAGCTTTTCACATTCCCATCCTTAATGGAATCCATGAACTGATTTACAAATTTCTCTGAAGAGACATAGAGAACAAACTTATTTTCTGGACCATTTTTGATCTCGTTTCCTATAGCTTGAACCAAGTGTGTTTTCCCAAGTCCAACTCCACCATAGACCATCAATGGATTAAAGGATGTTATACCTGGCTTGGTCGCTACAGCAAAACCTGCAGATCGCGCCAGTCTATTACAATCTCCCTCTATATAAGTAGTAAACGTATAGGTCGGATTTAGATTACTATTCGTCAATGCTTCAGCATTGAGGGATTTCATCTCAAAGGGAGTCTTATCTGGTTCTATTGGTGCTTGAGGTTTTTTAGTTCCTGCATTTCCCTGAGGAAATGAAACCACATAAGGCTGATTCGAAGAGTTTCCTCTATCTACCACGACGGCGTACTCCAATCTTCCGCTTTGCCCCAAAGTAGTTTTAATGGCAAGCTTTAGTTCCTGTACATAATTATCCTCCAGCCATTCGTAGAAGAATTGACTTGGAACCTGAATGGTAAGTGAAGTACCTTCCAGTTTGACGGGATTAATAGGCTTAAACCAAGTTGAAAAGCTCTGCTCATTGACGTGTTGTTCGATAACACGTAAACATTCATTCCAAACGGCGCTAGCTTCTGAACTCATTAGAGAAGATTTCTGAAAAACAAAGATCTTGCGGTAGGTGCAAGGGTGTCAAATTTGGAGAAAATTAACTTAAATAAAAAATTGATTTCTTCTTGAAAATTTAAGTTTTTAGACAACTCTCATTTTCTGACCAAATAAAATTTGGCCACCAAATCCTTTTCAGTTTTACCGAATCATGATAGCGTGAATAAGTGCTTTTTTTGATTAATAATAGCAAGTATTCTAGTTTTCAATAGCTAACCAGAATGATAAAACAAATCGGAATATTAAACTGATTCATGAAGAATCTTGATTTCCCCCTCATTTCCCTAATTTTGATAAAGGCCATTTTGCTACGCAACTACTAATCAAGAAATAGTTTTTCATCGCAGAAATTCGGATTCAGTAAAATTATAAACCCAGCTAATGACAAATCAAGACTTTTATACATTTCCTCCTTCCAGCAAAGAAGACTGGATAGATCAGGTAAAAAGAGAACTAAAAGGGAAAGATTTTGAAGACACACTTACTTCCAAGCTTTGGGAGAAAATCACAATTCAGCCTTTCTATACATCAGAAGATCTAAATGCCCCCACTTCCGGATATAAATTCCACCAAGACTCTAAAATCCCTGGAATGTCTCCTCGAATCTGGAATAACCTAGTCTCTATTTTTCCAGAAAATGAAAAGGTAACAAACGAGGAAATCCTATTTACACTTCAAAACGGTGCAGACGGGCTAATCCTGCATTTGGAAGGAACAGAAAATTTAAATCAGCTTCTGAAAGCTGTTCACACAGAATTTTTATCAACCTGCTTTTTACCTACTGGAGAAACTGTCCAATTTTTTCGTTTGATCCAAGAATGGATTGAATCTTCTAGCCTGAAACCAAGTATGTTGAGCGGAGCTATCTTGTGGAATCCATGCGATGAGTTATTTCACAATGGAAAAAATTTCGACTTGGGAATTGACCAAGCAGCTCAGGCTATAAATGAGTTCAAGGAGTTCAGAGATTTTTATCCTATGACTATCGACTTATCGCGTTACGCAAACTCTGGCGCTACTGGAATCCAAGAACTGACTTACGGATTAGGTGAAGTGATTGAGTTGATCGACAAGCTTTCAAAAAAAGCAATTTCGCCTACTCAGGTATTTGAAAATTTAGCTTTTCATACAGCAATAGGAGATTCTCACTTTGCGGAAATAGCAAAAACAAAAGCTTTGCGTAAGCTGATCCTCGAGCTAGCATCTAATTACGGGGTGCAAATCAAAATGGAGGACATATATATTATTACCTCCACCAGCACTTGGAGCAAATCACTTTTAGATAAAAACACCAACCTCATCCGCCAGACTTATGAGGCAATGGCAGGAATCCTTGGCGGAGCAAATTCACTTTGGGCAAATCCTGCCGAAGGGAAAAATGCTTCAGCTTTGGAAAAGAGAATAGCGAGAAATATTTCATCTATTTTAAAGGAAGAAAGTTACTTGGATAAGGTGATGGATCCGGCAGCAGGGTCATTTTACTTGGAAAAACTTCAACAGGAAATTGAAATTTCCGTGATCTCAAGCCTTCAGAAATTGGAAGAAAAAGGAGGCTGGCTGTATAGCTTTGAAGAACGCACGCTGCATGCAGAAATTCGAAATTCACGAGAAACTGCCCAGAAGAAAGTATTGTCAGAATCCAATATAAAAGTTGGCGCAAATAAATACCTCACAAATGGCGAGCTGGAAAACCATCAGCCTTTTGAACCATTAAACGAAAAAGAGTACGAGTTGCTTCCAAGCCGGTCGACATACTTTGTAGAACAAAATAAACTGAGCAACGCATGAGACCAGACTTGAAAAATTGGAAATCCTCGGAAATTCAGCCTGCGCAATCTGGGAACCAAACCAACTGGGAGGCTCCAGAACAGATTTCTATACCATCAACTTTCGATCCTAAGCAGATCGGAATGCTCTCTCATGTAAATTACGCGGCGGGGATCCCTCCCTATTTACGCGGCCCATACAGCACCATGTATCGCATGCGTCCTTGGACTATCCGTCAGTATGCAGGATTTTCTACAGCTGAAGAGTCTAATGCTTTTTATAGAAAAAATCTTGCAGGAGGGCAAAAAGGTCTTTCGGTGGCTTTTGATCTAGCTACTCATCGAGGGTATGATTCTGATCACCCTCGAGTAGTCGGTGATGTGGGGAAAGCCGGAGTGGCAATAGATTCTGTCGAAGATATGAAGTTGCTTTTTGACCAGATTCCTTTGGATCAAATGTCTGTATCCATGACAATGAACGGCGCCGTTATTCCAATTTTAGCTTTTTACATAGTCGCTGCCGAAGAGCAAGGTGTGAATCCGGAACAACTCAGCGGAACAATACAGAATGATATCCTGAAGGAATTCATGGTACGCAACACCTATATCTATCCGCCGCAGCCATCAATGAGAATTATCGCAGATATATTCAAATTCACTTCTGAGCGCATGCCACAGTTTAACTCCATTTCTATTTCTGGCTATCACATGCAAGAAGCCGGAGCCACAGCAGATATTGAATTGGCTTATACACTTGCTGATGGATTAGAATACTTGAAAACAGGGGTAAAAGCTGGCTTGGATATAGATAATTTCGCGCCGAGGCTATCATTCTTCTGGGGTATAGGGATGAATTACTTTATGGAAATCGCCAAAATGCGGGCCGCCCGCTTGCTGTGGGCAAAAATCGTCAAACAGTTCAATCCAAAATCTGATAAATCACTTGCACTTCGTACCCACTGCCAGACTTCTGGCTGGTCATTGACCGAGCAAGATCCATATAACAATGTGACTAGAACTGCCGTCGAAGCCTTTGCAGCAGCAATGGGCCATACCCAATCACTTCACACCAATTCCTTAGATGAAGCGATAGCTTTACCTACAGACTTTTCTGCAAGAATTGCCAGAAACACCCAATTGGTTATGCAGGAAGAAACAGGTATTACAGCGGTGGTTGACCCATGGGGAGGTTCACATTACCTGGAGTTTTTGACAGATCAGTTAGTACAGCGCGCTTGGGCATTGATAGAGGAAGTGGAAAAACTTGGCGGAATGGCAAAAGCGATAGAAGCAGGCTTGCCTAAACTCAGAATTGAAGAAGCAGCCGCCAAGAAGCAAGCTCGAATTGACAGTGGCCGGGACATTATCGTAGGTGTAAATCGCTATGAGGTGGATGAAGAATCTGAAATTGAAGTTCGGGACGTGGATAATCAAGCCGTCCGGGAATCACAAATTGTGAGACTGAAAAAAGTGAAAGAGTCCAGAAATCGGAATGAATTGGATACCAGTCTGGAAACTCTGACGAAAGCAGCGAAATCAGGTGAAGGAAATCTACTTGAACTAGCGATTGATGCAGCTAGAAAAAGAGCTACTTTGGGAGAAATCTCAGATGCTATGGAGGAGGCCTTTGGTCGCCATCAAGCACAAACCAAATCTATTACTGGAGTATATGCAGCAGAAGTGAAAAATCAAGACTCATTTAAAAAAGCAATTGCGCTTTCCGACGAGTTTGCCGAATTGGAAGGTCGCCGTCCGAGAATCATGGTAGCCAAAATGGGACAAGATGGTCACGACCGAGGCGCAAAAATCATCGCTACTGGCTTTGCCGATATGGGTTTTGATGTGGACATCGGCCCGCTTTTCCAGACACCGGAAGAAGTGGCTCAGCAAGCCATAGAGAATGATGTACATATTGTCGGCGCTTCCTCTTTGGCCGCAGGACACAAGACATTGGTTCCACAATTGATCTATGCATTGAAAGAATTGGGGAGACCGGATATCATGGTGGTAGCCGGTGGAGTAATTCCTTCTAAAGATTATCAGTTTCTTAAGGATACCGGGGTATTTGCGGTTTTCGGTCCAGGCACTGTTCTTTCAGAAGCAGCAATTGAAATCTTGGAAAAGTTGATTGAGGAATGATCTCCAAAGTTTTATTTCACAAACAGGCGGACATCAAATTCAAATGGATTAATTGAAGTGATTGCTACCTCTTTAAATCGTGGGTGAGCTGGGTTGATCAAAAAGTTGAACTCTCCCTGAACTACCACGGAAGGTACTTTGAATACCAAGAACTTATTCTCAGAGAGAAACTTATCTCCAATCTCTTGACTGGCATGTGAATGAGGAATTGATTTCCAATCATTAGGCAATTCGGTAATTTCAATTTCCTTCAAAGAAATAATTTCGTCCGGAATAGTAATCTCCACAATTTCATAATCTCTCGGAATATTACCCAAAGGTGTGTGGACTGCGATTTCAGCTGTACAAAGTGCTCTTGATTGGCTGGTGTACAGCACAGCCTTTCCTTTACTGTTCCATCTTCCGCCTGCTAATTCTGCTCCTTTGCCTGATAAATCTTGGGAGAACTTACTTTTACTAAGACGAAAAACTTTCATGCCAAGACTCCATATTCAATTCTAGTCAGCTCATCTTTCAAAAGAGTAATCCCAAAACTGCTGTCCAAATAGGATTTTGGCTCTAAGTCTCCCAAAGCCAAGCATGGTGTTTCAAGCCAATTCTGAAATTTTGACTTGTTACCGAATACTTCCACTCCTCTCTTTTGAAGTAATGCTATTTCGATTATCTTTTCTGATTGTAAAGAATCAAATGACTTTTTTTCTTTATGGTAGCGTTGCATAGTACGCTCAGAGATGTGTAAAAATTCTGACCATTCTGAAGAAGAAAATGCACTCTTTGAAGCAAATTTGTCAAATTCTTCAAATGAAACACCTTGCCTCACCAGTGAAATTATGTTGTTGATAAACAAGTCATCAGTAGTAATATAGGCTACTTCTGGATCGAAAATGGCATATTGAGTCATCGCGCATCAGTTAAATTAATACAACTGTCATAAATATAACGACAAATGTCCAATATAGTTCAATGTAATCCAATTTTTTTCAAAAAAATAAATTCTCAATGTCAATAAGATTCTCTTATATTTTATTGTTGCCGCTATTCTTTGGGTGTGCACCTTCAGAAAAAAAAGATAAAGCAATTCTAGCCGACCAGATGGAAAAGCATCTCAAAACTGAAGTATTGGGCAAATGGTATCCTAATTCAATGGATACCACAGATGGCGGCTTTCTGAGCAATTTCTCTTACGATTTCCAACCTGGAGAGAAGCAAGAAAAGATGATTGTAACTCAATCACGCCACGTATGGACGAATGCAAAAGCTTCACTAAAGTATCCTGAAATTGATTATTACAAAGAAGGAGCAAAACATGGTTATGCCTTTTTAAGGGATAAAATGTGGGATTCAGAGAATGGTGGTTTTTATTGGTTGGTGGACAAACAAGGAAATCAGATCGGAAATCCTATGAAAACAGCCTATGGGAATGCCTTTGGGATCTTTGCGCTAGCCGCATGTTATGATGCTTCACAAAACGAACCAGCCTTAGACCTAGCCAAAAAAGCATTTAACTGGCTCGATACCCATGCTCATGACTCCATAAATGGAGGATATTATCAGCACTTAAATCCTGATGGTTCCCCAATTTTCAGGACTGCCTCTACCCCATCCACCTCCGACTTGGGCTATAAAGATCAGAACAGTTCCATTCATTTGCTGGAAGCTTTCACAGAACTCTATCTGGTCTGGCCAGATCCTCTAGTTAAGGAGCGCTTGGAAGAAATGCTGCTACTCATCAGAGATCAAATCGTGACTGAAAAAGGCTACTTAACCCTATTTCTTCACCCGGATTGGACACCTGTGAGTTTCGTGGATTCGACTGAGGAAGTTATTCTAAATCATCATCAATTGGATCATGTGTCATTTGGTCATGATGTAGAAACCGGCTTTTTGATGATAGAAGCATCTGAGACTTTAGGTTTGGAAAATGACAGTATCACTCATACTATCGCCAAAAAAATGATCGATCATGCTTTGGAAAATGGCTGGGATCAAAGCGTTGGTGGTTTTTATGATGAGGGTTATTATTTCAAAGATGGTTTTCGGATTACCCACGATACTAAAAACTGGTGGGCGCAAGCTGAAGGAATGAATGCACTTCTACTAATGGCTGAGCTATATCCAAATGATCCACAGGATTATTATAAGAAGTTTCTAAAACTATGGGAGTATTGCAATGCTTATTTAATCGATCATGAAAATGGAGATTGGTACTCTGGAGGACTGGATAAACAACCAGAATTAAAAACTGTGGGTAAAGGAAATATCTGGAAAGGAATCTACCACCATTATAGATCTTTAGATCACTGCATAAAACGATTGAGAGAAATGAGCGCGCATACTGAATGAAACTCATAGCAGTTTTGAAAACCTAAAATGAAGAAAATCACTTTTGTCTATGATCCAGAAACGAAGCAGGAAAAGCTCGAGGAGCTGATCGAAAGGTTGGATCCCAAACCTGATAACCATATTTCATATTCTGAACTTAACATAAATGACTTTTCATCAAAAGATTGGCTCGCATGTTCCTTGCCGGATATTCTGCTAAAAGAACTTTTTGAACAACTAAAAGATAGCGAAGTCAACCTAGGGCTTCTCCCCCATCCGAAAATGGATCAGGGGAAGAAAGGCTTTGGTATAAATACCATTTTCGAGAAAGCATGGGAAGAAATTCAGGTGGCGAAAGAAGCCCCAAAAATTGACCTGATGCTAGTTAATGAGCAATTGGCTTTCAATTCCTTGGTCATTGGAACATCTCTAAGTATACTTTACTCCAACTCCGTAAGCAATTTTTTTGAGGGTGTAAAAGCGAGATTCAGCCAGCTAACCAAGCTTTTCCGTAAGGTAAAACTCAAGCCTTACACTATCACCTATAAAAATGGCAGCAACGAAGAAAAAAAATTAGAAACTGCTGCTATGGGAATTATAGCAGTTCCCCATTGTGAAAGCAACCTTATTTTCCGCAGGGTAATCCAGGAATCAGGGCTCGATGATGGACGAATTCACGTATTGATACTAGCGCCAAAAAGCCTGTTTTCTCTCATTCAGTTTGGACTTCAGAATTTATTTTTCCCGATAAAGGGCGGTACACTTCCAAGTTTCGTCGGGTATATATCTACCAGTGAAGTGTTTATTACCTCATCAGAAACTATCCAGTTTGCATTAGACGGGGAGGAAAATGAGGAAAAAGATTTAACCATCAATCTAGTAGAAGAAAGGATCAAACTGCTCCCAGGAGCCTCTTTAATAGATGCCGGAGAAAAAGGTGGTCCAACTGAAATAAATGCCAGTTTATTACCAACCGGAAGACTTAAGGAAGAACTTCTTCATTCCTATCTGCCTTGGGTACGTCATGCCACTTCAGACGAGTTCAAAGAGCTATTTTCCTTATTGAGAAAAAATTCGCAGACAACTTCCACTTATTTAGTCTTGATGGCCTTGTCCACCATGATAGCGACCTTTGGCCTCTTTGGGGATTCAGCTCCAGTGGTGATTGGTGCGATGATTTTGGCCCCTTTGATGGGCCCTATTATTTCTTTGGCTATGGGCGCACTTCGCCAGGATGCCTTATTAATAAAAAATAGCATGATCACGATTTTCTGGGGGATTATCTTAGGTCTGATTTTTTCAATCCTCATTACTTTGATCACGCCGTTAGAAATATTGAACAACCAGATAACCGCAAGAATACGCCCTAATTTGCTTGATCTGGGGATAGCCATAGCGTCCGGAATAGCAGGAGCTTATGCCTACTCCAAAGAAGAGATCTCCAAAACACTTGCTGGAGTTGCTATTTCAGTTGCGTTGGTACCACCATTGGCAGTAGCCGGTATCGGAATAGGATGGGTTGATTGGAATGTCTTTTGGGGAGCTATGCTTTTGCTGGGGACAAACCTGGCAGGAATCGTAATGGCTGCTTCGTTAACTTTCCTCCTACTTGGATTCACTCCATTCAGACTTGCCAAAAGAGGCTTGCTGATTAGCTTGGGGATTTCAATCATTATAGCATTGCCTCTAGGATTGAGTTTCAACGAAATGGTAAAAGAAAATAACATTATCCAAAACCTCAGCGGTAAAGAAATACCCCATGGCCTACTTCGGGAAGTTAAAGTAATTCAAATGCAACCTTTAAAATTATCCGTAACTATTCTCTCTGAAAAGGCTCTGGATGAGCAGGATTTCTTAGAAATCAGAAAAGAAATCGAAGCAGAAATTGATCAGGAAATTGCACTTGAATTAACCTTGGGTGTGAGAATGGGAGATATTGAAAAGTAATTTTCTACAAAGGAATTAAATCACAGTACCAAAATCCATAGTGCGTTGGATCTTCTTTTTCCTTAGAAAAACACTGATCAGCATCATCTTCAGTTTTGGGTGCTTCATACTTTCTGAGAACAACCTCACCCTTTTCAAAATTTATAGGTTTACTGAAAATTGGTCCATCATACACAAACGTATGGAACTCTCCATTTTCTCCACAGGGATCAACATTGGCAGGAAGATCTTTCAGAAAATCTTCGTCAATTACCCGTCCTACAAAACTTTTGTCCAAGTATTTCTCATTCACGCAGGTAGTGATGGTTTTAAATCCCAAGTCCAAAAACTCTTGGATCAGTAGATCTGTAGGTTGCTTCCAAAGAGGAAATACACCTGTTAAATCTAGCTCAGCCAATTTATTCTCGCGATAGGTTCTCAGGTCTTCCAGAAAAATGTCCCCAAAAACAGAGGCTGTTATTCCTTCTTTTTTCAATTCAGAAAGCATATTTCGCATAGTTTCTTCATAGACTGTCATTGACGGCATATCAGGAACCTCCATTTTCACTAAGGGAATCCCGATTTGTTCAGTCTGAGCTTCCAATAAATCTACCCGTACTCCATGCATAGAAATCCGCTGATATTTCTGACTGATACTAGTAAGCAGACAGGCAATTTCAACTTCTTGCGACTGCTGTAATTTGTATAAAGTAAGCGCAGAATCTTTGCCACCACTCCAATTGAAAAGTGCTTTTGGTTTTTTATTTGTCATTTAAAAATTCGAATACCAAGCCAAAAGTAGATAGAACTGACTAAGCCACCAATTCAAACTTACAAGCTTATACAAAGTCTTAGTTAAAACACCCTAATTTGGCATTTTAAATGCCAAATTAGGGTGAACAAGGGAAGAAAGCTCTTACTCTTTTACTCGGGTAAGTTTCATTTCTCCTCGCTGGGATTTTACTGTAATTTCATCCTTAGAAATAAGTTCACCCGTATGGGAAACAGTCATATCCTGAATGGCGAAGTCATAACTGAATTTATTCCCTTCTATCTTACCATTTTCTATTGGAATCTCGCCCATCTGGCTCGCAACTGTTCCGGTTAAAACTTCCTTATCAGCTTTATAGTTAAACGTTAGTTCCATTTCACCTTGTGGGCCGGATAAAGTAGCTTTCCACTTTCCTGTGATGTCGCTTTGTGCATAAGCAGTCATACTGGCCATCATTAGGACAAAGCAAAACATTGATAATTTCTTGAAATTCATGATTTTAAGGTTTAGGTTAGTGTTAATTAGTTATGAAATTAAATCAGCAAAATTTAAACGTAAATTCTCTGATTTAATTAATTGATTGAATAAAAAGGACACGGAATTCACCATGTCCCTTTTATTGAGTTTGTGAGTATTTACTCTACTTTTCTTAATTCCTTTCTAGGAAGCATTTCTTCTCTTTGTGCAGTATTATATACAAAGGAAGCGATGACAACTGCCATCTGTTTCAAGTCATCTAGTTCCAAACGCTCAAATGTATCCATGTTGGTATGGTGGGTACGCGTGCGGTATTCAATGGGATCTTGGATAAACTGGAATCCAGGGATACTCAAGGCATCAAAACTCTGATGATCCGTACCACCTGTGTTGCTGATTGTAATGGTGCGATCTTCTACGATATCATCCAGCGGTGCAAACCATTCATTAAAAATAGGTTGAACAGCGGCATTCCCCTGCAAGTAAATCCCACGAACTTTTCCT
Source organism: Algoriphagus aurantiacus (assembly GCF_035156405.1). Taxonomy (NCBI): domain Bacteria; kingdom Pseudomonadati; phylum Bacteroidota; class Cytophagia; order Cytophagales; family Cyclobacteriaceae; genus Algoriphagus; species Algoriphagus aurantiacus. The sequence continues at coordinate 79,152 of NZ_JAXRUT010000017.1, read as the reverse complement.
GTTCCATTGTCAATATTGTAATATGCGGAAATCTTTTCGTGTTCAGGCTTTAATTCCATCGTTTCTCTATCACCAAAATGGTTCTTTACATAGCCTCTAGAACCATGTAAGCCCTGCTCCTCTCCACCCCAAAGCGCAATACGAACTGTTCTCTTTGGCTGTAAACCAGTTGCTTTTAGAATCCTTACAGCTTCCATCATCACAATACAACCAGCCGCATTATCGGTCGCACCAGTTGCTCCATGCCAGGAATCCAGGTGTCCGCCCAGCATTACAACTTCAGATTTAAGCGTAGGGTCAGAGCCGGGAATCTCTGCAATCACATTGTAGCCTTGCAGATCTTCATTTCTATACCGAGTCTCAACTTCTGCTTCTACCTCCACTTCAACTCCATTTTCACTCAATCTTGCCATAAGGTTCACGTTTTCCGGAGCAGTTTCCAATTCTGGAATACCTTCTGGAGTATCTTTTAGATATCCCCTAGGACTGCTGGTAAAAAGAGTTCCATGACGACCATTTACTCCTTTGATGATCAGCGCAACCCCTTCCTCTGCCATGAATTCATTTACTTTCTGCCCTAAAGCTCTTGCTGCTCTGAACTGCTCAAGCATTTCCGGAGTATAGCTAGAATTCCCACCTCCTCGTGGTGCCGGATGCTCCATCCCATGCAATTGCTCAACGGTATATCTCACTGCGTCCTGCTCAAAAGTTGGTTCTTGGGTGCCTGTAGGCTTGATCGCAACAATAGCTCCTTTGAGTTTGCCTTCGTATTTGGCGAAGTCTTCTTCAGTTTTGATGTCTAAAAAAACAACTTTACCGCTTACCTCACCCTTGGTACTTTCTGTCCAAGCCTTTGGAATGGCAATGAATGGCATATAGTAAGGCTTTGTCATTGCTATGTAGCTTTTTTCCATTTCCCAGCCACGTCCAAACTCACCCCAAGGTTCTGCAGCAGCATTTTCCAAACCCCATTCTGACAACTGCTTGATAGCATATTCAGTAGCCCGTTCATAGCCTTCTGAATTGCTAAGTCTCGGGCCTGCTTTATCCACCAGTTGAAATGCAATTTCTTCTACTTTGGAATTTTCTAAGCCTTCTTTTTTGATTTTCTCAATTGCCTCAAGATCTACTTCTTGGGCAAAAGCCATCCCGGCTAAAAGCAACGCCGGCAGGATAAATAATTTTCTCTTCATAATATTGGGATTCTGTATCGCTCAAAATGAGATAAAAGTGTGTTTAAAATTAATCTTTCGGATGAATTTAAGCCAAAAAACAAAATCATTTTTGCTATTCATGTAAAAATACGTTTACTCGACACTCCACATTTTAAAAGACATTGAGGTTTTCTAAACAAATCAGGACAAACCGCCTAATTACTGTTAATTGCGCCGGTCAACCAGCCCAATTAACGTTTTCGTCATAAGTAGTTATATCTTTTGTTCTTAATTCCCCGCTGGCAGCATATTGCGAATGGCTGAAATTCTCCATTCCTCAGACTCAGCCACCACCACAAAAGTGCTCCACATTTTACGGACTGTCCCGCTCGTATTTTTGATTTCATATCGAGCATCCACAATAGCCGCATCGGGATTGATAAACCGAATTGACTCAACTTTAAGTGTTCTTTCGCCAGGATTTGAGTTAGAACTCTCCATCATCCCCTTAACTGCTGATGCAATTCCCTTGCGCCATTCCCCAGAAGAAACGAGCTGATCGATATCTTCAGTTAAGATCTTCTTCAGTAATACAGTATCTTTAGTATCCCGAGTTTTCGAATACGAATTGATCAGATTAATGATTTCTTGGGATTCCTCTTTTGTATCCAGAGGGTTCTGTCCAAAGGCTGTAGAACTGATTAGGAGAAAGAAAAGGAAGAGAAAGGTTTTCATAAAGTTTAGTCTTGGCGATCAGATCCTTTTAATTTGAAGTAATTTACACTTTTTCCCTAAAAACAATTACTGAGCTAGTCTCGCTTTCCAAGTAAATCGAACTAAGTCCAGCTTCTAGAGAAACAAGACAACTTCGACCTTCGCGGACTCCTTTGCGGTTAAAAACATCATGTACAAAAAAGCCACCCATTGCTGAGTGGCTTTAAGAATATTTAAGGTGGTAATTCCTTACTGATCTTCTCCTCGTAACTTAAGCACTGCACCCTCCAATACATCACCAATTCGGATTTGACATGCCAATCTGGAAGTTGGGAAGTATTCAGGCATGGTTTCCAGCTGATCCAATTCAGGATCGGTGGCTTCACCAAGTTCATCCTTGCCTTCCAGCACTTCTATGTGACAAGTGCCACAAAGTGCCATACCGCCACAGGTAGCCAAAATTGGATATTCGTACGCCTTGAGGATTTCCATCAGGTTAAAGCCCATATCATCCGGGGCTTCACATTCTTGACGATTTCCTTCTTGATCTTCTACAGTGAAATTAACCATGCCGCAAAAATAGAATTAAAATGAATTTACACCATTAACAGTCGTGTATTTGAAGCTTAATTTTTGATCAGGGTACACATATTTAAAGGCAGAGTGCATCATTATCGCAGCTTCATGGAATCCACAAAGAATCAGTTTCAATTTGCCCGGATAAGTATTGATATCTCCAATCGCATAGATCCGGTCAACTCCGGTTGAGTAATCGCGGGTATCTACTTCAATCGCATTTTTATCAATGCTTAATCCCCAATCCGCAATTGGACCTAATTTAGGGCTCAGCCCAAATAAAGGAATCAGATAATCTGCCTCTAGTTTTATTTCAATTTTGGATTTATCCACAAAAGTCACTGAATCGAGTTTCCCATTGCCTCCAAGTTCTTTCAGGTTAGCAGAAAGGATCAAGTCAATTTTTCCATTATTGGCCAGATCAAACACTTTGGCAGCTGAATCAGGGGCTCCACGGAATGTTTCATTTCGGTGAACCAATGTTACTCTTTTAGCCACTTTCGAAAGGAAAATAGTCCAATCCAGTGCAGAATCTCCTCCACCCGCAAGAATCACATTCTTATCACGGAAGGTTTCAGGATTCTTCACCATGTAGGTCACTCCCTTGCCTTCAAAAAGCTCCAGATTCTCCACGACAGGCTTTCTAGGTTCGAAACAACCCAAGCCCCCGGCAATAACAATCACCTTCGCGTGTACATGGGTTTTGTCGCTTGTAGTCACGATAAAGGATCCATCTTCTTGCTTGTCCAGGTGATCTACACGCTCACCCAATGTGAACGTAGGAGAAAACGGCTTGGCCTGCTCCATAAGATTGTCCACCAAATCCTGCGCATTTACTTCCGGGTAACCTGGAATATCATAAATGGGCTTCTGGGGATAAATCTCCGAAAGCTGACCACCCACCTGAGGCAGGGCATCGATGAGGTGACAGCGCATTTTCAGCAAACCAGCTTCGAACACTGCAAATAGGCCTACTGGGCCGGCTCCGATAATACAAAGGTCTGTATGGATCATGGTGTATGAAAATTTGGGGTGCTTCCCCGGTTAAAAATCTTCTTTTATTTTAAACTATTTATGATCAAGTGATTCTCCATCAAGATTTTGGTAAATCGTATTGAGAATCCGCTTAAATTCTTCGAAATCATGGGGACTCAAATTCTCCCATGCTTTCTCTCTGATATGATGTATTTCTGGTCTCAAAGAAGTGACTTTTGATACACCCGTCTCTGTCAAATGCAATTGGAAACTTCTCCTATCCTGAGGATGCGGTACCCGCTCCACGTATCCTTTTTTGCAGAGCAAATCAATGATACGGGTAAGCGTAGGATGGTCTTTAAAGACCAAGTTTGCCAATTCCGTCTGACTTAGTACATCGTTTTCTGACAGATTCTTCAGTACCAACCACTGATCCACAGTCACATCAAAATCACCTGATTTGAACTGTTGCTGAGCATATTGCTTCACTTTTCGGGCTGTGCGGTCCAATAGAAATGAATACTTAGAATATTGCTCTTGTGTCATACCAATAGTTAGTGTGACAAATATATAAAAAATCTAACTGGAGAAAACAATTCTCTATTATTTTTATGGGGTTTGTAGGTTTATGAGATCAATGTTAAATAAACCAGAGAGTTGAGAATTCTAAAAACTTCAACATTCATCATTTCGCCTTCATCATTCTCTATTCACCAATTTGAAAATTGACAATTGAAAAATTAGGCATTTGACAGCCTACCCTTTAATACCCGTACTTCCCTTGCCACTTAGAACTTAAATATTTTCTCAACTCATTTTCCCTTGCGTTTTCTCCAGGGTCGTACAGCTTCATTTCTTTGATTTCATCAGGCAAAAACTCCTGATTCACAAAATTACCCGGAAAATCATGGGAATATTTATAGGCTTTGCCATAGTTCAAATCCTTCATCAGTTTCGTCGGAGCATTGCGTAGATGAAGCGGAACGGACAAATCGCCCTTTTCCCGAACTAGGGCCTGAGCCTGATTAATTGCCATGTAGGCTGCATTACTTTTCGGTGAACTCGCCAAATAAGTCACGCACTGCGAAAGAATAATCCTGGATTCTGGATATCCTATGATTTTGACCGCCTCGAAGCAATTCGTAGCCAAAAGCAAAGCGTTGGGATTGGCATTCCCAATATCCTCAGAAGCCAAAATCACCAAGCGTCTCGCTATAAACTTCACATCCTCTCCCCCTTCGATCATCCGTGCGAGCCAGTACACTGCGGCATTCGGATCCGAACCACGGATGGATTTGATAAAAGCTGAAATGATATCGTAGTGCTGCTCTCCTGACTTGTCGTAGAGGGCCACTTTCTGCTGCGCGATCTGCATCACTTTTTCGTCGGTGATCACACAGGGATTTTCGTTGATCCCATCAATCACAATTTCCAGCAAATTCAGCAGCTTTCGTCCATCACCTCCAGAAATCCTCAAAAGCGCATCAGTCTCCTTAAGCTCTACTTTGACTTTTTTCAACTCAACATCCTTCTCCAAAGCCTGATGAACCATAGCCTCAAGCTCAGCTTTGCCCAGTGAATTCAACGTAAAGACCTGACATCTCGAAAGTAATGCAGCATTGACTTCAAAAGACGGATTCTCTGTAGTGGCTCCTATCAGTCGTATAACACCCTTTTCCACAGCACCCAGAAGTGCATCCTGTTGAGATTTGTTGAAGCGGTGAATCTCATCGATAAAAAGCACCACACCCTGCTGAAACTTAGCTTTCTCAATCACCTCCCTGATATCTTTTACTCCAGAACTGATCGCACTCAGGGTATAAAAGGGTGCTTTAATTTCATTTGCTATGATATTGGCAATGGTCGTTTTTCCCACTCCAGGAGGTCCCCAAAGAATAAGTGAAGGCACATTGCCGGATTTTATTGCTTTGAAAAGAAATGAGTTGGGTGAAGACAAATGTTCTTGTCCAATCAGATCTTCCAATCGCATTGGGCGCATTCGTTCAGCAAGAGGGGTATTGTTCATTCTTCGGAGTATAAATTCATCGAGCAAGATACAGAGAAAAGAAAAAAGGCCTCAATAGGCCTTTCATTAATGACAAAAAATGTCTGGAAACTATAGCTCTGAAATTCCCCTGCCAAACTCCTCCAATTGATCATCATCAAAGTCTAAATGAGTCACAAATCGGACAAGCTCCTCTCCAAATTTGACAGCTTTGATATCATTTTCCGCCAATTTTTTCAAAAATTCTTCTGGTAAAACACCCTCCAATCTAGCAATTACAATATTCGTGGCAACCGGAAAAACTTCAGAAACATACGGCAGTTTCAAGAGCATTTCTCTCAAAGCCTTAGCCCTAGCGTGATCTTCGGTCAGTCGCTGCACATGATTATCCAATGCATAAATCCCGGCTGCAGCCAAAAACCCAACCTGTCTCATTCCCCCGCCCCATACTTTTCTGACTTTCTTGGCTCGCTTGATATCCGATTTTGAACCTAAAAGCAAGGAACCCGCAGGACAGCCCAAGCCCTTACTCAAACAGATAGAAATTGTATCGAACTGGGCGCCCCAGTCCGACGGGCTTTCTCTTGTCTCCACCAACGCGTTGAAAAGTCTAGCTCCATCTAAGTGTAATTTCAAACCATTTGCGTTGCAAACTTCTCTTATCGGCTCGATTTCCTCCAGCCTGTAAATACTTCCTCCGCCTTTATTCATCGTATTTTCAAGAGAAACCAAGGTCGTTTCCGGAGCATGAATATCATCCGGATTGATTGCAGCTTTTACCTGATCAGCAGTGATTTTACCAGAATCCCCATCAAGGAGCTTCACAGATGCGAGGGAATTTGACATGATTCCACCACCTTCATAGAGGTAGATATGGGAATATTTATGGCAAATAACTTCCGTCTGAATCCGTGTATGAAGACGGATTGCAATCTGATTGGTCATGGTGCCTGAAGGACAAAAAATCGCTGCTTCCATACCAAAGAGGTTTGCAGCTTTCTCCTCTAGTGCATTCACTGTAGGATCTTCACCAAAAACATCATCTCCCACTGCGGCAGCAAACATTGCTTCCTTCATCCCCACAGTTGGTCGGGTGACAGTATCACTTCTTAGGTCAATAATCATTTTTAAAATACTTGGATTTAGAACTTTGTGATGGTACCAAAGTCTTGATAGCAGCAGCTGCTTCTATCGGTCTATCTGTTGCCAAAATGTCAGCTCCTTTCTGCACAAAACTCGCATACAATTGATCTCCGCGGGCAATGGCACTTTTGTCTAAGTTACCAAGTGTACCCAAAATGGCAAACACACCCTTTTTGTGTAAGGCTAGATTGAAATCCTGTGGACGCTCCGCTACTCCCGTAAAAGCAATCACACGGGTCCATGGAATCCCCGTTTCCTCCAAGCGCTGGATTTCTTCCATATTGCGAATAGTGACTGATAGCATCAGTTCAGGAGCCATGTTATGCAGCTTTTTGGCTGCGGGGAAAGAATAGGTAATCAACGCTGTATGTGCTTCGGATTCAGTTTCCCTAACTGCCTCTATGATTTTCTCATAAGGAACTGATTTCTTGATATCGACCGTCAAAAGCGCTTTCCCCTTTGACCAAATCAAAGCTTCTTCCAAAGTTGGGACTTTGAAATCTGTGAGCCCCCCTTCTTCATCCTTCAGAAATAGTCGTTGAATTTCTTCATAAGTCATTTCACTTACAAGGCCTTTTCCGGTAGTTGTTCGGTCAAGTTTATCATCATGCATCAGCACCAAAACACTGTCTTTGGTCATCGCAACATCCAGTTCGATGATCGTTGGAGTGTACTTTACTACATTGGCAAAAGTCTCGATAGCATTCTCAGGAAACCCGGGATAGGGACCTCCACGATGTGCCGACACCATTGGTATACGATCCGAACTCCAGGTATAAAAATCCCGCGCTTCTTCTACACTTTCAAGTTGGATATGATTTTCAGTCGCTTCAACCGTAGATTCAAAAGCAAGAACTTCCTGTTGTTCTACTGGTTTCTGACTACATGCACCAACTACTAAGAGCAGAAACGGAAACCACAAAATCTTACTCATCATCTTTCTTTGGGTCTTTTTTGAAAATGAAATCAAGGCCACTGCTTCGCTTTCTGAATATTTCCTCCATGTCAGCCAATTCCAGATTCAATGCCTTGGTAGATATCTGGATTTCTACCAATGACAAACCAAGTGAGATGAGCAGGGACAACATACTCCCCACAAACACCCAATTGGCTGCCTCAGTAATCCCACGAAACAGCAAATACATACAAATCACACATAATAAAAAACTAAAAACTCCAAACAGCTGCATGTTTTTGATAAGTGTGAGCCGTCTCCTGAGATTATGGATTTGCTCTACGATAATACCTTCATCCGGCGTTTCAATAAACTTCTTGTGTAGACCACGAATCAGATTGGCAATAGCCAAAAAGCGGTTTGTATAGGCTAACATCAATAAAGTGATCGCCGAAAAAAGCAAGGCTGGGGTTGAAAGTTGGAGTTCCATAGGTGAACATTGGTAGCTTAAAGATGCTTCTATTTCCTGGAAATGAAAAAGCCTGCTCCTTTCAGAACAGGCAATTTTAAATTATACAATTTACAATTTTAAATTTCTAAGCCACTTCTCCCAGGACAACCAACTTTTCCATTGTAGGTGCTTTGGATCCACCTTTGGGCTCGATGGTGATAGCAAAAGCTCCTGCCTGTGCCACGGCTTCCATTTGCTGCAAAGTCAGTTTCTCGGCTGAATTTACCAGACCGATTCCCACTGGCCCATCATCTCCAATCGCCCAAAGCTGGTAATCAAACTCCTCACTCAGGTCATTCAGATTATTCACAGCCACAAATACTTCCTGTGCATTTTGATCCCAGAAGACATCTACTTTAGCATCCTTCTGCATATCAAAACCCTCGCCTCTCATTTCTACACGCTTTAAGTTACCAGCAATGATCTTTTCAAGTTGAGAATCCTTCTGATCGTATTCTTGCTTCACCTGATTCAGATTATCAGCCATTACGCTTTGATCTTGAAGAAAGGCAGTGAATTGATCGTTTCTTTCCTGATATTTATCAGCATAATAGAATGCTGCTCCTGAAGCTACAATTGCGGTAATGGATGCTGCGATTGCAAAAGGTTTCCATGGGCTACTAATCGGTACCACTTTAGTATCAGCTGGTACTCCAGTTGATTTTGGTGCCTCATTAAGAATAAAATCATTTTCAAGGGTAGAGAAAATCTTATCCTTCACATCCTGAGGCGGAGATGCTCCAGTCATGTGATCAAAGGCGAACATAGTCTCCTCTAGTTCATCCAATTCTTGTTGGATCTCGGGATGCGTTTTAGCCAGGCTCAATACCTCCTCACGCTCTCGCTCCGTAAGCTCTCCCAAAAGGAAAAGCTCCAATTTACCTGACGATATGTAAGATTGAATATTCACTAGATTCTTGCTACATTTTTTTTCAACACTTGTATTGCCGCTCTCACCCTAGACTTGACAGTTCCGAGAGGTATTTCGAACTCCTCAGAAACCTCCGAATGCGTATATCCTTTAAAATAAATATACTCTACTATAAACTTTTGGTCATCATTTAGCTGAACCAAAAGCTCCTTCACTCCAATTCCATCAATTTCTTCCTGGGTGCCTGACTGGCTTTCCATACCATATACGAAGTCATCAATTGTATTGGTCTTGGTGGATTGTGATATTTCTTTGGAGCGTAGTTTATCTATAGCGGAATTACGACAAATATTAGCCATCCAGGTATATAAACGCCCTTTTGATTCATCGTAACTCTCGATTTTTCTAGTGATTTTGACAAAAGCATCATGAAAAACTTCCTCAGCAATGTCCTTGTCAAAGACTATTCGGGAGATCACTGCAAACAGTGCCTTCGAGTATTTGTCGTACAAATACTCTGTGGTCTTTCTGTCTTTTGCCCTAAGTCCGGCGATGAGTTGTTCTTCCTGCAAAAATCGGTGGTTTGAAAAATTCTTCCTTAAAAGTAAAACACAAGACCAATTGTTTTAGGTCTTGTGTGTTTTAATTTCAAAATTTTTATATCAAAGGTGAATTACCTCGTCATAAGCAGCGGCCGCGGCCTCCATAATTGCTTCTGACATAGTTGGGTGAGGATGCACCGTTTTGATCAGTTCGTGACCAGTGGTTTCCAGTTTACGGATAGCCACGATCTCAGCGATCATCTCAGTCACATTATTTCCTATCATGTGTGCACCGAGCAATTCACCGTATTTTTTATCAAATACAAGTTTGACAAACCCATCTTTTGCGCCAGATGCAGCGGCTTTTCCTGAAGCAGAGAAAGGGAATTTACCGATTCTCAACTCATATCCTGCTTCCTTGGCCTTCGCTTCAGTCATTCCTACAGAGGCTATCTCAGGAGAGCAATACGTACAGCCTGGAATATTTCCGTAATCCAAAGGATCTGGATTTTGTCCGGCAATTTTCTCTACACAGATAATTCCCTCAGCAGACGCTACGTGTGCCAAAGCCGGTCCAGGGATCACATCGCCGATGGCATAATAGCCTGGCATATTTGTCTTATAGTATTCGTCAACTTTGATTTTGCCTTTATCTACCAAAATTCCTACATCTTCCAACCCAACATTTTCGAGGTTTGAAACAACCCCTGCGGCAGAAAGTACAATATCACACTCTAAAGTCTCTTCGCCTTTGGCAGTTTTCACAGTCACTTTGCAGCCTTCTCCTTTGGTGTCTACAGCAGTAACTTCTGATGAAGTCATGATAGTCATGCCTGCTTTCTTGTATAGCTTTTCCAATGTCTTAGAAACTTCATCATCTTCCACCGGTACGATTCTATCTAAAAATTCAACGATAGTCACCTCTACTCCCATGGTAGCGTAAAAATAAGCGAACTCAATCCCGATAGCTCCGGAACCAACTACAACCATTTTCTTAGGCATCTTATCCAAAGTCATCGCTTCACGATATCCGATAATCTTTTTCTTATCGATCTTCATAGAAGGAAGCTCACGGGATCTAGCACCAGTTGCGATAATGATATTATCCGCAGAATAGATGGTTTTCTTATCCTCACTATCAGTGACCTCAACTTTTTTACCGGGCTGGATTTTTCCCCAACCTTTAACTACTTCGATCTTATTCTTCTTCATAAGGAAGGTAACTCCCTTACTCATTCCGTCTGCTACGCCACGGCTTCTTTTGACAATGCCTGTAAAATCTGCACTGGCATCCTTTACGGTGATGCCATAGTCGGCAGCATGATTGATGTATTCAAATACTTGAGCGCTTTTCAATAATGCTTTAGTGGGAATACAGCCCCAGTTGAGACAAATACCTCCCAATTCCGCAGCTTCTACTACGGCGGTTTTTAGGCCGAGTTGGGAAGCGCGGATTGCGGCTACATAGCCACCAGGCCCACTGCCCACTACGATCAAGTCAAATTTGGTCGAAGACATATCTAAATCTTGGTTTATTACGAATTGAAACTACGCAAAAATAGGCCTTTTGGCTTCAGAAAAAAATTTGGTTTCCATCCGTTTTTGAGGTTGAAAAACTGTTTTAGCTATTCAAACAAGCTTATTTGAAATATATATTCTGTCATTTTATCCAATCATCAAATTATATATCTAATAAACCGTATTTCTCAAATGAATACCTAATAAATCAAGCAAAAGACAAGGGTAATCGACTTTAGAATCGGAAGTTTTAGCTTTTTTTATAATTTTGGCCAAACAAAATTTTAGAACCTCATGGGATTACTATCAGGAAAAACGGCATTGATCACCGGCGCATCTAAAGGTATCGGAAGGGCTATTGCCATTAAATTTGCTCAAGAGGGCGCAAGAGTGGCCTTCACTTATCTCTCAAGTGTAGAAAAAGCCGATTCATTAGAACATGAATTGTTGGCATATAACAATGTAGAAAAAGGATTCGGGCATGGAACTGTCCCGAAAAATGCCATAGGATTTAAATCTGATGCTTCCGATTTTAATTCCGCTGAAGAACTTATCAATAAGGTAGTGGCCGAATTTGGTTCCTTGGATATTCTGGTAAATAACGCAGGTATAACCCGTGATAATCTGTTGATGAGGATGTCAGAAGAGAATTGGGATGAGGTCATCAATACCAATTTAAAATCCTGTTTCAACACCGTAAAAGCCGTTACCCGCACGATGATGAAACAAAAATCTGGTTCTATCATCAATATCACTTCTGTGGTAGGTGTGAAAGGAAATGCTGGTCAAGCAAACTACGCTGCATCAAAAGCCGGTATCATCGGGTTCACTAAGTCAGTGGCCTTGGAACTGGGATCTAGAAATATCAGATGCAATGCTGTAGCTCCTGGATTTATCGAGACTGAAATGACTGAAGTGCTGGACGAAAAAACGGTTCAAGGCTGGAGAGATGGAATTCCGATGAAACGAGGCGGCAAACCAGAAGAAGTGGCTGATGCATGTGTATTCTTAGGGTCTGACATGAGCAGCTATATCTCTGGACAAGTGCTTCAGGTGAATGGCGCGATGCATACTTAAAAATTTGAAATTTTTTATTTGAAATTTGAGATTGAACGGCTGGAGAAATTCAGCCGTTTTTTTTGTCCAAGGTGTCATTTCGAAGGAAGTATGACTGAGAAATCTCAATCTACAAACCCACTCAAATCAATCTTATAAAACTCATATGCATCTTCTGATTCTTGCTCGGGCTTATTGATAAAAAGACCTTCAGATGTCAAAAACCAGTTTTCAACATCTAGCTCTGTTTCAAAGTCAAAAAAGTATTCTCCCTTGGGCTTCCAATCGCCTGAATAGATACTCAAAACATAATGCTTGGTACGCTGAAATTTGGTTTCGCCCGTGCCTGATTCTTTGATCTTTGAGCAGCGGATGTTCAGATCTCGGTAAGAATCATACATAATAAAAATATGCTTTGAAGCATCTTTCGGCTGAACCATCGCTGTCGCGGGATAATCTCCTTGCACAGCTAATGGCTCACTAGGTAAGAAATTAAATTCCAAACTAGTTTTAGGAATGACTTTTTGTTCGAGACTTAATCCTTTCAACTCATATACTTCATTAGAATATGGCCAACCTAGCAGATAACGATCTCTTTTAGAATCATAATCTCCAAACAGAAAAGTGGATGTCATATCTCCCTGAAAAATCTCATAGCCAGTAGGGATTAAGAAATCGCTTGTTTCAATTTCACCGTTTGTTACATTGGTATGTGTCAACCAATTTCGAAAATCTAGAGGAAATTCATATCTAATTTCACCAGCACCCGGCTTATCTCTTCCGTTTACCATGTGAGATGGATTCTGACCAAATTGCAAGCTAGGGTAGTCGAAATTAGCCAATCCCCATCTATACTCAATCAAAATCCAATTGTCAATTGTAAGAGGGATATCTAGTTCAGAGTCCACATAAGACGTTTGGTTTCCCAGAGAATCATAAGTGGCAATATCCCCTTCACCACTAACTAAAAAAATTGTGTTTTTATCATGAACAAAAAATCCTGCAACACCTCCTTTCATAGAATTGGGACCTTCGAACGGAATTTCTACCACATGTTCTTCTTTCCCAGTTTGAGCATTCAAAAAAACAAATCCATATCCTTTAAATTTCCTAGCACTGCGGGAATAAATAAGATAATCTTTTCCTCCTTCGTGAATCACATTAAGATTACCAAATCCTCTCGTGAGAGAATCCTTCTCCAAGCTAAAATCATCCAAAAGCAATTCTTCTATCTTCCCTTGGTAGATTTCATCCTCACCTTTTTGAGAACAGGAAAAAATCAACCCAAACAATAACAATCGGAAATATAACTTTCTCATCAGTCTGCAAATTGTGACAAATCAATCTTATGAAACTCATATGCATCTTCTGATTCTTGCTCGGGTTTGTTGATGAAAAGTCCTTCTGAGGTGGAAAAAATATTTTCAAAACGTGTCCCCTGAGGATAAATCATTTCCAGTTCAGCCCTAAGATTCCACTCAGAATCATAGATTAAAAGTAGATAGGTATTTTCATCCAAATACAATCTTTGACGAGGATCGTTGGTATCTGGGTCAGGCTTCAGCTGCTTCACTAAAGTCATCCTTACATACATTCCTGAGGAAGAATCGTGAATCAGGTGAAGGTTAAGTGCGCCGCCTTGCGGTCTTTCCCAAGAACCTCCGCTCTTGTCACCTATCAATTGGTCAGGAAAATAAGTAACAGGAGTCAAAGAGGTCAGTTTAATTCTCTCAACCACCTGGCAATCCTTTATCCGATAAAGTGAATCTGAATAGGAAAACATCGCCCATGAGTTTCCACTTTCTACCATTCTTACCATTTCAGCGGCTTGGGAGGAATTGGCATAGGACTCATCATAAGGTGCTCTGAAATCAGTTTTGCAAATCCACTTTCCTAGCTCATCAAACTTCACAATCCAAGCAGAAAAATCTAAATCAATCGTATTTTCATCGTTATATAGAGCCACAAAATCAAATGGATTGAATGTAACTTCGTATTCATTATCAGCAACTTGATGCAATGCATTTCCACTCATAGGAAATGAAAAAGAAGTATTCGATTCCAAATCGCTCATGTCCAACTGAAAACTGCTAAAAACCGTGTCACCTTTATAAACATTCGTAAAACCAGTGTGATTAGTAGCTACTATAGTTAATTCATCAAAAGATTTTGAAATGTGAGTTCCTCCTTTCAGTGACATTGGCCCTTCAGTCGGTATCTCAAATGAACCTAATTTTCTGCCAGTTTTAGGATCATAATACATAAAGATCCCATTCCATTGGGTATATACTGCCTCCTTGGATTTATAATTCACCGTGCCTCGAAATCCCATAAACCCAGTCTCAGAATCTCGCTCGAAACTCATCTCTCCTGAGACGAAATCTTCCAGATTTCCCTGAATAGGCTCCTTTTCTTTGGAACATGCAAAAAATACAGGGATCAGGAAAAGCAAATACTGTTTTTTCATTTACGAGATTTTAGAAGGATAACTAAAAATAAAGAAATTTATGGATTCAGAAACAAATTCCTTCAAAGCACTTTATTAACGCTTAATAAAGAAATTATCCAGCTTTGATCAATAAATCGCTGATATGGAAAATAATAGGTGACTATAGCCTGACAATGTATTTGTTAGTATGAAGGTGTGGACACAATAGATTTGCGAAGCTGTAATAAAGAATTTAAAAAAAAACCACAAAATGGTACTATTCTGAGAATCATACTTAGGAGGGAAAATCATCTCTTAAAGAATTTTTTATTATCAAAATTGTGTTTTTAACGTTTTTATTGGTTTAAAATACATATTATTGTTCATGAGATCTGAAATCACCCGATTCTTAACTTATAAATTCTTAAAAAAAATATGTTTTTACCCACAACCAATCTGAAAAAAATATGAAAAAATCAATGTGGTCAACACTGAGCATGATGACTCTAGCTGGATCAGTTTTAATGGCTTCTTGCTCACCCTTTGCGGAGGAGCCGATACAAATTCAGCAAGTTACTGATTCAGAAGCACTTGTCGCACCGGAATCTTTTACAAATCAAAATGCTAGAAAAACTGTAGAAAAAAATTATTTCGAAAGGTTTACCAATCAGCTAACACAAGTAGATGAAAATGGAATTTACACTCCAAATATTCCAGCTTATTTCCCTGGTACTGGTGCAGGGAATGCAAGCCATATGGGCAAAGCTGTTACTTTCCTGAATCAGTATGCTTCGTTTGGGGTTAACGGTTTAGGATCTGTAGGTGCTCCGGTGACGCAGTTTTATTCATCAGAATTAGAAAAATTAGGCATAGTGGTAGATAATCCCGATGTTAGTTCAGTTACAACAGATGGAAAAGGAAATTCAGTTTGGTTTAAAAACAAACAGAATACTATAACTACATCATCTGAAGAAAGAAGTGATTTTGAAGCAGAAGTAGAAATCGTAGGCGGAACAGGAAAATTTGAAAACGCTTCTGGAACTGCAATTGTCACTGGATATTTCAATCCTAAAAATGGTTCAGGAAGCAGTACTATGCAAGGTACTATAGTGTTCTAATGCCTTTTTTATAAAGTTAAAGAACAGTGAAAATTAATGTGCCCCTTAAAAGTTTGATACTTATTAGGGGCATTTCTATGAATTGGAAAAGCAAGTATGATTTTTAAGCTCAAGAGTAAAATAGTTCAGTAGATGAAAGAGCCCGGTACAAAACCGAGCTCTTTTTCTAAATTTTAACTATTCCTAAACTTTCCTAATTCTGGAGCGATCCCCATAAGCTAGCTTTTATGATCATGGTGAACGGGAACTCAAGAATTTAGATCCTTTAGAAGATGTTTAAAAATCTATAGGAATTCATTAATTATCATTCTCCAAAAACGGATACCTGTAATCCACCGGAGAAACGAATGTTTCCTTTAGCGTACGGGGAGAAACCCAACGCAACAAGTTGATCATAGAACCGGCTTTGTCGTTCGTTCCTGAAGCTCTCGCTCCGCCAAACGGCTGCTGTCCTACCACTGCTCCTGTAGGCTTGTCATTGATGTAGAAGTTACCGGCCGCATTTCTAAGTTTGGTAGTTGCCAATTCAACTGCATAGCGATCCTGGGAGAATATAGCGCCCGTCAAGGCATATGGGGAAGTCTGATCGACTAATTCCAACGCTTCCTCAAATCGCTCTGAATCATACACATAGATAGTCAGCACTGGGCCAAAGATCTCTTCACACATCGTGGTGTACATAGGATCTTGAGTCACGATCACTGTTGGTTCGATGAAGTAACCTTTGGACTTGTCATAGCTGCCCCCAGCGATGATTTCCACCGCAGGATTTGCTTTTGCATTATCAATGTATTTCGCAATTTTATCAAAAGACTTCTCGTCAATCACTGCATTGATGAAGTTCGAAAAATCTTCCGTTCCGCCCATTTTCATATCAGACAGATCAGCGATTAGACTTTCTTTCACTTCATCCCAAATATTGGAAGGAATATAAGCACGTGAAGCAGCAGAGCATTTTTGACCTTGGTATTCAAAAGCACCACGGGCTAGGCCTACTGCCACAGCTTTTGGAATCGCAGATTTATGAGCGATCACAAAGTCCTTTCCTCCAGTCTCACCTACAATTCTTGGGTAAGATTTATATTGATGAATGTTGGTTCCTATAGTTTTCCAAATATGCTGGAATACGCCAGTAGAACCTGTAAAGTGAATTCCTGCGAAATCAGGATGCTTGAAAATAACATCGCCCGCAACTGGCCCATCTACATAGATTAAGTTGATTACACCAGCGGGAACACCGGCTTCTTTGAACACCTGCATCAACACGTTTGCCGAATAAACCTGCGTGTAAGCTGGTTTCCAAACGATGGTATTACCCATCATCGCAGCAGAAGCTGGAAGGTTACCTGCAATTGCGGTAAAGTTGAACGGAGTCAAAGCAAACACAAATCCTTCGAGTGGACGCTGCTCCAATCTATTCCAAACACCGTCTCCGGAAACCGGAGGCTGTTGTGCATAGATTTCAGTCATGTATTGCACATTGAAACGCAAGAAGTCGATAAACTCACAAGCTGCATCGATCTCTGCCTGCATAGCATTCTTGGACTGACCTAGCATGGTAGCAGCATTGATTTTTGCACGATATGGACCAGCCAAAAGATCCGCGGCTTTTAAGAAGATGGCTGCTCTTTGTTCCCAAGCTAAGTTCTCCCAAGCTTCTTTGGCACCGAGTGCAGCATCAATTGCTTGCTCTACGTGTGAGGCATCCCCTTCGTGGAAATGACCCAACACGTGCTGATGATCGTGGGGAGGAGACATTTTATGTGTATTGCCAGTTCTGACCTCATCCGAACCAATATACATTGGCACATCAACTTGCTGTGATCTAGCTTCTTTCAGGGCTGCTTGCAATTCTTTTCTCTCGGGACTTCCGGGAGCGTAAGCTTTTACCGGCTCATTCACCGGAATAGGCACATTAAAAAAACCTTTGAGCATGATATCTGGGGTTATGATTTTCTGTTTGGCCAAAGATAACCAGAAGGTTCTATTGGCTGATGCATTTGGAGTAAAAGAACCCTAAAGTAGGTCTTCTAGTTCTCTCAAATGTGAAATAGTATACGTCGGTGTCAAATCAATAGTCTTTCCAAGCGGATTGAAAAACACCTGATCAATACCCGCACTATGAGCTCCTTTGATATCTGAAATTGGATTGTCACCTATCATTAAGCTGTTGCCTTTGTGGGCACCAGCTTGCTCCATAGCATACTGAAAAATCCTTGGATCAGGTTTTTTATGACCCGTAGTCTCAGAAGTCACGACTAACTCAAAGTAATCATTCAGACCGGATGAATTCATTTTCTTAGCCTGACTTTCGTCAAAACCATTTGTGATCACATAAAGCTTGTACTTCGGTTTGAGGTAATCTAGGATCTCAATGGTATGGGGGAAAAGATGGGGCTTACTAGAAGTACGATGCATAAAGTCACCTTCAAATTCTTCAGGAATTACTGCATCTATTATGCCGGCATGAGCAAATATCCTTGGAAATCGTGTGGTTCGCAGCTCATCTTTATGCATTTCACCTTTATCATAGGCGGACCAAAGTTTGAAATTCACTGCATAAAATGAATCTACAAGAACCTTCGGAGATGATATTCCTAGATCTTCTAATTTATAGTGATGGAATAGTTCGGCGAGTGATTCTTGGACATTTCGATCATAGTCCCATAGTGTATGGTCTAAATCGAAGAAGAGGTGTTGGTAAGTTTTCAAGGGGAATTAACGTCGGTACTGATTATTTTGAATTTTATTGATAGCAAGCTCACGGTTGGATTTCAGAATATTAAAGGTTTCCTGATCCTTGATGAGACTTGGGTCTTTCTGTATAAACTTAAAAATCTGATTAATGATTTCGAGATATTCTTCGAGAATGTAATAAAACACCCATTGATCCACTCGCCTGCTCCCTAGAAGCCCTGCATTTTTTAGATATATAAGATGCCTGCTTGTTTTAGTTTGAGTAAAATCAAGAATTAACTCAAAGTCAGAAATCGAAAGTTCTTTATTCAGCATTAGGAGGTGAAAAATCCTGACGCGTGGCTCTTCAGAAAGTGCTTTAAATATTCTAAGCCCGTAGTTTAAACTGATGTTTTTTAGCCGCATTTGTAAGATTTAACGGAGTTTATGAGGGTAAAATAAAAATTCACCCGAAATTAGGGTAATATCGCATCAGAAATAACAGTATTTGCCGTTACATAAAGTCCTCTAATTTGTGAATAATTCATTACTCCTTAGCGCCACCTTTGTTTTCCTAATGGGAATATTTTCAATATCGCTTGATGTGAAAGCTCAAGATGTGCAAGAAAAAAAAGTAATCCAACTTTCTGGTATTATCCTTAATGCTGATAGTACAGATGCAGTGGCAGGTGTGAATATTTACGTACCAACGAAAGGTAGAGGTACTAGTTCGGGCCGCTTTGGTTACTTTTCAATGCCTGTATTAGAAGGTGACTCTGTAGTATTTAGTTTTATAGGATTAAAAAAACAAACCTTCAAAGTACCCGAAACAGTAGAAAGTGACAGAATCAGTTTGATCCTTACGATGCAAGTGGATGAAATAGCCCTGGCCGAAATCGAAGTGATGCCCTATCCTACGGAGGAGGAATTCAAACAAGCAGTGATTGCACTGAATGTAGTAGATCCTATGTCCATCTCTCGGGCAAATATGAGTCCTGAGATGTTACTTCGCTGGGCAGAATCCATGCCTGCCTCGGGCAACGAAAACTTCCGATATTTCCAACAAGGTCAAGCAATTCAAAATCAGGATCTCTACGGTCCAAGAACTCTTAGACTTCTCGATCCCTTCGCATGGGGGCAGTTTATACGATCTATCAAGCGGGGTGATCTAAAGAGAAAGGATTAGGCACTTTAAATCTCTCGCAACGGCGCGACGGCGCAACGACTTGTTTATTATAATCTGTTGACTACTCTCTTTATTCCATCTTTTAAAAGCTCTTCATTGAAATTCAGGAGTAAGCCAAGATTAAATTTTGTAAGCTTGAGATAGGTTAGTAATTGCTTGGGATGTACAGCAACAATCCTTTCTACAGATTTGACTTCAATAATTACCTTCCTTTCTATAATAATATCCGCCCGAAACCCATGGTCGAAAGTTATTTGATCCCATTTAAATGGAATATTGACTTGCGTCTGGACAGTAAGCCCCCTTTTTCTTAATTCATGAGCCAATACTGTTTCATAGACAGATTCAAGTAATCCAGGCCCCAACTCTCTGTGAATATGGAAAGATGCATCCAAAGTAAGTTTAGCTATTTCATCTTCATATAACATTTCAATAATTTCTTTGCGCCGTAGCGCCGTGGCGAGAATTTTCAACTCACATATTAATCGATCTCCGGCAGCACCCACTCCTCCAATACACTAGGAAGTCGCATCATCTCCTCTATCGCTGCGATTGTTCTTGGCGCATCACCTGAGAGATTTACATTGCCATCAGAAGTGATCAAAATATCATCTTCAATTCGTACCGCTATTCCCCACCACTTTGGGTCACAATCTGATCCTTCTGGAATATAGATCCCTGGCTCAATTGTAAAAACGACTCCTTCTTTAAGCGCATCCCTGGTCCCTCGATCATGTACATCCAATCCGATATGGTGACTTGTGCCATGAGGGAAATACATATGGCTTTCTCCCTTTTTAATAATCCCAAGTTTAGCTAGCCCATCATTGATAATTTCACGACCAGCCGCATCGATCTCCTGAAAGGTTGATCCGGGTTTAGAAAGTGCTATTCCAGCTTCTTGCGCTTGATAAACTAGCTCATAAATAGCTTTTTCTTCTTCATTGAATTTACCACTGATAGGAATTGTACGAGTCACATCAGCAGTGTAGCCTCTCCATTCTGCACCCAGGTCCATTAGTAATAATCTATCATTCAAGTCACGCTTATCATTCTCGATGTAATGAAGAATGCAACCGTTATTGCCTCCACCTACAATAGAAGGATAGCCCAATTCTTCCGCTCCATAGCGTTTGTAGATAAACTCATGAACACCTTGTATTTCTCGCTCTGTCATTCCGATTTTCGCAGCTTTCATTACTTCCACTTGTCCTATCGCAGAGATCTTCACTGCTTTCCTCAGCAACGCAATTTCCTCAGAAGTCTTGACCTCACGCAGTGCTCCCATCATATTCCCTAATGAAGTAATGTCTAGCTTTTGCTCAGGGATTTCTTCTTTCACTACCATTCGTTTTTCAGGAGACTCAGCGTTCATGAAAGAGCTAATCAATGGATCCTCCAGCATGCCGGGATATTGGCGTTCATATCGCTTCAGCATTTGAACTACTCGATCAGATGTCTCCAGATCGGAGTCTTTTATCAATTTATAAACCTGCGCACTAACTTCATTAAGCTTTTCGGGATAGGCTGTAGCTTTCTTAAATTCGTCCACCATCTGAATTAAAGGCTGATTGGTACTACTTTCTTCTATTCCTTCCGAAAGGCTAAAGGTTAAAATCTTATCAAAATCTTGAAGATTGATGCCAGATTTTGCGGCAAACTCTGAATTGAGCAATGCTTCTTCAAAGCCCAATTCATTCATCATTCCCTCTACCCCCAATCGCTTGCCATTCCACATTTCAGCCCGTGGATCTCTGTTTTGGACAAAAATCATTTCATCAGCTAGTCCGCCATTAACTTCCCGCTTTTCGCTAAAAATCACGAGCACAGCATTCGGCTCACGAAAACCTGTGAGGTAGAAAAAATCGGTATTAGGGTGATAGATATAATCGACATCATTGGTTCTATTCTTAACAGGATTATTGAAAAACACCGCCACAGAATTGGCTGGCATTAATTTCCTCAATTCGTTTCTTCTTCCCTGATGCCATTCCGAGGTAAGTCCATCTTCAAAATAGGATTGGGAGAAAGCAGTAACTGAGAATACAAGCAAGAACAAGGTCCAAATTGTCTTTTTCATAGTAGTCATATTAGATTAAGAATTCTAATGTCTGCGCTTTTGACCATTTAACAAAGTCTTAATCTACAGATTGAGTCATATCCTTATCTTTGAGCACTAAAAAAATCAAAACATGAGAAAATCCGGGATAGTATTTTTGCTTTTTATTCTGTGCGTAGGTCCTTTGCAAGCTCAGTCGCAAACGGAAAAACCTAAACTTGTCGTCGGCATTATCGTCGATCAGATGCGACAAGAATATTTGTATCGCTTTGCTGACAGGTATTCAGAAGGTGGATTTAAGCGATTGATGAAAGATGGCTTTATGATGAAAAATGGCCATTACAACTATATCCCGACTTATACAGGACCAGGCCATGCATCAGTTTACACAGGCACCACTCCTGCCACCAATGGGATCATCAGTAATAATTGGTACGCGAAGAGCATAGATAAAATGATCTATTGTGCAGAAGACACTACAGTTACTAACATTGGTGGTTCTGCCGAAAATGGCTTTATCAGCCCAAGAAACCTGCTGACTACTACCATTACCGACGAACTTAGAATGTCAACTCAGAAACGATCCAAAGTAGTAGGAATAGCGATCAAAGACCGCGGAGCTAGTCTCCCTGCTGGTCATTTAGGCGATGCTTATTGGTTTGATTCCAACACAGGTGAATTCATGACTTCTTCTTACTACCATGAGAAACTGCCTAACTGGGTTGATAAATTTAATGATAAGAAATTAGTAGACTCCTACCTTTCCCAGACTTGGAACACACTCTATCCAATCGACACGTATAAGGCAAGCATGGTGGATGATAACCCATTCGAGGGTGCATTCAACGGAAAAGAAACGCCAACATTCCCATATGACCTTAAAGAGCTAAGAAAGACTAATGATGAATTTGGCTTGATTTCCTCTACTCCTTTTGGCAATACAATAACGCTAGACTTTGCTCTGGCAGCACTAGAAGGCGAAAAGATGGGAATGGGAGAAGAAACAGATTTCTTGGCCTTGAGCTTTTCCTCTCCTGATTATATAGGCCACCGATTTGGCCCACAATCCAAAGAAATCGAGGACATGTACCTTCGTCTGGATCAGGATATCGAAAGATTGCTGAACTATCTAGACAATACGTACGGCAAAGACCAATATGTAATTTTTCTATCTGCAGATCATGGCGTGGCTGAAATAGCTACACATATGATAAGTGAGAATATCCCTGGTGGAAATATTCGCACAGGTGCTGCAATGACCGAGTTATTAAACTACATCTCTTCAAAGTATGGTGAAGGAAAATGGATTAACAACAGCTCTAATGGCCAGCTTTTCCTTAACCATGAATTGATTCAGGAGAAAGAATTAAACCAGGGAGATTTCGAAAATGAAATTGCTAAGTTCTTATTGAAATTTGATGGCATTAAAGAAGTATATACAGGAACTGCCATGCGAACCAGAGAATTCACCGCAGGTCGTCCAATGCTACTTCAAATGGGATATAACCACAAAGCTTCTGGTGATATTCTTATGATTCTAGAACCGGGATGGCTTGCAGGTGGTGCTACTGGCACTACTCATGGCACAGGTTATTCTTATGATACGAATGTCCCAATCCTTTTCTACGGCTGGAATGTACCTTCCGGAGAAAGCTCTCGCTATGCTACGATCACAGACATTGCGCCTACACTGTCTATGATGCTTGACATTAAGCTTCCCAACGGAACTACCGGACAGCCTATTCTAGAAATCACCGACAAAAAATAAAATCCACACTCCTAAAACAGAAAGCCTCGATTTGCTAAGATCGAGGCTTTCTGCTTTTGAAACTTCTTCACGAGATAAATACTTATTCCGTCCAGCTCATAGGGTAGTCTTCATCTACGAACTCCAGCGCATCTGTCGTAATCTGAAGTGATTTGAAGGTATCAAGCATCACGGCATATTCGTCCGTAGCTTTTGCCCCTATGGATTTTTCTACCGTGCCTGGATGCGGCCCATGCGGTAAACCTCCCATATGAAGTGTAAATGAACCTCTGTCAATTCCTTTCCTACTCATAAACTCACCCTCAGCATAATATAATACCTCATCCGAATCAATATTAGAATGATTGTAAGGAGCAGGAATAGATAGCGGATGGTAATCAAAAAGCCTTGGCACAAATGAGCAAATCACAAATCCCCAAGCTTGGAAAGTCTGATGAACTGGAGGTGGCTGATGAATTCTTCCCGTGATTGGTTCGAAATCATAAATTGAAAGTGCGTAAGGATACAAATACCCATCCCAACCTACGATATCTAATGGGCTGTACGCATAGGAATATTGATGAAGCATTCCTTGCTTTTTGATCTGTACGAGGTAATCTTCCTTTTCCTTTTCCAAATAAAGCTCATGAGGTGGACGAATGTCCCGCTCACAATACGGAGAGTGCTCCAAAAGTTGGCCCACTTCATTCCTATAGCGCTTTACCGTCTCTATAGCTCCTACAGCTTCTATAATTAGTAGTCTGAGTGGTCCTTTTTCCTCAAATTCAAATCTGTAGATTGTTGTACGAGGAATTACAATATAATCTCCCTTATGAACTTCAAGCTTCCCAAACTGAGAATACAACACACCTTCTCCATCATGGACATAGATCAATTCATCGCCGTCAGCATTTTTGAAGTAATAATCCATTTTCCGCTCGCGAGGAGAGCAAATCCCCATCATGACATCAGAGTTCATCATGAGATTTCTACGGGAAGATAAATAATCATCCCCGGTGAACTCCACATCGGAAGTTTTCAAATGGGTCTGATTCAATCCATGCTCTGTAGCTGGTGTCCAAGAATAAGGTTCTGGTTTACCAATGGACTTTACTTGGTTTGGATTATGGATATGGTAAATCGTAGAGTAAATTCCTGAAAAGCCTTTAGAGCTCACCACTTCTTCTTTGTATAGACTGCCGTCGGGCTGTCGGAATTGTGTGTGTCTTTTGGGCGGGATGGTCCCCAGTCTGTGATAGTATGCCATTATTTTTGGGTTTATTTCTTTGGTTAAATTTAAACAATCTATTAAAAGGACTCCGCCTATCAGTTAAAAATGATTCTGTAGGAGTCTTAGAAAAATGAGACATAAAAAAACGGCTTGCGCCACTTTCCTATATTCTGGTATTAGGATTTAATTTTCTTCAAAGAATTCTTTCTTGATCTTGTCTTCAGCTTCACCAGTTCGTTTTTGGATCCTACCTAGTAACTGATCTTCTTTACCTTCTACGTAAGTCAAATCATCGTCGGTTAATTCACCGTACTTTTCTTTTAGCTCTCCCTTTAACGTATTCCAATTTCCTTTTAATTTTAAGTTGGTTGACATAATAAAAGTGGTTTATATTAAACTTTGATTAACTAGTAAGTTGCAAAGGATATACCAAGGCAAGCCCAAAATGAAGACAACCTTTATCCTCCTATTCCTTTTCTATTTATTAAATTCCTGTTTATATGCCCAAAAAGCGCGATTAGTCTGGTCTGATGAGTTTTCTAATAAGGGTTTACCCAATCCTGAAAAATGGACCTACGATGTAGGGGATCATGGCTGGGGCAATGAAGAACTGGAATATTATTCACAAAGTGACCTAAAAAATGTCCGAATTGAAAAAGGGCTATTAACCATCGAAGCACATGCTGACACCTCGCATCCCAAGGGCTACACTTCTGCGCGATTACTCACAAGAGGAAAAGCCGCCTGGCAATATGCCTATATAGAAGTCAAAGCAAAATTACCGCAAGGTCGTGGCACTTGGCCTGCAATCTGGATGCTACCAGAGAAAAATCTTCATGGAGGCTGGCCCAAAAATGGGGAGATCGATATTATGGAGCACGTAGGATATGATCCAGGAAATGTACACGGCACTGTACATACCGAAGCTTTCAATCATACGATTGGTACTCAAAAAGGAGAATCACGACTGGTACCTGATTTCAATACGGAATTCCACACCTACGCCATTGACTGGACAGCGGAAAAAATAGATTTCCTAATTGATGGAGATATTTATTTTACATTTCAAAATACTGGGAATGATTACAAAGAGTGGCCATTTGACCAACCTTTTCATTTGATTTTAAATATAGCTGTTGGCGGTGGCTGGGGCGGTCAGCAAGGCATCGCAACCGACATTTGGCCTCAGCGAATGGAAATAGATTACGTGCGTGTTTACAACAAAAAACCTGAATTAAATTAAAAACAGATAACATTTCCACGGCAGAATTGCATTTGGCAATGAACTTTCCTCTTTAGTTTTAATATCCTTTGGGAAGTAGGTAAGTTATTGTTAACATGACAAAAATAGATAGACCCTAACTATAACTCTATGAAAGAAAATAATGGTAAGCGAAAGAAAATAACTGCACTTGCGATCATCGGTCTATTGATGCTATTGTTTTATGGCAAAAATTTAACGGAACGTCAAGCCTTCAAAAACATAAGCAACACTTTCGCAGAAGTCTATAATGACCGCCTTGTGGTAGAAGGTTATATCTTTAGAATTTCAGAGAATTTATTCAGGATTCAAAAGCTAGTTGATCACTGTAATATCAACTATGACTATTCCAAAGTAGTGGATGAAATTGCTACTCATGAAAAAAACATACTGGTTATAGTTACGGCTTTTGAGAAAACGAATCTTACGGTGAATGAAGAACAATATTTGGCTGATTTCAGAGGCATTATAGAAAATGACCTACAGATAAAAAACTATAGTATGCTTTATTCTGACTCATCAGGAGTGAATATGGATCAGGTGAAGCTATATGATCAAAAAATCAGTAAAGCTCAGCAAGATCTCGACAACTTAAGCAAAATACAGATGGAAGAAGGAGAAAAATTGATCAACAAAGCCAACATCATTATCAATCGTTCCCAGATTTGGTCTCAATTTGAAGTGGCCCTGTTGGTCATTTTAGCACTTGCCTTGTACTTTCTCCTCTTTAGGAAGAAAACATTTTAATAAATCAGATCTTCAATTTAGCTAGATAGGCTGCATTTTTCTCTGCAGCCTCAATAGGATTAGTTTCTACGAATCTCTCTTGTTCTATTATGAAATATTCCATACCGTATTTCTTGGATTTCTTGATGATCTCTCCATAAGGCATTTCACCTAACCCCAATAATACACCACGATCATGTGAATTTCCTCCTTCTGCTTCAGCGTCTTTGACATGGCATAGCTTAAATCTGCCCGGGAATTTGGCTATGTATTCCAATGGATCGTATCCTGCCACAAATGCCCAATACATATCTAACTCGAAATCCACTAAGTCTGGATCTGTATTTTCCATCAAAATATCTTGTGGCAATTGTCCATCAAGCATTTTGAATGTATAATCGTGATTATGGTAAGCAAATTTTAATCCGTGAGAATTAAGAGTTTCTCCGACATCATTGAATCTATCAGCAACTTTTTTCCATTCGTCAAGAGACTTTTGAGCTCCAATGTAAGGGCAGATCAGATATTTCATGCCTACTTCTGCCGCCTGCTCAGCCTGTGCATCCAGATCCTTGAATACATTGGCATGAGAAGAAATAAAATCCACTCCGATGTCACTTAACAAACTCTTGCATTCCGATGGCTGCATACCCCAAAGGATTCCCTTTCCTCCATCGAAACCTTCAAACTGCTTATATCCAAATCCAGCCAGTTTGCGCATTGTACCAGCGGCATCCTTTGCCATTTCCTCTTTCACAGAGTACAATTGAATTCCGAATTTAGAAAGTTTTGCTTTTGCTGGATCTAAAACTCCATTCTTTGCGGATGCAAATTCAAAAGGGAAAAGCACTGCTCCTGCTCCGAGCATTGCCCCCATCTGGAGAAATTTTCTTCTAGGTTTATTCATAAATAGGATGGCCTGCTCTTAATGGGAGCAGGCCTTTTATATAAGGATAGATTAACCAAGAGCGTAAGCTTTATCTCCTTGATTATATGGAATACATGGATCAAATCTTCCAGGAGTTTCCACAAAATTCAACGCTTGCGAAGAACCGATTTCGGAAGTGAAATAACCAAGCACAGTTAAGTCACGAAGCATATTGATTACCTGTGGACTTCTATCTTGTCCACTGGCTTTAAACTCGTCATACATTCCATTCAAATAAGCCAATCTTTCTTCTGCAGGCGCACCTACAAAATCTTTTCCATTAGCAGATTTGAAGTCTTTCCCCAATTTATTAACGCCATCGACAAATGCCTTTTGGCTATCCCCGTCATAGGTGTCCTTCACCATCATTACCATAAATGATCCTATCCCTACTGCTTTGGCTCCCGGTGTATCTGTCTCAGGAATAATGGTATCTCCTATCTCGTCCAAGAAAGCAACATCATCTGGATCAAACTCTAATCCCTCAATTTGGTTATCGGGAGTACAACCTGTCATGACAGCAGTAGCGCCAATCATCGTCCCTCCCATCATTACCATGACGCTTTTCAAAGCGTCTCTTCTATTCATAGTCATAGTCTTTTCGTTTACGATTAGAGATTTTGCTTTTTCAATTCATCTACTGCGAAAGCTGCCGCCCTTGCAGTCAATGCCATGTAAGTAAGTGAAGGGTTCACTGCAGCAGCTGATGTCATGCAAGCTCCATCCGTCACAAATACGTTTTTCGCTTCCCAAACTTGGTTATTCCCATTCAAAACAGAGGTTTTTGGATCACGACCCATTCTTGCTGTTCCCATTTCATGAATACCTTGTCCGAAGGTATATCCACCATCATACTCATTGATGTTTTTGAATCCTGCTACTTCTAGCATCTCAGCCGCATCAGCCATCATATCCTTACGCATTTTGATTTCATTGTCTTTGATCTCAGCATTCATCACCAATGCTTCCATTCCCCACTTATCCTTAACAGTATCGCTGAGCTTGATGGTATTTTCATGATAAGGAAGTATCTCTCCAAAGGCAGTAATCCCCATAGACCATGGTCCTGGCTGTGTGAGGGCTTCCTTCATAGGTGCACCGAAATTCAATTCGGCCACATCACGAGACCATCCACTACGGCTAGCTCCTCCCTGATAACCAAAACCTCGGAGGTAATCTCTTTTATCTCCGTTCACATTTTGGAATCTGGGAATATAAAGTCCTGTTGGTCTTCGTCCAAAATAATATTTATCCTCATAGCCATCCATCGTACCGCTAGCGCCCAATCGGAAATGGTGATCCATCACATTATTACCTAGTTCATCTGAGCTACTTCCCAATCCACCTGGCCAAATATCTGTAGCCGTACGCATAAGGATAGCTGTTGAATTGAAAGCAGAAGCACATAGAAATACAATTTTAGCATCGTATTCTATCGTTTGATTCGTCTCCGCATCCAGTACCTCTACACCTGTAGCTTTCTTGGTGTCTTTATCATAAATCAATTTTCTTACAATAGACCATGGCCTCAAAGTCAGATTTCCAGTCGCTTGAGCAGCAGGCAAAGTAGACGCCTGCGTGCTGAAATATCCGCCGAAAGGACATCCAAGGGAACACTTACTTCGGTATTGACAACCAGGTCTTCCTGGGAGCGGTTCGGTGATATTAGCAGGACGGCCTATTGTCCAAGTTCTAGCATCTTTATAATGTTCTTTGATTTTTGCAGCCGCATCACTCTCTACGCAGTTCATCGGCATTGGGGGCATAAACTCTCCATCCGGAAGAACATCTAATCCGTCCTTGGAACCAGATACCCCAATAAATTTCTCTACATAAGAATACCAAGGAGCAATTTCTTTGTAGCGTATAGGCCAATCTACAGCTACACCTTCCTTTGCATTTGCTTCAAAATCCAAATCAGACCATCGATAAGATTGTCTTCCCCAAAGAAGGGAACGCCCTCCTACCTGATAACCCCGAAACCATGTAAATGGCTTTTCTTCTACGTAAGGAGAGTCATCTTCGTGTGCCCACCAGTCAAGATTCAACTCATTGAGTACATAATCTCTTCTTAGATTTGGATGGTTTTCCAACTGCTCTTGAGTTCTTCTACCACGATGTGGTACTTCCCATGGTGGGAGTGTCGCCGTTTTATAATCTTTGACGTGCTCTACATTAGGCCCTCTTTCGAGAAGCAAAACTTTCAGCCCTTTTTCTGTTAATTCTTTGGCAGCCCAACCGCCGCTTATTCCAGACCCAACTACAATTGCGTCGTATGCTTCATTTGCCATAAATATGGTTTTTAGGTTATCGTTTTATTTAGACATCACAGATCTGAACTCCCTGAGCCAATGCTGCCATCTTATCTTCAGATTTAGGCAAGAATTCATGAGAAACATACCCTTTGAATCCAGTTGCCAGTATTGCCTTCATCACCGCAGGGTAATAAATTTCTTGTGTATCGTCCAATTCATTTCTGCCTGGATTTCCTGCTGTATGGTAATGCCCAAAATATTGGTGATTATCCTGAATGCTTCTGATAAGATCCCCTTCATCGATCTGCATGTGATAAATATCGTAAAGCAATTTGAAATTCTCACTTCCTAATCGCTTACATAACTCAACCCCAAAAGCAGATTTGTTACACAAGTAATCTTTGTGGTTCACTCTACTATTGAGAAGTTCCATCTGAAGAATTACTCCATGCTCTTCAGCCAAAGGGATGATTTTTTCTAGACCGATCTGACAGTTTTTTAAGCCAGTTTCATCGTCCATTCCTCTCCTATTTCCAGAGAAACAAATCAGGTTTTTATATCCTGCTTCTGCTACTTGAGGGATCACCTCTGTATAGTTTTTGATCAATTGCTCATGATACTGTGTTTCACCCCAACCTTCGGAAAGTCCAATTTCAGCTCCGTTACACATAGACGAATCCAGCCCATGCTTCTTCAGGATATGCCAATTACTTGGACCAATTAAGTCTATACCTTTAATACCGATTTTCTTCGCTTCTACACAAAAATCATCAAGGCTATAATCCCGAAAACACCAATGACAGACGCCATGGTTGATATTCCCCTTCAGTTCATAGGGTTTTTCTTCTTTCATTTCGAAAGATGAGAGGGTGCTAAATGCAGCACCGCCAAGCAAAACTTTTTTGAAAGATTCTCTTCTTCCATTGTCAACAGGTTTGGTCATAAGGGTTTTATTGATGTGAATTTATTTGTTCTTTTTTGAAAAGTGCCATGAAAAGTAGCAAAACCAATACAGAAATGCCAGCAGGAATCAACCAAATTGATTCCCAAAGATGTGTTCCTGCTTCATTTGTATAAAATTCTGAGATTAATCCGGCGGCCCAAAAGCCTACCAGCATCCCTACACCGTAGGTAGCCAAAGTGATCAACCCCTGTGCAGAAGACTTGTATTTAGCTCCTGCATGCGAATCGGTATAGATCTGACCACTTACAAAGAAGAAGTCATAACAAATACCATGAAGTGCTATGCCTACCAATAGCATCCAAACGCCTTCATTTGCGTCTCCATATGCAAATAAAGTATAGCGCACCGCCCATGCTAGCATGGCTACTAATAAGGTCTTTTTGATTCCAAATCTGGAAAAAAAGATAGGAAGAGCAAGCATAAACACTACTTCTGAAACCTGACCCATTGCCATTTTTCCAGTGGAATTTTCCAAGCCTATTTCCGTGAGAAAAGGGCTGGTATTTTGATAGTAAAATGCGAGAGGAATGCAGATCAGAATAGAAGAAATAAAGAAAATCGCATAATTCTTATGCTTTAGTAATCGCAATGCATCCAATCCAAGCACTTCGGAAAATTTGAAACTCCCCTCATTTCTTGCTTGAGGCGGAGTATGGGGAAGCATAAAACTAAACAGTCCCAAGGCCAAAGAGCTAATGGCCGCCATCAACCACGTATTTCTCAATAATCCCTCCTTCAATCCTTCTTGACTATCCCAAGACATATAACTAATCAATAAACCAGCGGCGATCCAGCCGATCGTTCCCCAAACACGAATACCGGAGAATTCTTTTGCAGGATCTTTCATCTGGTTAAAAGAGATAGAATTCACCAACGCAAGAGTTGGCATAAATAAGATCATGTAGATCAGCAGTATGGGGAAAAATCCTGAGAAGTCGGTGGAAGTATAGAGCAGATACATCAGCCCCGCTCCTATAGTATGGATCACTCCTAGTATTCTCTGTGCATGAAAATACCGGTCAGCAATCAACCCCACCACAAACGGAGCGATAATGGCTCCGAAGGATTGTGTAGAAAAGGCAAGTGAAATATCCTGATCTTTTGCCAAAAGATTTGACCCCAAAAAAGTCCCCATCGTCACAAACCAAGAGCTCCAGATAAAAAACTCCAAAAACATCATTACGGA
The DNA here is from genome assembly GCF_035156405.1 of Algoriphagus aurantiacus. NCBI lineage: Bacteria > Pseudomonadati > Bacteroidota > Cytophagia > Cytophagales > Cyclobacteriaceae > Algoriphagus > Algoriphagus aurantiacus. The sequence goes on along the minus strand of NZ_JAXRUT010000017.1, from coordinate 47,427 downwards.
TAGTCGGAGCTTGGTGTTGATATTCATAGATTTAGAATCAGATTATAGTTGCGATAACTTTTAAGGGTCAGCCAAAGTTTAACTTTAGCCAATTTGAAGTATTTTAGGCATTTCAAACGACTTCCCGATATAAGGACTTCTAACTAACTGGCAAAGCCACTCATACTATGATGGAGCTATTGATCAATTATTCTATCAATTCACTTGAAGACCGACGGTTTTTCCATCCAGAATCAATTATTTCAAGCATTTAATNAAAGCCACTCATACTATGATGGAGCTATTGATCAATTATTCTATCAATTCACTTGAAGACCGACGGTTTTTCCATCCAGAATCAATTATTTCAAGCATTTAATCCTGAATATAAAGTCTTTTCCCATATGTCATCCTCACAAAAATTAAAAATCGGACTAATAGGCGGCGGTCCGGGATCATTTATTGGAGCCATTCATTTAAATGGAGCTTTGATGGACGGGATGTTCGAGTTAGTTGCTGGGGCATTCAGCTCTAATCCAGAAAAGTCAAAACAACGGGGTGAAGAGCTCCTGCTAGATCCATCAAGAGTCTATGCCAATTACGATGAAATGTTTGCCAGAGAGCTGGAACTTCCAGAATCAGATCGAATGGATGTAGTTGTGATCGTCACTCCAAACAATTTGCATTTTGACCCTACGGTAAAAGCACTTAAACGAGGATTCCACGTAGCGTTGGATAAACCCCTTACTCTAAATTATGCTGAGGCGAAAGAATTGCATCATGTCGTCAAGGCTTCGAACAAACGGTTTTTATTGACACACACCTATTCTGGCTATCCGATGATCAAGCAAGCCAAGCAAATGATCACCGAGGGGCAAATCGGAAAAGTGAGAAAAGTCTATGTGGAATACCCTCAGGGTTGGCTTTGGAAATTGTTGGAATCTGAAAACAATAAGCAAGCAAAATGGCGGACTGATCCGAAAAGAAACGGTTTGGCAGGATGTATGGGGGACATTGGCACACATGCATTCCACCTTGCCGAGTATGTGTCTGGAGAAAAAGTATCCCATATTTGTGCTGACCTCTATATTAAGATAGAGGGAAGACCGATTGATGACGATGGTGTGGTGTTGATGAGATTTGAAAATGGTGCTTCTGGAGTATTGACTGCTTCGCAAACAAATACTGGAGTAGAAAGCAATCTGAGAATTCGGGTGTATGGAGAGAAAGGCGGACTTGAATGGGAACAGGAATTAAACAACACCCTTATCGTACGCTGGCCTGACGCACCAGATCAGATTTTTAGAGCTGGTACTGGTTATTTGGGATCACTTGCCAATGAAAACACAAGGACTCCTGCTGGACATCCTGAAGGTTTTATAGAAGCATTTGCCAACTTGTATAGAAACTTTGCCAGATGCATTTATGCAGAGCGAGCAGGAGAAACCCCAAAGCCAGAATGGGAAGACTACCCAGGCATAGAAGACGGAATCCGTGGAATGGCTTTCATTGATCATGTATTGAAAAGTAATGAGTCCGACATCAAGTGGACTCCTTTTGAAGTAGAAAAATAAATTTTTGAACCTAATAATTAAACCTTAGTAAAATGAAGACAATTAAAGGACCCGCGATCTTTCTCGCACAATTTATTGACGACACAGCACCCTTCAATAACCTAAAGAACATTTGCAATTACATGGCCGACCTTGGCTATGCAGGTGTTCAGATCCCCTCTTGGGATCCTCGTATGATTGATTTGCAAAAGGCTGCAGAAAGCAAAACCTATGCAGACGAAATCATCGGCACAGTAAAGGAGGCAGGTTTGGAGATCACCGAACTTTCCACACACCTTCAAGGCCAATTAGTGGCAGTACATCCAGCTTACAATGAATTGTTTGACGGATTTGCGCCAGCTAATTTGAAAGGAAATCTACAAGGTAAAACCGATTGGGCAGTGCAGCAATTGAAATATGCGGCAAAAGCTTCCCAAAACATGGGACTTACAGCACATGCGACCTTCTCAGGAGCATTGATGTGGCACACTGTCTATCCTTGGCCTCAAAGACCAGCTGGACTGGTGGAAACCGGTTTCACGGAATTGGCAAAAAGATGGACTCCTATTCTAGACGAATTCGACAAATATGGCGTGGATGTTTGTTATGAACTTCACCCTGGAGAAGATTTGCACGATGGAGTGACATTTGAAATGTTTCTAGATAAAGTCAATAATCATAAGCGAGCAAACATTCTATATGACCCAAGTCATTTCGTATTGCAGTGCTTGGATTACTTGCAATTCATTGATTTCTACCATGAAAGAATCAAAATGTTCCATGTAAAAGATGCTGAGTTTAATCCTACTGGCAAGCAAGGTGTCTATGGTGGATATCAAGGCTGGGTAGAGCGTGCAGGTCGTTTCAGATCTTTGGGCGATGGACAGGTTGATTTTAGCGGAATTTTTAGCAAACTTTCGCAGTACGATTATGATGGCTGGGCTGTTTTAGAGTGGGAATGTGCCATCAAGCATCCAGAGCAAGGAGCTGCAGAAGGCGCCCCATTTATTGCCTCACACATCATTAACGTCACCGAAAAAGCATTTGATGACTTCGCTGGCAGAGGTGCAGACGAGGAATTCAACAAAAAAATCTTAGGAATTTAAATACTTAAATAATTTATAAAACCAATGAAAATCACAAAACCAATAAACCTTGTCTTAGTAGCTCTGGCAGGATTTACTTTCGCATGTGGCGGTGGAGAAAAAACTGCTGAAACTACAGAAACAGTGGTTGCTCCAGCAGCTCCAGAAAAAGAAATGAGTCTAGAAGAAAAATACCAAGATGATCCGATTTACATCACAGGATTAGCTAAGCTCAAGACTTCAGACTGTACCTCTTGTCATATGGTGGAAAGAAAGATTGTAGGACCTTCCTATGCAGATGTAGCTGCTAAGTATGAAAATACTGAGGAAAATGTCGACTTGCTAGCCAAAAAGGTAATCGAAGGCGGTGTAGGAGTATGGGGTGAAATTCCAATGCCTCCACATCCTGCAGTTACCATAGAAGATGCAAAAGACATGGTACGCTACGTACTCCTATTGAAAAAATAAGATGAGAAAACACTATATCATCGTCGCGGCATTGGCAAGTATTCTTGCTTCATGTTCTGGCGAAAAAACAGTCGAAACAGAAACAGAAGTAACTGTGGAAGAAGCTCCGGAAGAAGAATGGGTAGATCTATTTGCCGACAACGATTTCTCTAACTGGCACAAATACGGCGGAGGAGAAGTAGGCAATGCCTGGAAAGTCGAGAATGGTGAAGTTTATCTTGATGCGAAAAACAAAGACGGCTGGCAAGCTGGTGATGGTGGCGACATCATTACGAATGAAGAATACGAAAATTTCCATTTGAAATACGAGTGGAAAATCTCACAAAATGGCAACAGCGGAGTAATATTCTATGTTCACGAAGCACCAGAATATCAGAACACATATAATACTGGCTTAGAAATGCAGGTACTGGACAATGACGGCCATCCTGACGCCAAAATCATCAGTCACAGAGCTGGAGATCTTTATGATTTGATAGTAAGTAGTGAAGAGACTGTGAAGCCTTATGATGAATGGAACTCAGCGGAGATTATCGCCAACAACGGTAAGCTCGACCTAATTCTCAATGGAACCACTGTGGTTAGTACTACCCTTTGGACTCCTGAGTGGGAGGCGTTGATTGCAGACAGCAAGTTCAAGGACATGCCTAATTTCGGTACGTTCAAAAAAGGAAGAATTGCCCTTCAAGATCATAGCGATCTCGTTTATTTCAAAAATGTGATGATTAAGAAGCTTTAATCTACTCGCCTCACAACCAAAAAAAGAGTCCTGCACTGATGCAGGACTCTTTTTTTGGTTAAACCGAACCTAAAATTAAGAATCCTTCTGTGGTATTGGGTTTTAGAACCTTAAAAGCAAATGGAACACTATTTTTTTGCCTCATTATCTAGGGTCTGCTTAGAAAATAAAAAAGGGGTGATTAGATACAAGTAAGGGCAAAAATTCAGAATTTAAGGGAAGCCAAGTGCAAGGAACTATGCAAAAGACTCCCAAAAGGCGTGCACCACGCAGCGAATACACGAGCCAAAATCAGCTGTCATTCACTGGATTTGAAACTCCCTTTTATAATGGTCTGGATCCCTCCAACCGCTGGGTTGTGCTCAGTTCACAGATCCCCTGGGACGTGCTGGTAAACCTGTTTAACAAACGCAACCCGCCCAAATCCACAGGAAGGCCTGCGCTGAACCCCAGGGTATTGATCGGGGCGGTGATCATCAAGCATATGCTCAACCTGGACGACCGGGAGACGGTCGCCCAAATCACCGAAAATATGTATCTGCAATACTTTCTTGGCTACAGTTCCTATATCAAACGACCTCCTTTCGATGCCTCGCTGTTTGTGGATATCAGAAAACGGCTCGGAGAAGAGCTGATCTCGGAGATGAACGATAAGATCCATGAATTTTCTAAGTCCGGCCCCGTAAAAAAAAAGATAAAGCCCCTTCCGATGGGGATGTGGTAGCCTGCCTTAACAAAGGTGAAGTAATCTATGATGCCACTGCCTGTCCCCAGGACATCGCCTATCCCACCGATATCGGATTGCTGAACAGGTCCCGGGAGATCACAGAATCCATCATCGATGAACTGCACGCGAAAAGCCCACAGGGAAAGAAGCCCCGGACTTACCGCAAAGTAGCCCGGAAACGCTATCTGAAGGTAGCCCAAAACAAGAACCCATCGAGGAAAACCATCCGTAAAGGCATCAAGTCCCAGCTTCAATACCTGAGAAGAAACTTCAGGACGATTGAAAAACAGCTTGATGGCTTTGCTGTTTTCCCTCTCGCTCATCGGTTGCAGCACAAGTATTGGATCATCCAGACGGTGTATGACCAGCAGCTGAAGATGTTTAAGGCCCGGAAGCCATCAGGTGGAAGATCGGATAGTCAGGATCGATCAGCCCCACATCCGTCCTATTGTCCGAGGGAAAGCCAGGGCAAAGACCGAGTTCGGGGCCAAGATCCACCTGAGTCTGGTGGACGGGTTTTCGTTTCTGAACACCATCTCCTGGGATGCCTTCAACGAGGGGAGCCACCTGCAAGACTACGTAGAAAACTACAGAAAGCGCTTCGGCTTTTATCCTGAAAAAGTACTGGCAGACCAGATCTACTGTACCAGAGCAAACAGGAAATGGCTGAAGGACAACAAGATCAAACTGGCGGCCAAACCTTTAGGCCGCCCATCGGCAAAGGCAGTGGCAAACCACGTAAGACCCGGAGAGAGGAACCCGGTTGAGGGGAAGTTTGGTCAGGCAAAAAACGGATACGGGATGAACCGGATCAGGGCAAGACTGAAAAACACCAGCCAGTCGTGGATCGCCTCCATCATCCTAGTGCTTAACCTGGTCAAACTGGCCGGGATAGCACTGGTATGCCTGGGTTTTTCAGCATGGATCTGGCTAAATTACAACCTAAATACCGGCAAAAGAACAATCCCTGTCTCTCTGAAATCAAAAACCCAGTCCAACTGCGATTCTGGACTGGGTTTTATGGCTTGGGCTGCTTGAGTTTTTCAGCAGGCCCTATCTATATGCTGGAAAAACTTTCGCCTAAGCACATTTTATATTTCAGTCCTATCTTTTAACTCGGTCTTTTGAGTTATGATCCTGATCTGATCATCTAATTCGTTGGCTGAGGTCAATAAATAGTCCAGCAGTTCGCTTTGTGGCAATTCTTCGACAGGTGTATTTTTGATCAGATCGATAAGTCCCATGATCCGAGCTAGTGGTGCCCGGATTATGTGCGACTGTAACCATGCGATTTCCCGAAATTGCTGGTTTTGTTCTTCGATAGCCAAAATCCTACTGACTTTCTCAGTATTATCCAGACAAGCACCAATCATTCCAAGTATTTCTCCGTTCGGATCAGATTTGCGCTTGGCCCAAGACCTTAAATAACGTACTTCACCATCTGGACGGACAATTCTTTCTTCGAAATCTGTATCCTCTCCGGTACTCAACACATTTTCAATTACCTCTTTTACCCTAGTCCGATCATCTGGGTGCAGCAATTCAAGATATCCTTCAAAGGTCGCTTTGAATTCATTTGGATTCAATCCGTAGATTGCATATAAGGCAGGCGACCAAGTGACAATATTATGCTCGATATCCCAGTTCCAGTTACCAAAATGTGCGAGTTCCTGACTCTGTAGCATCAGCAAATTCTTCTCGCTGATGATCTCTGTGTTTTGTCTGTTTTCTAGGATGACTTGTAGCAATGCTGCCGCACGTTCCATCACTCTTAGTTCGTCTTCAGTTGGTGATTTGGGTTGACGGTAATACATTGCCAGCGTAGCTATCACCTCTCCATCAGTACCGATTACAGGATTTGACCAGCATGCCATCAATCCATGCATAAGAGCAAGCTCGCGGTAACCTATCCACTTAAGATCAGTGGAAATATCAGTAACAATGATCTGTCGTTTTAAAGCTGCAGCAGTGCCACAGGATCCCACATTCTCACCGATCTGTACGTTCTCAAGGGAAGCCATATAGACACCAGGCAAGGAGGGAGATATACCATCATGCAAGCGACCATTTTTGATTTTCAGAATTGAACATTGCATCATAGGAAACAATTCTTCGAGTCCTGCGAGATAGTATAAAAGCAATTCATTAAGGGAATTATTCATATTCAGCCGAAACACATTTTCTTCCAGCTGCTCCAGAGCGATTAGCCTTCTAAAGGCTGTGGTTTCAGTCATAATTCCACAAAGAAAAGGTTGAACATCCCTTTCAGTGATGAAAGAAACTGTGTCCTTAACCCATTTGATATTGTCATCCGCACTAATCATCCTATATTCGAAAGAATGGATTTTCCCAGAGCTGTCATTCAAATTTCGGTATTCCGACACCACCCCAATATCATCTGGATGAATGCGACTCTCCCAAAAACCAGGTGTGTCTGTCCACGTTTCCTGCGGAAAACCTAAAATATGCTGACTAGGATCTCCGATGAAATTAAATAGTCGCATCATTGAATCAGCTTCCCATACAATTCCTCCCATAGATTTCAGAAAAGAAAGCAATTGTTCGGAGTTATTTTTCATGATGATTAGAATACGTGTCGTTAATAGCTAGGGAGTAAGATACTAAAATGAATTAATTTACAACCAGACCTTTAATTTGTCTTAATCTTTATTGAAAGAGATCTTGATGACCAAGCCGGAAGCAAGGATTAGGACTCAAATTGAGCTTTATCTAGACTAGTAAAAGTGGGCTTGTTTATGAAAAAAACCGACAATCCTCTTGGAAAAACCTGACGGATTGATGAGTTATTTATGCTGTGTACAAAGCAGTTGAGATCATTGGTGAGATTGCAAAAAAAGGTTAACCATTGAAAGGCATATTAATACTTCTATTTCCGGATTTCATCTTCTTGATTTACGCTTGGCTGATTGTAAATCCTCGAACGTCTCTTTATAAATTAGCTTCCAGGGAATTCCCGCTGAAGTAAATTTTAACTGCCCGATGTTATGCTCATACATACTCCTTTCTAGATTGGAACATGCGCCTACATAGAACTTGTTCAGCTCTTCAGAAAAGAGAATGTAAAGAGTTGCTATGTTAAGTACCAGTTGGCTAAAAATAAGAAAAGCAGCCCGTTTTGGACTGCTTTTTTGTGATCCCGCTGGGGCTTCCCGATATCGACTTGCTTCGCTTCGTCTCATCGGGACAGGCTTCTCGCCCTTTCCCTTTTGTAATCAATCTGTGATCCCGCTGGGGCTCGAACCCAGGACCCTCCCGATCAAAATCGGGATGCTCTACCGAGCTGAATTGATCATAGACTCAATATATTTTTTGCTTTTCATCTTTTTAATCTGAAGTTCTCTACGTTTGGCTGTAAGCAGACCATCAAAATCCTCGCGGTAAACCAGTTCCCAGGGAATTCCTGTGGAGGTGAATTTTGAGTGGCTAATGTTATGTTCATATAATCTGCGGTCAAGATTACTGCATGCGCCTACATAATACTTGGCAAGTTTTTCAGAATACAAAATATACATTGTCGCCATCTGAGTAAGGATTGGCATAAAAATAAGAAAAGCAGCCCATTTGGACTGCTTTCTTGTGATCCCGCTGGGGCTCGAACCCAGGACCCATACATTAAAAGTGTATTGCTCTACCAGCTGAGCTACGGAATCATATTGTTTCAAGTGAATCTTTTTCCACTTAGGTATTTCTATTTCTTGGCTCGAACCCAGGACCCATACATTAAAAGTGTATTGCTCTACCAGCTGAGCTACGGAATCATATTGTTTCAAGTGAATCTTTTTCCACTTAGGTATTTCTATTTCTTGGCTCGAACCCAGGACCCTCCCGATCAAAATCGGGATGCTCTACCAGCTGAGCTAAGGAATCAAGTTTGTTATATATATATCAATCTTATATTGATTTTTGCTCTACCTCCCGATAGCTATAGGGATGAGCTAAGGAATCGGTAAACGATAATAAAATAAAAAGCGGAACGTAATTCCGCTTTTAATAAGTGATCCTGTCAGGACTCGAACCTGAAACCTACTGCTTAGAAGGCAGTTGCTCTATCCGGTTGAGCTACAGGACCGGATAAGTAATGTCAATAAATCTTTAGACAAATGACAAAACAGAAATAAATAAAGTCGGGGTGGCAGGATTCGAACCTACGACCTCCACATCCCAAATGTGGCGCGATACCGGGCTACGCTACACCCCGAAACTTTCTTTTTAACTCCTTGTAAGTTAATTCTAATATGATCCCGCTGGGGCTTCTCGCCCTTTCCCTTTTGTAATCATTTTGTGATCCCGCTGGGGCTCGAACCCAGGACCCATACATTAAAAGTGTATTGCTCTACCAGCTGAGCTACGGAATCATATTGTTTCAAGTGAATCTTTTTCCACTTAGGTATTTCTATTTCTTGACTCGAACACTGAACCCTCCCGATAAAAATCGGGGTGAGCTACGAAATCATAATACTCTGAAAATTTTCAGAAAATTTAACCACTTAATTGCGGCTTAAACCCTTTCAAATTGACTCCCTAGCCTTGCTTTTTGCCAGATCATTGCCGTAATTGGACTGCAAAAATAAGGGGACAAATTTTAAATGCCAAACGTGAAATCAATCTTTCTCACAAAACTTTTGATATTCTTATCGATATCATTACAAAGTATTCATTGTCAAGCAGATGTAATTGATCTAAAAAAAGCAGATTCTTTGTTTAATGTTAGAAGCTACAAGGAAGCAATGGAAATCTATGATTCTAGCTATCAATCCGGGATATATTCCCCGGCAATGTTGCTCAAAATGGCCTTCATCACTGAAGGTATTGGAGACAAAGAACTGGCTACACTTTATCTGAGTAAATACTACGACCTAGAACCCAATCAACAGGCTATAACCAAGATCAAAAGTCTTACTGGCCAAAGTTCGTTAATAGGATATGAAGTGAGTGATACGCAGCGATTTCTAATATTTTTGACTGAATACCAGGAATACATTGTGGCGGCATTGGCTCTTTTCCTTGTAGTTTCTATTATACTAAGTTGGATCACCAGCAGGAAATCTGAAAAGACCCAAACTTTCTGGCCAACCATTCTACTTATGCTTTTAATCTTTTTAGCCAACAATTTTCTGACCGGCCCTCGGACCGGTCTTATAACAAGCAGTCCTACTTTTGTTGTAAGCAAACCATCTGCTGGTGGTGAGCTGATAGACAGGGTAGGACCTGGACACCGAGTGCATATCAAGTCCAGCAAGGATATCTGGTATGAAGTAGACTGGAAGGACAAAAGTGCCTACATAAAAAAATCAGATGTTACACGAATGTAAGTCCATTTGAAAAACACTAAAGGAAATCTCTTTACAATTCCTTCAAAATATAATGATTGTTGGAGCATGAAAAACCTACTCCAGCTTGCAGGGCTGATCCTCATATTCACTTCCTGCAAAACTCCTGTTTCCGACGAGCATTTCTATAACTCTGGTATATCTATTGAATTAGCGAAATTTAGAAAAAGTCAGGTAGCAGATATTCACTATCGTTTATCTTTTGATATCCCTGCGAAGAAGTCAGACCCAATTCCTGCACACCTGACTCTAGAAGCAAAAATCAGTGACTTATCCCATCCCCTGATTTTGGATTTCCATGAGGAATCATCCCATCTAGTATCCCTGAGCGTGAATGGACAAAGCACTGAAATCAACCACCGAGACCAGCACTTGATCATTCCTACGAAAGCACTAAAAAAAGGCTCAAATTCCATTGAGATCGATTTCTTGGCAGGAGAGCTTTCGCTCAATCGTAATGATGACTTTCTTTATACCCTACTGGTTCCTGATCGGGCAAATACACTTTTCCCCTGCTTTGATCAGCCTAATTTGAAAGCTAACTATACACTGACCATCACTCCCCAAAAGACTGGAAAGTCTTGGCAGGGGCAGTAGAACTAGCTTCTGAGGAAAATGGAGAATTCACCACTCACAGATTTGCCAAGTCAGATTTGATGAGTACCTATTTGTTTTCTTTTGTAGCTGGCAAGTTTGAAGAAGCGAAATCCGAAACGGACTTTGCACAAACAATGCTCTACAGAGAAACCAATCCTGAGAAAATAGCAGCAAGCATCCCGGAAATTTTTACGCTACACCAAAAAGCAACAAAATTCCTTGAAACCTACACCAAATATCCCTTCCCATTTCAGAAGCTTGATTTCGCTACTATTCCCATCTTCCAATATGGCGGAATGGAGCATGTCGGAGTTATCCAATACCGCGAATCTTCGCTTTTCTTGGACGAAAATGCTACCGACTCAGAATTACTAAGCCGTGCTAAGCTTATCGGTCACGAGACGGCTCATATGTGGTTTGGAGATTTGGTGACTATGGATTGGTTTGAGGATGTGTGGATGAAGGAGGTTTTTGCAAATTTCATGGCTGGCAAACTTGTCAACCAACCTATCCCGACATCAATCACGAGCTGTTATTTCTAACCAATCATTATCCGTCGGCATATGGGGAAGATAGAACGCAAGGAACAAACCCCATCCGTCAAAAGCTTTCTAATTTAAAAGATGCTGGCTCACTCTATGGGAGCATAATCCATGATAAAGCACCGATCATGATGCGGCAGTTGGAAACAGTGATGGGAGAAGCAGCATTTCAAAAAGGTATTCAGACATACATAAAAACTTATGCAAATGATAATGCAACTTGGAATGAACTGGTCGAGATACTAGATGAAAATACAGCAATAGATCTCAAAAATTGGAGTGAAATATGGGTAAATCAATCAGGAAGACCAATTCTTACCGACAAAATTGAACTGGCAAAAGACGGAACCATCAGCTCCTTCGAAATATTCCAAAAAGCAGAAGATGGTTCTGATAAAATCTGGCCACAGCTATTCGATATTACTCTATTTTATCCTGACACTAGCAAGACCTTTTCAGTTTCCATAACTGAAAAATCCTTTGATTTGAAAGAAGCTATCGGGGAGCAACAACCCACCGCAATTCTCTACAATAGCAATGGCCTAGGATATGGGGTTTTTCCAATTGATAAAGAATCATTGACAACTATCTCAACACTTTCGGATGAGGTAATGAGAGGACAATCATACATCAACTTATTTGAAAATACCCTTTCTGGGAATATAGAACCAATCCTGGCTTTTGAAACTTTTCAAAGTGGTATCTCGACGGAGAAAAACGAGATTTTATCGCGCTTGATTTCATCCGAACTCAGCACTATTTTCTGGAAATACCTTACTGAAGATCAACGGGAAAAAGTCCTTCCTGACTTAGAATCCAAGCTATGGAGTCAATTGCAAAATAATCTTCCCACCAATCTTAAGAAAACTATCTTTTCTCTTTACAGCGGGATTGCTTATTCCAAAACTGGCTTAAGTCGACTTTACCAAGTATGGAAAAAGGATATTGAGATCAAAGACCTGAAACTCAATCCTGACAACTTCACCAATCTGGCAATGACTTTGGCTGTGTATGCACATCCTAAATCAGACGAGATATTAATTGAAGAACGAACCAGAATAAGTAACCCGGACAAACTTGATCGCTTTGACTTTCTTCAACCAGCTTTATCCCAAAATAAGACAATGCGAGATGCCCTTTTTGAAACTTTCAGAAAAGCTTCTAACCGTGAAAAGGAATCATGGGTTTTAGCAGCTTGTGGTTACATACATCACCCATTGCGACAGCAATCAGCTATTAAGCATCTCCCACTAGCATTGGGGCTACTAGAGGATATTCAGAAGACTGGAGACATCTTCTTTCCCAAAAGATGGGCGTCGGTTACAGCGGGACAACACAATTCTCCTGAGGCGACTAAAATCGTTTCCGGCTTTCTAGATGCAAATCCAGATTACAATCCAATTTTGAAAAATAAAATCCTACAAGCCACTGATGATTTGATGCGGGTGCAAGGAATCCATGAGGTCAATTAGAAATCTAATGGATCAAGATGCTTAAATTGTCCATTTTGTTTGATTTTTTCTTTGGCATGCTCCCCTGCTTTAAGTGCAGGAATGATTCGCTTGAGGTGATTGAGTAGAAATTCAGTTCGCTTCGCCTCAGAAGGAATTTTGATTAGCTCTAATTCCTCCTCCAGTTTGAGCCCAATTTTATGAGAAAAAGAAAATGAATCAATTTCAGCAGAATCGAAATCCGTTTCATATCCTATTAAATGAAGTATTTCTCTGAGATAAAGAAGGTACTCATGATGCAAAAAATCAGCAACTCTGAGGTCATCCTCTAACCACTCGACAGCACCTGCAGCATATGATTTTCCAGCTGCCGGATTTTCAAAGCTTTCTATTTTGAAAACTCTCTTACCTGTGGTCTTAATGTCCATTCGGCCATCCTCATACCTAGTATATATAGTATCCAACTTTACTTCAGTGCCATATCCCGAAAGCTGATCCAAATAAGTACAAACTCCAAAAGTCAAATCCCCTTGCTCTACATCTTTGAGCAACTCTTTGTACCGAGGTTCAAATATGTGAAGGTTGAGTTCTTCTCCTGGAAAAACCACTAATTTCAAAGGAAAAAAAGGAAGATTCATAGACTTGTTTTTTTTAGTATAACGTACTAAAACCTAATTTTTGTTTTCAGCAGAAACAAAAAAAGCCGATCCAAGGACCGGCTAATTTTTAGTAAATGAAATTTACTTCTTATTATTTGCTAGCGATAAAGCTAACCAAGTCGATCACTTTATTAGAGTAGCCCCACTCGTTATCATACCAAGAAACTACTTTCAAGAAAGTGTCAGAAAGCTGGATACCAGCACCTGCATCGAATATAGAAGTTCTAGGATCTCCAAGGAAATCAGTAGAAACCACGTCATCTTCAGTATAACCAAGAACACCTTTCATGGTAGTCTCAGAAACTTCTTTCATTTTAGCACAAACTTCAGCGTAAGTAGCTGGCTTTTTCAATCTAACTGTCAAATCGACAACAGAAACATCTGGAGTAGGCACTCTAAATGCCATACCAGTCAATTTACCGTTAAGCTCAGGAATTACTTTACCTACAGCCTTAGCGGCTCCAGTTGATGAAGGAATGATGTTCTGAGCAGCACCACGTCCACCTCTCCAGTCCTTCGCAGACGGTCCGTCCACAGTTTTCTGAGTTGCAGTAGTCGCATGAACTGTAGTCATCAAGCCTTCCTCGATTCCCCAGTTGTCATTCAACACTTTGGCGATTGGAGCCAGACAGTTTGTAGTACAAGAAGCGTTAGAAACGAAAACCATGTCAGAAGTATATGAATCTTCATTCACACCCATTACGAACATCGGCGTATCATCCTTAGATGGTGCAGACATTACAACTTTCTTTGCACCTGCATCAATATGACCTTGTGCAGTTTCTTTAGTCAAGAAAATACCGGTTGACTCGATTACATAGTCAGCTCCTACTTCACCCCATTTAAGGTTTGATGGGCTTTTCTCAGAAGTAACACGGATACTGTTTCCGTTCACTACTAATGCACCGTCCTTTACTTCTACAGTACCTTTGAAGTTACCGTGAGTAGAGTCATACTTCAGCATATATGCCATGTAGTCTACGTCGATCAAGTCATTGATCGCTACTACCTGGATATCTTCTCTTTCTTGTGCGACTCTGAACGCCAAACGTCCGATTCTACCGAATCCGTTGATTCCAACTTTAATTTTGCTCATTATTATTTTGATTTTACGTATAGGTTTGATTCCTAAAACTCCCCTTGGAGGTATGCCACTTTTGACCAAAAATCCCTGTGGGATGGCTAAGTTATTACATTTATTTGGCTAGCACAAACTATCTCTTAGGCCACTTCCATTCTTACCCCGCTCAACCGATTCCGAAGAAAAATAATTTCATTAAATATCTGAAAAACAATTTTGCAGCTTAGTTTTTCTTTGTGGAAAAAAAATATATGCGAAACCCTATTCAAAAGCAATAGTGGTACACTCTTCCCAAAAAAAAGCCAGACCTTCGCCTGGCTTTTATTTGTGGAATTGACAGTTACACCAAATGTGTAAGTATTTCATTAAGCGTAGCACTTGGCCTCATAGCCTGAGAAGCCAATGCTGCATCCGGTCTGAAATAGCCACCGATATTTACCGGCACACCTTGCGAACCATTCAATTCATTTACTATTGTCATTTCTTGAGCTTCTAATGCCGCAGCAAGCGGAGTGAATTTAGCTTTCAATTCAGCATCTTTATTCTGCGCAGCAAGTGCCTCTGCCCAATAAAGTGCAATGTAGAAATGGCTACCTCTGTTATCAAGCTTACCGACCACGCGAGCCGGAGACTTATCATTTTCTAGCCATTTGCCAGTCGCCTGATCAAGTGTCTCTGCCAATAGCAAAGCTTTGTCATTATGGAAAGTCTGTCCCAAATGCTCCAAAGAGACTGCAAGTGCAAGGAATTCACCCAATGAATCCCAACGTAGGTGTCCTTCGGTAACGAATTGCTCCACATGCTTAGGTGCAGATCCACCAGCCCCAGTTTCAAACAAACCTCCACCATTCATTAGAGGAACGATAGAGAGCATTTTGGCCGAAGTGCCCAATTCCAAAATCGGAAACAAATCTGTCAAGTAATCTCTCAATACGTTTCCTGTAACAGAGATCGTATCCATACCTTCTTTGATTCGAGCCAAAGAAAGGTTTGTCGCCTCCACAGGTGAAAGAATAGAAATCTCCAATCCAGTTTGGTCATGATCCAATAAATATTTATTTACTTTTTTGATCAACTCTGCATCATGTGCTCGCTGAGGATCTAACCAGAAGATAGCCGGTGTATTCGAAAGTCTTGCTCTCGTTACAGCCAACTTTACCCAATCCTGAATAGCAGCATCCTTTGTTTGACACATTCTCCAGATATCTCCGGCTTCTACATCGTGCGAGAAGATTTCATGTCCGTTTTGATCCAGCACTTTTACTTTGCCTGCAAAAGGAATCTCAAAAGTTTTATCGTGAGAACCATATTCTTCAGCTTTCTGAGCCATCAGCCCCACGTTAGGCACAGAACCCATCGTGGACGGATCGAAAGCACCATGACTTCGACAAAAATCAATAGTTGCCTGATAAACGCCGGCATAAGATCTATCAGGAATGATTGCTTTGGTATCCTGAAGTTTACCAGCCTTGTTCCACATCTGACCGGAAGTTCTGATCATCGCAGGCATAGACGCATCAATAATCACATCACTTGGCACATGCAGATTGGTGATTCCCTTATCCGAGTTTACCATCGCCAATTCTGGGCTATCTGCAAGACAAGCTGCAATATCTGCCTCTACTTCAGTTCTTTTCGGGATAGAAAGTTTATCTAGATTGGAGATCAAATCTCCAAATCCATTATTCACATCGATTCCCACCTCGTGGAAAGAGGCAATGTGCTTGGCAAAAACAGGTTCAAAAAACACTTTCACTGCATGACCGAAGATGATAGGGTCAGATACCTTCATCATTGTAGCTTTCATGTGAAGGGAGAAAAGAACGCCTTGGGACTTTGCTTCGGCTTTTGCTTTTCTTAGAAATGCTGTCAAAGCAGCAATGCTCATAGTGGAAGCATCGATCACTTCACCAGCCTGAATTTTCAAACCAGATTTAAGAATTTCTTTTTGGCCGTCCGCGCCCTGCAATTCAATGGAAATAACGGCCTCATTAGCCATCACATGGGATTTCTCACTACCGTAAAAATCACCTTCTGTCATACTGTCCACATGAGTCTTGGAGTCTGCCGACCATTTGCCCATGGAATGCGGATGCTTCCGTGCGTAAGCTTTCACCGCCTGTGGCGCTCTCCGGTCAGAATTCCCTTCCCGAAGCACAGGGTTCACTGCCGAACCTTTGATTTTGTCGTATTTGCTTTTAATGTTCTTTTCCTCGTCAGTTTTTGGCTCCTCCGGATAATCGGGAAGTGCATATCCCTGCGACTGAAGTTCCCTGATAGCAGCTTTAAGCTGTGGGACAGATGCAGAGATGTTTGGAAGCTTTACGATGTTGGCTTCGGGAGTTTTTGCGATATCACCCAACTCTGCCAAGGTGTCCGGCAGCTGTTGCTCAGGAGTCAGAAACGCTGAGAAATTAGCGATAATTCTAGCTGATAGCGAAATATCACGAGTCTCTACCGATACACCAGCAGATTTAGTGAATGCTTCTACAATAGGTAAAAGGGAATACGTGGCCAAAGCCGGAGCTTCGTCAGTCAGCGTATAAAGGATTTTTGGAGTTTGGTTACTCATGGTTTTAAGAGTTCTAAAAAGACATGTTATACCCTGAGGCTTCAATTGACCCAATTAGGTCAGATCCATTTCAAACTGTAGTTGGTTGGAAAAAAGAGGAAACAGGGTCTTAAAATATTGGGGCTAAAATACGCAAAATATCCTTGTTTCAAATTCCACTTACATAAAGTAAGAATCCTTAACAGGTTAGCTCAAAGAATAGAAAAATTATCAGAATCCATCCAAGCAGGAAACTTCTCACGATAGGAATCCAAAGCCAGTTTATCCAGCGTTACTATGCAGAATTTTTCCTCCTCGCCCAAAAATCCCAGGGAATTACCTTTGTAGTCATATGCAGCAGAATGTCCATTATACTTTATTCCATTCCCATCTTCAGCCACTCTATTCACTCCAATGGAATAAGCCAGATTCTCTATGGCCCTAGCGGGCAAAAGTGCATCCCAAGCCGAAACTCTCGCTGCCGGCCATGACGCGATATAAAAAATCAGATCGTAAGCTAACTGCCCATCGATCATTCTATTTCTACACCAAATTGGAAATCTCAGGTCATAACAAACTTGTGGACAGATCTTCCAGCCCTTCAGCTCAAAAATTGGCAATCTGTCTCCTGCGGAAAAAGAATGATCTTCATCCGCCATCCGAAATAGATGCCGCTTATCGTAATGCTGGATCATGCCATCAGGACTCACCCAAAGCAAGCGATTGAAATAGTTACCATCAACTTGAATAATTGCGCTACCAGTGATAGTCGCATTTTTTTGCTCCGCCATCTGCTGCATCCACTTGCAGATAGTAAGATTCATGGGCTCTGCCAATTCAGCTGCATCCATGCTAAATCCCGTCGGAAACATCTCTGGCAAGATGATCAAGTCCACTTCTTTTTCTATCTCCCAAAGTTTCTCTTCCAGCATCGCCAGATTGGCAACCTTATCTTTCCAATAAAGTTGAGTTTGTATAAGTGCTATGGAGAGTTGGGGAGCTTTAATCATTTCAGAGGGTAGATCATTCTGTAATCAGTAGATATTTTGCCTTTACTTACATCGATCAGTTTGGATTTTACCAATCTCTTTTTGAGACCTTTTAAGTAATCCACAAATAGAATACCTTCCAAGTGATCATACTCGTGCTGAATTACGCGAGCTGTCATTCCAGAGAATTCCTCCTCTTTTAGATTCCAGTTTTCATCGTAATACTCGATAGTAAGGGTGTCAGGACGGGTTATATCTGCTCTTACTTCAGGTATACTAAGGCATCCCTCTTCGAAGCTGTAGTCATCGCCATATTCATCCAAAATAATGGGATTGATGAATGCCCGTCTAATACCGACTTCTTTATCTTCCTCATCGAGCATCAAGCTACTATCAATCACAAAAAGGCTAATACCTTGATTGATTTGGGGTGCAGCAAGACCTACGCCGCTGGCGTTGTCCATGGTGGCAAACATATTTTTTATCAGCTCGTCGAGCTCGGTTCCTTCGGTAATTTCCTCCGCTTCTCTTTTCAGGATTGGGCTACCGTAAGCAACTATTGGGTAAATCATTGTTTTTCTAAATAGGATTGTAGAATAATTGCCGCACTCACCTTGTCTAGGTTTCCGGCTTTTTCTTTTCGGTCTTTCTTTTTACTTCCCATGGAAATCATGCTTTGCATGGCCATCTTAGAAGTGAACCGTTCATCGACGAGTTCAATTTTTTTATCAGGAAAAGCTTTGGAAAGCCTATCCTTCATGGTGATCACTTTTGGAGTCATCTCATTGTCCTGCCCGTTCAGTCTAGTAGGATATCCAAGAACTAAGGTATCGACCTCTTCCCGCCCGCAATAACTTTTCAGATATTCAATAAGTGTGGAAGTCTCGATGGTCTCCAATGGATTCGCCAACATTTTCAATGGGTCGGTAACAGCCAGTCCGGTTCTTTTGGTTCCCAGGTCAATCGCAAGTATTCTGGGCATCAGTTTTTTCTGGTTTTTTTCCGGATTTGCCGCAAAGCTTCTCTTTCTAGCTCTACTGCTTTTGGAAATAAAAGTTCATCTTCGATTTTCGCATGAATTCTTAGTTCCTGCTCGAAGTTCTGTAATTCGTGATAAAGCACTTTCATGGTAAGAGGTGCATCTGCATCCAAAGAATAATCCGCTGTTAACTTTCTGATTCCTTCCATTTCGTCGTCATGAATCTCGTGCTGGTCTGCCAGCATATGTACAGGGTCTCTTTCCAAGATCGTGGTGGCATCTTTCAGCGAAAACCTATTTTCCTCAATGTCCTGAAGCAATTCTATACGTTTGAAAAGCCTGCTTTCTTCTTCATGGATGTGATGAATAAAATCCTCTACAAAAAGCGGAAACATAATCCTTAGATCTGCCATCAAGGAAGCAAATTGAGGCTCTGGAACTATTCCAGAGATGATATTAGATAGAAAAGGTAATTCCTGACGAACAAAATAGTAGTGCTTTTTCTTCAGATATGCCACCAGAATTTCGATGGGATTCAGGTAAAGTTCTTCTGTAGAGGGCTCCTTGCGGTGAGCCCAAGACTCAAGTTCTGTAATCAACTGACTGGAATGCACTTTGTGCTTTTTACAAACCACTTCCAGCGACTCCGTTGGGTACTGATAAAAGCTGATTCCGAAATAATGCAGCACAGAGGCAAAGACATAGTTTTCAGAAACTAAGTCTCCTACAAGGGCCTTTTCAAAATCACCTTCGTTTCGCATCTTGCAAAAATAATTTTTTTTAACAGAAAAAAGGGGAATAAATTGAGCCATTATACCTTCCCCTCGTATAAACATTTGTTAGCTTTATCAAAAGACTATTCAAAAAGAAGGCAATTTTGGGTAATTTACGTTAACAATAAAGAAATATAACCAACTGAAAGAGAAAGACGTGAGCGAGACAAAAAACACTAAATCCCAAATCAGACTGCCCATAATATTGGCACTAGCCATATCGGCGGGTATCTGGATAGGGGCAACTTTTGCTGAGCCAAAAGGAAACCAAAATGATCTGAGAGCTGCACTGTATAAGTTACAGGAAATAATGACCTATGTCAACCGAGACTATGTGGACAGTGTCAACACCAACGATCTGGTAGAATACGGCATCAATAAAATGCTTGAACATTTAGACCCCCATTCTAGCTATATCCCCGCTAAGGATGCCTCTCTGGTACAATCCCAATTGGATGGGGAATTTGACGGCATAGGAGTAGAATTCGGAATCATACGTGATACCATCTATGTGGTAGCCCCATTAACAGGCGGGCCTTCTGAAGCACTGGGAATCCAGTCTGGTGATCAGATCATACGAGTAGATGGAGAAAATATGGCAGGCGTTGGGGTAACCAACCGGGATGTCTTCGAAAAACTGCGGGGTCCAAAAGGCTCTGAAGTAATAGTGGACATGAAGCGTAAAAACCAAAAAGATCTCATTGAATACAAAATAACCCGTGATAAAATCCCTCAGTACAGTATCAATGCATCTTACATGGTAGATGATGAAATCGGCTACATCAAAGTAACCCGATTTGCAGCTACCACTTATGATGAGTTTAAAGCGTCCATTACTGATTTGAAAAGTAAAGGGATGAAAAAACTGGTAATTGATCTTCAGGGAAATCCAGGCGGATACATGGGTGCGGCTATCAATATGGCAGATGAACTGCTTGGTGAAAAAGCTCTAATCGTATCTCAAGAAGGTAAAGTGGAGCAGTACAATCAAAAAGCGTACGCTTTCAAACCAGGTATATTTGAGGAAGGTTCTGTAATCGTCTTGGTAAATGAAGGTTCTGCATCGGCTTCCGAGATTCTAGCCGGAGCTATTCAAGATAATGACAGAGGATTGATCGTAGGTAGAAGATCCTTCGGAAAAGGCTTGGTTCAAATGCCAATTGACCTTTCTGATGGAGCTGAGTTGCGATTGACCATCGCGAGATATTACACGCCTTCTGGAAGATCTATCCAAAAACCTTATGGTGCAAACTACGAAGCTTACGAAAGGGACTGGATCGAGCGATACGAGCATGGAGAGTTTTTCTCTGCAGATAGCATCACATTCAACGATAGCTTGAAATATGAAACTATAAAAGGCAGAACAGTGTATGGCGGCGGAGGTATTATGCCGGATTACTTTGTTCCTTTGGACACTACCATGTCTTCGCCTTATGTGAGTAAGCTTTTCAATTCTGATTCGTCCAGAGAATTTATCCTTGACTTTGTGAATGAAAATAAATCCAAATTCGAAGATATGACTTTGGAGCAATACTACACGGACTACACTGTGAGTGATGCTATGCTTAATAATTTAGTAGAATACGGTACTAAGAACAAGGTAAAATTTGATGCAGACGACTTCAACAAGTCTAAAGAATACCTTAAAACTCTGGTAAAAGCACATTTGGGTAGACAGATTTATGATGACAGCGCTTTCTATAAGGTGGTCAATGACATCAATGAAGTTTATCTTCAAGCCATCAAATTGTTTGATGAAGCAGAGAGGATAGCATTGGCTACAGACCTCCAAGAGGAAGAATAATGAGATAAATTCTTTAATTTATAACAAGAAAGCACTCGCCGCGGCGAGTGCTTTCTTGTTTATTATCTAAATTTATTTTCAATCCACCTTCAAAAATGCTAACATTAAGCTATCTAAAATCCATAAGCCCATGAAAGCCTTATTCACCTTTTTATTGTTAGGAATCACTATGAGCACTTTTGCCCAAATCAAAGTAAACCACATTGCGGTACATGTAAGCAACTTGAATTCCAGCAAGGAATTTTATCAGAAAATAGTAGGTTTGAAAGAGATTGAAGAACCTTTCAAAGATGGTGTGCATGCATGGTATGATATCGGAGGAGGTGCTGCACTTCATATCATTGAGGCACCTAACATTCCTACTCAAATCTCAAAGGTGAATCATCTTTGCTTCAGCATGGAAGACATGAATGCCTTTATTAAGACATTAGAAAACACTAATTATCCATTTGAAAGCTGGCCTGGAGAAAAAGGAAAAGTAACTGTCCGAGTGGATGGAATTCGCCAAATTTACATTCAGGATCCGGATGGTCTTTGGCTAGAAATCAATGATGATTATTGATTCTAAAAACCAAGTTATTTAAAGGTGAATTTTCACGCTTAACGACGAGAGTCCACTTTTTTTCTGCCAACTCTATCTGGGGTTTCATCTAGGGCACTGCTAGCGCGAGTCTCATGACTTGTGCTCTAATCACTGCAGTCTCCTAACTGCCACATCACATATTCAAGTTTATTTTTGGAGATGGACTATATCAAACAAACAATCAACACCCTTGGATGTAACCCTGAGTTATAGAGATTAATCACTTCCACCATTTTATGATGAGTATTTGTACATTCTAAACAATCGTTTCTATTTGGGGATTAATAATCGTGAAGTTTTCCACGGTGACTTTTAAAAAATTAATTGTGCCATCCTTGTCAAAACTTCGGGACTCTGACTCGAAAAAAATTTTATATAAAAACCCAGACTTACATCCGGGCTTTTTATTCTTATTTTTCGTAAACATTTTGTGGCCAGCTGTCATTTCCAAGATTCACATCCGGAAGGAGCTTATCAGGATCGATTACTACTGATTTCACAGTTTTATCTGTTTTCAACAAGTAGTTCCACGTGTCACCTCGCTGCCAGATTTCTACCGGAAGCATCTTAAGCTCACTTGTCCCATCTTCAAAAGTCACTTCCAATTGCACAGGCATTGGCATATCACCTTTACTGGCAAGTACAATCACGTAATTTCCAGCATAAGGAATTACAGCATTTACACCCAAGTCAATATTACCGGTTCCATAGAACCATCCCTGCCAGAACCAAGAAAGATTCTCTCCAGCTACATTTTCCATATGATTGAAGAAATCTGTTGGCTGAGGATGCTTGTAGGCCCAAGTCTTGATATAAGACTTGAATGCATTGTCAAAACGTTCATGGCCCAAGATATATTCACGAAGCATCAATAAACCCATTGCAGGCTTATTGTACGCTAACATTCCCAAATTACTAACATTAACTACATCTGGATATGTATCAATACCTTCTCTAGTCTCGCTAGTAAAGAAGTTTAAATATCTACGGGTTTCATTCAAGGTGGATGGGTATTCTCCATCATTGAATGCCTTCGTACTATAATGGTTTATAAAAGTATTGAATCCTTCATCCATCCATGCATATCGACGCTCATTGGTACCTACGATCATTGGGAACCAGTTGTGACCAAATTCGTGGTCAGTCACTCCCCAAAGTCCTTCACCCTTGGAATTGTAGCTGCAGAAGTTCAACCCTGGATATTCCATTCCCCCTATGTCTGCCGCTACGTTAGTCGCAGTCGCATATGGAAATTCAAACCATTTTTCAGAATAATGCTCGATGGAAGCTTTGCTATATTCTGTTGATCTTGCCCAAGCTTCCTGACCATCCGATTCTTTAGGATAAACAGACTGTGCCAAAATTCTCTTTCCACTAGGCAAGTCAATTTTCGCAGCATCCCAGATAAATGCTTTTGATGAAGCAAAAGCCACATCTCGGCTATTTTCGATGGCAAAGTGCCAAGTGACAGTTCCATCCTGCTTAGGTCTGGTCAATTCAGTGTTTGCTATCTCGTCAGCAGTGATCAGCATTGTCGTAGTATCGCTGTCTTTTGCTTTTGAGTAGCGATTCTGAAGCTCTTTACTCATCACTTCTTTTGGATTCAATAGCTCGCCAGAACCTACCACGATGTGATCATAAGGCACAGTAACTTTGTAATCGAAATCACCATACTCTAGATAGAACTCTCCAGCGCCCAAGTAAGGCTCTATATTCCATCCTTCCACGTCGTCAAATACCGCTACTTTAGGGTACCATTGTGCAAATGCGTAAATCCAGCCATCTTCCACTTCAAGTCTCCCCATTCTGTCCATTCCTTTTACCGGAACTTTGAAAGAGAAATCCATGGAAACAGTCGCTGTTCCACCTTTGGCAGGAATAGGCTCGTTAAACCAAACTTGCATTCTGGTATCAGAAACAATGTGCTTGGTAGAAACAGACCCTTTAGAACCCACTTTTGCCTGCAAATTAGTGACATCATAGCCCCCATCTATATCACCATTGTATCTGTTTCCTTGAATTGGTGTAGTCAGAGTACCACGAGAATCTTCCGTAAACCTATTTTGCTCCATCTGCATCCAGATGAAATCCAGCGTCTCAGGGCTGTTATTGGTATAAGTAAGGGTGATCTTACCTGAAAGCGTGTGTGTCGAATCATCCAACGTAACTGCGATCTGATAATCGGCTTTATTTTGCCAGTAACCCACATTCGGTTTGCCCGAAGCAGACCGAGTATAGGTCCCCTTTCGGTTGATAAATTCACCAAATTCTTTCTGGTTGTTTTCCTTTACTTCTTGAGCAAAAGAACTGCTGATTCCTCCGAGCATAGCCCCGGTAACAAGCAGACCAACTATAATTTTCCTGCGCATACTATTTTTTTGATTTAGTTTCAAAAGTAAGAATTGCTCCTTTAAGCACCTGTATGTTTTACATGAGATTCTTCCCTTTAACGAATTTTTAGAAATTTAGCATTATTGGAAAAGGCATATTTTAAGGCCAATTTTGAGCTACTATTTACAAATTTTACCCAACCCATGAAAAAATCAGTACTCTTTGTGACTTGCTTGGCATTAAACTTTACAGTATATGCTCAAACAGATACCACCACTCAGGACTTAAGTGAAGTAATGATCCAGGAAAACAGAATTCAACTTCCTTTTTCTAAGCAAAGCAGAAATATATCTCTGATAAGTAAGCTTCAGATAGAAACTGCACCAGCGCGAAGTCTTGCAGAAGTGCTTTCTTTTGTGCCTGGTCTGGATATACGCCAGCGGGGAGTAACTGGTGTCCAGGCAGATGTAAGTATCCGTGGTGGATCTTTTGAGCAGACACTTATGCTTCTCAATGGAATTAAACTCAGCGACCCGCAAACTGGTCATCACATGATGAATATTCCGTTGCCATTGGTCAATATAGACAGAGTGGAAGTGCTAAAAGGGCCAGCTTCACGGGTTTTCGGCCAAAACGCCTACGCTGGTGCGATCAATGTAATAACTGAGCTCAGCGATAAAAGATATGCCAGAGTCCAAGGCTATGCCGGGGACTTTGGGATGAAAGGAATCAATTTTGCCGGTTCTCTGCCTTTGGGGAATTACAAGCAAAACTTGGCCGTCTCCTACGATGACTCGAATGGTCATTGGTACAATTCAGATTACCAAGTGAGCAACATCTTCTACGAAGGAGGTCTGGATATCAATGAAAAAAATGGACTGAAGGGAATGATAGCCTATACCGACCGCAGCTTCGGTGCGAATGGATTCTACTCCAGTTCGTTTCCAGATCAGTGGGAAAGTGTGCAGACTACTCTTGCTTCCTTGAGCCATACCTTAACTCTCGAAAATTTCTATCTCAACACGAGAGGGTATTTCCGGAGAAATCAAGATGAATATGTACTCAGGAGAAATGAGCCGGAATTCTATAAAAACAATCACACAACAGATGTATTTGCATTAGAGGCAAATGGAAATTTTGAAACCAAAATTGGTAAAACTGGCTTTGGTGTAGAAACTAGAAAGGAAGCCATCGAAAGCACAAATCTTGGAAATCATGACCGTGTGCTTACGGGAATCTTTTTGGAGCAAATGGTCAATTTTGGGACCAGGGTAGATCTGCGTGCTGGAGTATATTCCAATTACTATTCAGAATACGGTTGGAAGCATTTCCCTGGAGCAGAACTTGGTTTTCAGGCAACATCAGACCTTAGACTTTATTCAGGCTATGGAATAAGCTACAGAATCCCGACTTACAATGACCTGTACTATCAAGGTCCTACCAATATTGGCAATGACAAACTCCTCCCAGAGCAGGCGCAGAATTTCGAGATCGGTGCCAAATGGTCTAAATCGGGGATTTTTGCAGAACTGGTATATTTCAACAGAAGCACAGACAACCTAATCGAATGGACAAGAACTGATGAGGACACGCCTTGGCAGCCACAGAATTTCAGTGAGGTGAAATTCAATGGAATAGAAGCTTCATTAAATTACCGGGTAAGTCCGAATGGTAGAACAATACAGATCAAGGAGCTAATGCTTTCTTATAATTACATCCATGCAAACCTGATCAATCAACCGGGAATAGAAACTCGCTACGCCTTTAGTGCGCTTAAAAATCAACTGATAGGAGGCGTAATGTTGGGAATAGGGAAAAAACTGGAATGGAACACTAAAATGAGGTGTATGGAGCGTATGAATCAAGATCCTTACTTCCTGCTGGATATTAGGGCTGATTACAATAGAAACGGGAAAATCAGATTCTTTGCAGAGGCATCCAATATTACGAATACGGATTATATAGAATCCGGCACCGTTCAAATGCCAGGACGTTGGTTTCGAGCTGGATTTCTGTTGAATTTGGAGTAAACAAGAATATGTCCACATAAAAAGAGACTGTCTTAATCATGAAGCAGTCTCTTTTTTTGAGCAAAAAAAATCCCGAATCTTCGGGATTGAATGTGGGAGTTGAGGGATTCGAACCCCCGACCCTTCCGATTTTATCGGAATGCTCTGAGCCAAATCTCAATTAAGGCAATAGTATTAAAAAACAAGGTTGCTTAAGTAGAAGTAACTCTTCAGCTTCTACTTTGGATTAACTCAATGATTTTCTTCTTGCTTTTCCATGACTTGACAATTATTTCCCTACGATAGGCTGCCTTTTTGTCAATATGTTCTTCGTAGTAAACTATTTTCCAGTCCTTTGATTTAGCAGTAAATCCACGGTGATTGGAAAGGTGTTTTCTTAACCGTTCCTCAAGTATCTCGCAGGTATGTCCTAGGTAGAAGTTGTCCAGTTGGGTAGAGTGCAATATGTAAAAATAGCAGGCCATGAAGCAAAAAAAATCCCGAATCTTCGGGATTGAATGTGGGAGTTGAGGGATTCGAACCCCCGACCCTCTGCTTGTAAGGCAGATGCTCTGAACCAACTGAGCTAAACTCCCAAAATGAGAATGCATGTTTTCCTCGTTTGGAAAATAATTTGCTACGTGGGAGTTGAGGGATTCGAACCCCCGACCCTCTGCTTGTAAGGCAGATGCTCTGAACCAACTGAGCTAAACTCCCATTGTGTCCCAAATGGA
This sequence comes from Algoriphagus aurantiacus, assembly GCF_035156405.1. NCBI lineage: Bacteria > Pseudomonadati > Bacteroidota > Cytophagia > Cytophagales > Cyclobacteriaceae > Algoriphagus > Algoriphagus aurantiacus. The sequence goes on along the minus strand of NZ_JAXRUT010000017.1, from coordinate 20,442 downwards.
ATGCAAAGGTAATTTCTATTTCCTTTTTACCAAATACAATTCAACACATAAAACCTAATACATTGAAAATGAGAACAAATATTTATAAAAATATTTTAAAGCGGAATTCCTAGGTAATTAAATATCAAACTTAATCCCCTGCGCAAGCGGCAGCTCTGCTGAGTAGTTAATAGTATTTGTCTGACGGCGCATATAGGCTTTCCAGGCATCCGACCCGGACTCTCTGCCTCCTCCTGTTTCTTTTTCCCCTCCGAAAGCACCGCCTATTTCTGCTCCTGAAGTCCCAATATTCACGTTTGCAATCCCGCAGTCAGATCCAGCCACCGATAAAAACGCTTCAGCTTCTCTCATATTCGTAGTCATAATAGCAGATGATAGTCCCTGCGGCACCCCATTTTGAATCGCTATTGCTTCAGACAGCGTATCGTATTTGATCAAATATAAAATCGGAGCAAAGGTCTCATGTTGAACAATCTCAAAATGATTTTCAGCTTCATAAATCGCCGGTTTTACATAGCAGCCAGATTCAAATCCAACTCCTTCGAGAACACCTCCTTCTACTACAACTTTTCCTCCTTCTTCTATTACTTTTTTTGTGGCTGCCAAATACATGCTTACAGCATCTTTATCGATTACTGGCCCAACATGGTTTTTCTCATCCAAAGGATTTCCTATCACCAATTTTGAATAAGCATTTGCCAATCGGTTTTTCACTTCTTCATACACACTTGAATGAATAATCAACCTTCGTGTGGAAGTACACCTTTGCCCAGCGGTGCCCACTGCTCCAAATAAGGCTCCTCTAATCGCCATGTCTATATCTGCTTCAGGAGTAATAATGATGGCATTGTTGCCCCCCAACTCCAATAAGGATCTGCCCAATCTTCGACCAACGGCCTCGCCTACACGTTTCCCCATTCGAGTAGACCCTGTTGCAGAAACTAATGGCACACGGGCATCCTGAGACATCATCTCTCCCACTTTATAATCTCCAATGATAAGTGAACAAATCCCTTCAGGCATTCCATGTTTTTGGAACACTTTTGCTGCGATCTTCTGGCAAGCAATACCTGATAGAGGAGCTTTTTCGGAAGGCTTCCAAAGACAAACATCTCCACAAACCCAGGCCAAAGCAGCATTCCAAGACCAAACAGCAACAGGGAAATTAAAAGCTGATATAATACCAACTATTCCTAGTGGATGCCACTGCTCATACATTCTATGACCTGGACGCTCAGAATGCATAGTAAGTCCGTATAATTGGCGAGAAAGACCAACTGCGAAATCGCAGATATCGATCATTTCCTGCACTTCTCCTAAACCTTCCTGATATGATTTTCCCATTTCATAGGAAACAAGCTTCCCTAAGTCAGCTTTTATTTCCCTTAAAGCATTCCCTATTTCCCTTACGATTTCTCCCCTTTGAGGAGCAGGAACGACTCTCCAAGTTTCAAATGTTTTTTGAGCTTGAGCAATAATTGAATCGTAATTTTGTTGATTTGCAACTTGTACATCGGCAATTACCTTTCCATCAGCTGGTGAAAAAGATGAGATATAAGATTCTCCCGAATCCTGCCATTCTACTCCAGAAGATACGCCAAGGTTTTTTGCTTCAATTCCCAATTTTCGAAGGGACTCTTGGATTCCAAATTGATCAGTCATTACTATTAAGGTGGATTTTAATTTTTGTGAAATTCAATTCTAAATGGAGATTTATGCCTCCTGATTCAATACGGATCTATGTTCTTATTAATGATACGCATTGGATTGATTCTATAAAACCATTCTGAAAACTTCCTGCTTATTTCGAATTTATAGATAATATTGAATCGATAGTTGCCTGTATTAACAGCTTGGTCAAAAGGATTATTAGATATAAGATTTAAATTTTTATACACGTAATTCACATTGGCAGAAAATATCTTATTGTTAAATCCAAAAAAGCCCCTCAGCAGGTAGGTAGGCACTCCTCCCCATTTCTTGAATGTATCATTTCCTCTATTCCACTCTGAATAGCCAATGCTATAATTAACAGAAGCTACTCCTGTCAAGAAAAAGCCCTTCCCAAAAACAAGTGTGCCTGCTAAACCTGCATTTGGTCCAAACTGCAAATAACTGGAATCATCAAAATTTAAGTCCGAAACAAACTCAGCGGTAGGAAGCAAAAGAGAATCTACTTTCACACCGCCCAGATAACCTTCAAACCCCACAAAAGGTGAAAAGGCAGATTTCTTCTGTACTCCAACCTGATTAAACGCCGCTGAGAGAGATAGCTTTTCCCCTCCAAACAAGTAATTGACATTTAGCCCAACTGAATTCATTTTCATATCTTCCCGAAGATATTTTTCATCTGAATTCTCCAAGTATTTCGCATCCAGAGTGTAACCTCTATAAAACTGCCCATAAAAATCAAAAATCCATTTTTGGGGATATGCATGTACTTGAAGATCCAGATAAAATGGCCAATCTTTTTGGCGGTCAGGATTCATAAACCCGAAAGGAACCGCAACATTAAGAGTGAAAGTCTGGTAAGTAACGCCCAATCCTAAGTTTAGGCCTGAGTTAGCTTCAAATAAGTATTCCCTGTTTTCGCCAGGCACGCGAATCAACAAATCCGTGTACTTATGTGATAAATACAGTCTCGCTGCAAAGAGATGGTCTGTCGTCTCAATGTATGCAGTGTCTAAATTGGGACTTTTATCTTGAGCTAGCACATTTGAGCAGACCAAACAAAAAACAAAAAACAAAAATCTTATTCTCTTTTCAAGAACCATAAGCTGGAAACCATAAAACATTGGCGCCGAAAGTTCATTAAAAATTGATCAAAAAAAAATCCGGATCGAAATCCGGATTTTCTCTGAAACAGGTTGAGTTAGAAAAATGGATTATTATAAGAATCCATTGTTTGAAAAAGTCAAGTATTGTTGAAAAGTTGTTTAATCACCGTAATAAAGTTATAAATTCACTTCTATTAAACAAATTATTGTTTGGATATTTTACCTTTTTTACTCATGGTTTTTTTATTATGTCAAAATATACATCAACAGGATTTATTCAATCTTTACCATTAGCATGATTTTAAATAAATATCACTTACGTATTCTGTAACTAAATCATTTTTTTCATGTAAAATGTAGTTATTCAAAATCTATACTTTAGTAAACTTGGAAATAATTTTAGATAACCAACTCTCTTGGTTATTCTTAAACTTTAATGAAATTCTATGACCGCGATTCATCTTTACATAATGAAATGTGATTGATCGCGGAATTGAGGAGATTTCTACTCCGGTAAGATGCAAAGCTATGGGTAATGTCAGCTGGTCACGGTGTGAATATTCTTCCAGTAATTCCGACCATTTTAGCTCCAACCTTTCTACATCTTTAGATTTGTCCCTGATCAGCACTCCTGTTTCGTAAAGCCCCAAATCATCCTTGAATCCGACGTGTTTAGCAAACTCCAATGTAGCAAGTACATTCTGCTCTAGATCCTTCCTTTTTCTAACAATCTCCATTCCTTCTGCTAATAACGTTGATCGTTTAGGATGACAGGTAGTCAAAAATCCACCTGAATAGTGCTTCTTCAATAAATCATTTGGATTCCTGATCAACTCCATATTCCCATCAATATAAATAGTCAAATCATAATCAGGGGTGTATTTGCAACTATTGATCTTGATTTGCCTTTGTTGCTTGATTGGATTATCAGATTTGGGTATCAGTTTTATTTTCCAGCCCTCTACTTCCAGATTCTCCTGATCTGTAAATAACCAAAAATCAAAGCCAGAATATTTTGGAGCAGGTTTTACATGATCATAATTATTGGTAACTATAGAATATATTAGGGTTTTGGGCATAACTGGTTTAGATCGTCAAAAATTAACAATAGTTATCGTTAATTTTTCATGAAGTTGAAGACAGGGAATTTTCAGGTAAAATATTAACTATTTTTGAATCTTTCCTCAAAAAATGAAATACGGCCACCCACACTACAAATAAAGCTACATGATAAAACACAAAGTGAAGTCGACCTTTAAGACATTCTGGAAGAATCTAAGGTTTAATTTGAGTGCAAACGACCATCCGGTCTTTACATTATATTACAAACATCTCTATAAGCCAAAAAAAGGAAGCCTATCAGAATTTCTCTCAGCGTATTCCCTCTCGAAACTGGGGAATTTCTACGTAATCCAAGTTGGTGCCAATGATGGAATCACCCATGACCCCATTCATAAATTCATCAAAAGAGATCATTGGAAAGGTGTTTTGCTTGAGCCTCAACCCAAAGTTTTCACAACTGAATTATCCAAAATCTATCAACATGATAAAGGAATACATCCTATCTGTGCAGCGATAGGATCAGAAGATGGGAGTCAAAAATTATACAAAGTCGCATTTAGCGAAAGTAGATGGGCTACTGGATTGGCATCTTTTTCTTTGGACAAAATAGAGTTGGCTTTTAAAAACGGAGTGGTAGAAAAAAACTGTATCAAAGAGGGCATCCAAATACCCGAAAATCCAAAAGACAGGATCAGTTACAACGAAGTATCGGTCATCTCTCCCGATACACTGATTAAAAAGTATCAAATATCAAAAATTGACTTATTACAAATCGATGCAGAAGGCTATGATTTAGAGGTAATAAAGATCTTTGACATTGCTAAAACCCAACCAGAAGCCATCATTTTTGAAAATGAAAACCTCAATCCCAAGGATCTTAAGTCTTGCTATAACATGCTTACAGAAAATGGATATCAACTAGCAAAATTTGGTAGGGACACGCTGGCTTTAAAGGAGGGGAAAAGTCAATTTCAGAAATTTTTCATTACTCCGAATTAAAATATGATCAGCCAAAGATCAAGTTTAGATTTTGTCCATCCCTTTCCAAAACTTCAAAAAATAATATTTCAGAGGATTGCTATACTTAAGTTGTTTCCATGGTCTGCTAGCATGCGGTCTATGCCAAACAGGAGCATTCATCAGTACATGGTTTTTGAATCCTAGTTCGATTGATTTCTTTGAGATAAATGTATCATACCAATCTTTAGCCACGTCCAATCCCATGAAATCATACGCTTTTAAAAATTCTGTGGAGAAAAGCGTACAGCAAAAACTCAAACTTCTTGAAGTATCCATCACAGACTCTTTCACTCCTTTGAATTTCAGATAAGGGAAATTCACAATACCATTTTCATCAACTGTTACAGATCCTACCAAACCAGATTTGGTGTTAGATTTTTGAAAATTCAGCAAATCAGCGATCGTTTCTGGCTTCACCACCACATCTGATTCAATTACCAAAAGTGGCAAATCTGCTTCCATTGCCATCTTCTGAGCCATTTGCAATACAAGTTTGTAATTAGGCGAAGGATGATCAGTATGGTCTTCGAGATGAATCAACTCATATCCTATTGCAGACTGATTTTGCTCCAATCCTGCTTTGGTCTCCTCTGTACTGAAGTCGTTAAAAATAATATGCCTCAATTCTATCGTGGAGCCAGCAATTGCTCGAGCCGTATCCAGGGTCGTTTCAAGAGAATTTTTAACTGGGGTGATTACGATTACTTCAGCCATAGGGTAATTTTTCCCAAAAATAAGTCTTTCTCGCTAGGCAAAAAATAACCCCGACATTTGCCGGGGTTCAGAGATATTTAATTAGGCTAGTTCGCCCAAGGCTTTTTTCATTCTGCCTAGTGCATCCACCAGTTCTTCATCAGATGCAGCATAGGAAAGTCTGATGCATGCTGGTGCTCCAAATGCAGCTCCAGTCACAAGTGAAACATGCGCTTCTGCTAAGAGATACAAACAAAGATCATCAGCATCTTTCACATCGTGTCCTTTGGCAGACTTGCCAAAGAAAGCAGTTACATCCGGAAAGAAATAGAATGCTCCTTCTGGCACGTGAGTTTTGATGCCTGGGATATCACGAAGCAGGTCCAACACCAAGCCTCTTCTTCTTAAATAGGCATTTGCCATTTCAGTGGTTGGAGTTTGATCTCCAGAAATTCCCGCCAAAGCAGCTCTTTGAGCTATACCTGTTCCTCCGGAAGTGAACTGACCTTGGATTTTCTCTACAGCTTTTGCCATCCAAACTGGTGCGCAGATATAACCTACTCTCCAGCCAGTCATCGCATATCCTTTAGAAAAACCATTGACAGTGATTGTTCTTTCGAACATTCCCGGGAAAGAAGCGATGCTGTAATTCCTGCCTGCAAAATTGATTTTCTCATAGATCTCATCTGCGATTACCATGATATTCTCATGCTTTTTCACTACTGCTGCAATTGCTTCCAGCTCTTCCTTGCTGAATACAGAGCCTGTAGGATTACATGGGGAAGAGTAAATGACTCCTTTGGTTTTTGGAGTGATGGCAGCTTCTAGTTGAGCCGCAGTCGCTTTGAAGTTATTTTCTAACGTACCTTCGATCAATACAGGAACTCCACCCGCCAATTTGATGATCTCGGCATAGCTAACCCAGTACGGCGAGAAGATTACCACTTCATCCCCTTCATTGATCATGCACATAAATACATTGGCAATGGAATGCTTAGCACCTGTAGATACTACGATATTTTCAGCTTTTGCTTCAGCGATTTCATTTTCTTCACGAAGCTTCTTTGCGATAGCTTCCCTCAGATCCTGATAACCTGCTACCGGAGGATATGAAAAGTACTTTCCTTCGTCGATTGCATCTTTTGCTGCCTCTTGGATATGCTTCGGAGTTTTGAAGTCAGGCTCACCTAAGCTAAGGCTGATGATGTCAACTCCTTGGGATTTCAGCTCTCTTGCTTTTTTTGCCATGGCAAGAGTGGCTGATTCCTCCATATTGATTATCCGGTCTGATAAAATAGAATTCATTGTTTGAGAGATTTTTTTACAAATTCCACAAAAATAGAGAGAAGATTATAAAATCTAAACAATCGGCAGCTTTTGATCTCGAAATGTTATTTTTGGATAAAATACACCGAAGTAAATTGCGTTTTTATATACAATGAGTAGATTTTATATCAGTTTTATTTTCCTACTGCTTTTGAGCAAAGTTTCATTTGCCCAAATAGAAGAATCAGAACCAAAATCTGATCCTGATTCTAGTGGTGTGGTAAATTCAAGAATACTTCCGACCACTATGCCTTTGTTGCTTTTTGATGACTCAAAGGAAAAGGAAGAAAAAAAGGAGAAAAAGAAGAAAGCCCGAAAGAATGAATGGTTTGGAATCAAAACCCGAAAGGGCTACACACGTCAGGAAATTCGTGACCAACAGATCCTTGAATATTTCAACTACACAGATGAGGCACGCAAGCCAGATCCATATATCCGCGACCTGTATTGGTTTGATCCGCAGGAAAGAAGTATCAAAAACCAAGCGTATGAAATAGGTAAAGGCTACTTACTTCACGGACCTTATGAACGTGTGATCAATGAGGAAGTGGTAGAAAACGGCATGTTTTACTACGGTACTAAGCATAAAACCTGGATGCTATTCGATTCAAAAAATGTTCTACAGGACAAAAATCACTTTGAGGCAGGCTGGCCTAGAGAATCTCGAACTCGCTATTTCGATCAGTCAACCCAAACCATCAAAGAGATCATTCCTGTACAATACGGGTTGGAGGAAGGAAACTACTTCCACTTCTATGAGGATAAACAAGTGGCTGTGACTGGAGAATATCAATTTGGAGAAAAAGTAGGGCTATGGACAGAATATTGGGATACTAACAATACCAAGGCCGTCCGCAAGAGGGAAATCCAATATCAGGAAACAGCTTATACAAAAAATTTCCGCCCTTACATTCGTGCTGAATGGGATAAGGACGGAAATCTGATCTATCGCAAAGATAATTGATTCTTAATTCTCTCTGAATTTAAATTGCTGCCCACCTACTGAGGCTTCATACATCAATCCTCCTTTTGTTCTTGTGAAAACGGCTACACCCTCCACGTATTTAGCATTCAAAGAAGCGCCGGAAGCTGCGGCTACTGCAGACACTTGAGCAGACATTTCTACCTTACTGTTCTTAAATCTGTCAAAAGCTTCTTTATTTTCAAAAAAGACCACTTCAGAATATGCCTGACCGCCAGCCTGAAAACCAATAGTGACTTGGGTCATTTTGGCAAACCCTACCTTGTTTCCTTCTTGGTAAGCTACGCCGTTTCCCGCTGCTCCACCTATACCAAATCCACCTTTACCCACATTTGGAAGGATGATGTATCCGTAGGATGAATTGAATAAACTTTCCATATCTGGATCATCTTCCAAAAACGCTGCTTTTGCATCTGCAGCATCTTCAATAATTCTCTGATCTTTATTTGAGTCCTGTGCAAAAGTTACAATTGCCAGCAAAGCAAAAAAGAAAGTCACTGTTGCTTTTTTCATGATTTTTCAAAATTAAAATTGGTGTGAATGTTTAGTAAAAAGCATCTTCAAAATGCCTGAAATTAATTTTTTGTATTCGATCTCTATAAACGCCAATGATATCAAAGCGGATATCGTTATGCCAATCTTTCTCATAAATGTAATGATCAGCTGCTTTGATGAGGAGTTTCCGCTTAGTAGCATCCACAAACTCCTCAGCAAAACCAAAGCCAGTACCTGATCTAAACTTAACTTCAACAAAAATTAACAGTCCGCGATGCTTCAGGATTAAATCAATCTCAGCATGCCCAAAACGATAATTTGTATCAAGTAATTCATACCCTTTGCTTACCAACCAGTCGGAGGCTAGTTGCTCTGCAAGTTTTCCGGAATCGTTGTGTTCAGCCATCTTGGATATTTGTTTAATTTTGAAAAATCAATGAACGAACCAGTTGCTGGCTCAGTTGAAAAGTAAATCCTTCGGGACTATCCGATGAATGAAATTATTAATAAAAAAGTAGAATTCCGAGACCTAGGCCAGCTAGATTATCAGCAAGCTTGGGACTATCAGGAAGAATTGTTTGCTGCTACCGTAGCTTTGAAAATCAAAAACCGTCCTTTGTTAGCAGAAGATCAGTTACCAAGTAATAACTACATCCTCTTCGTAGAGCATCCGCATGTTTATACTTTGGGTAAAAGTGGCAAGGAAGAAAATCTACTGCTGGATGAAGATGGCTTAAAAAACCACCACGCACAGTATTATAAAATAAATCGCGGAGGAGATATCACTTATCATGGCCCAGGACAGTTAGTGGGGTATCCGATATTGGATCTTGACAATTTCTTCACTGACATCCACAAATACCTGAGATTATTGGAAGAAGCTATCATTTTGACTTTAGCTGACTATGGTGTATTGGCTGGAAGAATTGATGGTCTTACAGGCGTTTGGATTGATCACATTGAGCAATCCAATCCTAGAAAAATCTGTGCAATGGGCGTGAAATCAAGCCGCTGGGTGACTATGCACGGTTTTGCTTTCAACGTCAATACGGATCTCAGCTATTTTGGACACATTATTCCCTGTGGTATCGATGACAAGGCTGTCACTTCTCTTCATCTTGAATTAGGCGGACCAGTAGATATGCAAGAAGTCAAAGCGAAGGTAAAACGGCATTTGATCCAATTATTTGAAATAGAGAATATAGAAGAATAATGAAGAAGGATATAGAATTTCAACCCGTGACCGGGGTAAAGCTTGCTATCGCAAAAGAAGAAACGACCACAGGAACAGAATGGGCTGTTTATATTATCAACTTGAATTTGATTGAGCTGAAAAATGTGATGATCACTTCCAAAGGATATGGCGAAGTAAACGGGGAAGAGAAAAAAACATCTACACTTCGACACCTACTTGATGAGCTTGGCGAGGAAGCTATAGCTAAAGTCGAATCAATTGATCCTTCCGTTTTTGTATTAAACAATGAGTTTTGGGTGAGTTATTATATAATGGATCAGATTTTTGATAAAAAGTTTATCTTTACTTCAGGCAGTTTCGATCCTAAATTCATAAAGATGATCCCAGAAATTGGCCTAGAAGGAGTTCTCCACGCATAATGTACACTTATGGCAGATTTTTTTGATCAACTGAATGACATACTATTTCTAGATATTGAGACAGCTTCATTAACTGAGAAATACGAGGAACTACCCGAGCGGATTCAAGAGGAATGGTTAAAGAAAGAACGGTTGATCCCGACTGAAAACAACAGTCAAGAACCAGGGTCGTTGTATTTTGACCGGGCTGGGATTCATGCCGAGTTTGGTCAGGTGGTCTGTGTGGGAGTTGGTTATTTTCAGTGGAAAAAGAAAGACAAAAAACTGGCCTTCAGATCGAAATGTTATGCAAATGAAGATGAGCGGGAACTTCTTTTGGAATTCAAGGCTTTGTTAGAAAAGAAAAAATGGATTCTTTGCGCTCACAATGGTAAAGAATTTGATTTTCCATACCTCTGCCGTAGAATGCTCATCCAAGGAGTATCTTTACCAGAGCCTTTACAGATCTCAGGGAAAAAGCCCTGGGAAGTTCGCCATCTAGACACGATGGAGCTTTGGAAGTTTGGAGACTATAAACATTACACCCGATTGGAGCTTTTAGCTTCAGTTTTTGGAATTCCATCTTCAAAAGATGATCTTGACGGAAGTCAGGTCAACACTACTTTTCATCTGGAAAAAGACGTAGAAAAAATCAAAAAATACTGCCTGAGAGATGTGGAAGTCACAGCTCGAGTATATATGGCTATGCATCCGCAATCGGATGACTTAGTAATAGAAATCATCCATTTAGAAGATTCAAAAAAAGATCACAAAGATTAATGGGCGCAGGGACATAAATCTTTTTACCTTAACCCTAATCAACAACCCAAAACATGGGAAGAAAAGCTAATAAAAAAAACACAAGTAAAAATAATGGAGGAAAACAAACAGATGCAGCCAGCTTGGCTCGTCGTATCCTTCAATTTTTAGATGCACATTACGGAGAAGAATTCAACTCCAAGCAGATTATCAAGAAACTGGAAATCCGGGACGCACTTACTAAAGGAGGCGTAGAACCGGTGCTTAGCAAACTGGTAGAAGCCGGTTCAGTTTCCCGAAATCCAAGAAATTATTATTCATCAACTCAAGATCCCGAATTCATTGAAGGTGTAGTGGACTTTGTAAATCCCCGCTTCGCATTCATTGTCCCCCTAGATCCAGAAAAAGTCGATGGAGATATTTTGGTCAAAGAAGCCGACCTCAAGCAAGCTCTTGATGGAGATAAAGTCCGCGTAATGGTCTATCCGCTTAAAGGAAAAACCGGACGCGAAGAAGGCAAGGTACTGGAAGTAGTGGAAAGAAATCGCGATGAATTCGTGGGCAGGGTAGAAATATCGCCACGATTTGCATTTGTAGTTCCTGACTTCAAGAAAATGCATAAAGACATCTTCGTCCACCGCGGCGGATTAAATGGCGCAGTGCATGGGGAAAAGGTGGTAGTCAAACTCACCGAATGGAGAGAGGGAGATAAAAATCCAACAGGAGAAGTGACGCGTGTATTAGGAAAAGCCGGCGAACATGAGGTGGAAATCCACTCCATCATGGCAGAATTCGGATTGCCTTTTGAGTATCCTGAGGAGCCCGAAAAAGAAGCTGAAGCTATTTCCGAGAACATAACAGCCAAAGAAATTAAGAAGAGAAAGGATTTTAGAGACATATTGACTTTCACGATTGATCCTGCGGATGCGAAGGATTTTGATGATGCCATTTCTTATAGAAAACTAGAAAACGGGAATCATGAAATCGGAGTACACATTGCTGACGTGACTCACTATGTACAGCCAAAAACTGCTTTAGAAAAAGAGGCTTACAATCGTGCAACTTCAGTTTACCTGGTAGATCGCACGATCCCTATGCTTCCAGAGCGACTGAGTAACGGACTTTGCTCTCTTCGCCCAAATGAAGATAAGCTGACTTTTGCCTGTGTATTCGAAGTGGATGATGAGGCTAATGTGAAGAAACACTGGATAGGCAGAACTGTGATCCATTCTGATCGAAGATATGCCTATGAAGAAGCACAGGAGAATATTGATAATCAGTCTGGCGATTACTTCGAGGAATTGACTTTGCTAAATGTGATGGCCAAGAAAGTCCGTCAACGTAGATTCAATCATGGTGCAGTTAACTTTGAAACTGTAGAAGTGAAATTCAAGCTTGACGAAAAAGGCACACCGCTTGGCTTGATGATCAAAGAGCGAAAAGACATTCATAAACTCATCGAAGAATTTATGCTTCTCGCCAATAAATATGTGGCAGAGTTTATTTTCAATAAGAATAAAGGAAAAGACACCTTCGTGTATCGTACACACGATTCTCCAGATATGGATCGCTTGGATACTTTCTCGGGCTTTGCGAAACGATTTGGTCATGCATTTGACATCGAAAACGAGAAGAACATTTCCACTGCGCTGAATAAGCTCATGGAGGACATCCAAGGCCAGCCAGAGCAGAATGTACTGGAGCAGCTGGCGATCCGAAGTATGGCGAAAGCAAAATATACAACCGAACCAAAAGGACACTTTGGACTTGCATTCGCTCATTATTCACACTTCACCTCTCCTATCCGTAGATATCCAGATATGATGGTACACAGATTACTTGAGCTATATCTTGAAGGGGGAAAATCTCCTGATGCTGAAGCTTGGGAACAAAAAAGTGTACACTCCTCAGAGCGTGAAAAACGGGCTGCAGATGCCGAAAGAGCTTCAATCAAATACAAGCAAGTGGAATTCATGTCTCTTGCCGAAGACAAAGATTATGAAGGAATTGTAGCTGGAGTGACCGAGTGGGGTGTCTTTGTAGAGATCACAGAAACTAAGTGTGAAGGCATGATCCGTGTTCAAGACATGGACGACGATTACTATGATTTTGACCAGAAAAACATGCGATTAGTTGGTTCGAAAACAAAAAAAATGATCACTTTGGGCGACAAAGTGAAGGTCAGAGTAGTTAATACTGATATTGACCGCAGAACGATAGATTTGGAATTTGCTGATAATGACAAGAAAAAACCACGCGCACGAGTTATTAGGTAAACTGGAAACATTCATCCAGAACCTCCCGAGTGCAATCGAATTAGGAAAATCACCCCGAGAACTTTATGACCCTATTACCTATATTTTAAGCCTGGACGGAAAAAGAATCCGTCCTTTGCTTAGTTTACTGGCATACGGAATTTACAAGCCAAATCCAGAAGAAATCTTAAGTCAAGCAGCAGCTGTAGAGGTATTTCACAATTTCACCCTAATGCATGACGATATCATGGACGATGCCCCACTCAGAAGGGGGAAAAAATCTGTCCATGTGAAATGGAATAAGAACGTAGCTATACTTTCTGGTGATGTAATGCTAGTAAAAGCCTATGATTTGCTTTTACCAACTGAAGCTGAAAAACTTGGGAACATCATTCGCTTGTTCAACAAAACAGCCTCTGAGGTCTGCGAAGGGCAGCAATTTGATATGAATTTTGAGTCTTTGGAGTCTGTTCATGAAGAGGAATACCTCACCATGATCCGCTTGAAGACTGCCGTATTGTTAGGATTTGCTTTACAACTTGGAGCATTGCTTGCCGGAGCCGAAAAGGACGATGCACAGAAACTATATGATTTTGGCATGAATATCGGTGTTGGCTTTCAATTGAAGGATGACCTGCTCGATGTCTTTGCTGATCAGGCAAAATTTGGTAAGCAGGTTGGCGGTGATATCATTTCAAATAAAAAGACTTTTCTCTTGATAAAGGCATTAGAACTGGCCGAAGATGAAGATGCCGCAGAGCTTAATTATTGGCTTTCCCAAAATGAATTCGACAAAGAAGAAAAAGTGAAAGCTGTTCGTGGGATTTATGATAAGCTAGGCATTAAATCGATTACGGAAGCAAAAATGAACTCCTATTTCGAAGTGGGATTTGCTCAATACGATGCGATCCATTATAAGAACGAAGATTATTTCCTTGAACTTAAGAAAATAACTCAGGACCTAATACACAGAGAGAAATAATAAATGACCTTATCTATTACAGTAGTCCTGATAATCATCACTGCTATTAGCAGTTTCTACGGAATCAACAATGCCGCTTTTATGGATCGCTGCATGTTTATCCCATATAAAATTAAGCGGAATGGACAGTGGGATAGATTCATTACGTCCGGATTTATCCACAAAGATTACATCCACCTTCTCTTCAATATGTTCACCTTCTACTTCTTTGGAGGTGTGGTAGAGCAAGTGCTTGCTTACAAGTTCGGGGTAATATTCGGAGGGGCAGTATACGTGCTATTCTATCTTTTAGGAATCATTATCTCTGATATTCCGACTTATCTGAAAAATAAGGATAATAGTTATTACAGAGCATTAGGAGCTTCAGGAGGAACTGCGGCCACAGTCTTTGCCAGTATTATTATTCTGCCTCTTTCGGATATTTGTCCATTTGGGATTCTTTGTTTGCCTGGATTTATTTTGGGTGTACTGTTTCTTCTTTACTCTTATTTCAAAGGGAAAAATCAAGATGATGCAATCAATCACGATGCACATCTATATGGAGCAATCTTTGGTATAGTCTTTATTCTTATTATTGCACCAGAAAGTGCCACCACATTTGTAGATCAAGTATTGAGCTATAAACCCTTTTAAAAAACTGACATTGCAAAAATTGCCCGTCTGATATTTTATTAGTCGGGCTTTTTTGTGGAAGCCAACTCTTAGTATAAACCCGGTAATGTTAGTCTAATGGCAAGAGCAGTGTTTAGCAGAACCTGGACAGTTTAGGTGAAAAACACCATTTGTGATATCGAGGATTTTCAGACATCTGGGTAAATGATAAACCTAAGTTCTGCACTCGGTGAAAACCTCTGTGACTACAGCAGTTAATCCTATTTAGAAAATGAGGGCAATAAAAAAGCTCCTTCGCATGGAAGGAGCTTTCAAAATTATTTGTTTGCTTACATTAAGCTTCTGCTGGCAATACGCTTACGTATGATCTGCCATCAAATTTCTTTCTGAAGGTAACAACACCGTCAGATGTTGCGAACAACGTATGATCTTTACCAAGTCCTACATTTTCACCTGGGTGATGCTTAGTACCTCTTTGTCTTACGATGATATTACCAGCGATTACTACTTCGCCACCAAATTTCTTCACGCCCAATCTCTTGGATTGAGAGTCTCTACCGTTTCTGGAACTACCGACGCCTTTCTTATGTGCCATGGTTTTATTCTTTTATCGTTTTCGAAGAGAAAACTTAGATTGTAATACTTTCTATCAAAACTTTGGTGAAATCCTGTCTGTGACCGTTCTTCTTTTTGTAGCCCTTACGGCGCTTCTTCTTGAAGACGATGACTTTATCACCTTTTACATGATCTAGGACCTTCCCAGACACCTTCGCTCCTGCTAAAAGGGGAGCACCTACGGACACAGATCCATCAGCTTCTGCTAATAGTACCTGGTCGAATTCGATGGAAGCGCCAGTTTCTAAGTCTAGCTTTGGAGCATAGACGAACTGATCTTGCGTTACTTTGAACTGCTTTCCTGCGATGTTTACAATTGCGTACATAGTTCTTGATTCTTTTGAAATCGGAGTGCAAATATAGGAAAGTTGAATGGAAGAAAAAAACAGGCCTCTAAAATATTATTTCTGTATTTAAAGTCAAACTTTGCAATTGGTATTTCTGGTCTGAAAATTCCCTTAATAATTCCCAAACAAAACACAATTTAATTCAGAAATCATTTGAAAAATTTGAAATGGTTTTAGCTCAACATATTGACGGTCAAATTATTGAAAAGCAAAATTATTTATGTGAAATACTTGACCTTTATTCAAGTTTAGTCTTGAATTTTGGTTGAAAATCTTTTTTAAAATTATTTGATTTTTTTTCAAACCCCTAATAATAGCTCATTCAATTAATCAAAAGATATAGTTACATAATACTAACTTATTGGTATTATGACTTTTATATAGCTTTTGACTTTCGTTCAGAAAAGGCGTTAAACAGGGACTTTACAGGTTTTATTTCCCAATTTTGATTTACATATTTGTTCAAAGGCTGTTCTAAAAAGGCAGCCTTTCTTATCCCCAGACCAAAAGATTTATTTATTAAGAGCAAAATCACTACGCTTAAAAAAATAACCAAGTAACAATGCAGAACGAACCAATATTAGAAGAGAATAAGAATCGCTTTGTTTTATTCCCCATTCAGCACAATGACATTTGGCAGTACTATAAGAAAGCAGAAGCAAGCTTTTGGACTGCCGAAGAGATTGATTTAGGTCAGGATATGGTGGATTGGAAAGCACTGAATGATGGGGAGCGCCATTTTATTTCTCATGTTCTGGCGTTTTTTGCGGCAAGTGATGGAATCGTAAATGAAAATTTGGCTGAGCACTTCGTTTCTGAGGTTCAGTATACTGAAGCAAAATTCTTCTATGGCTTCCAGATTGCCATGGAAAATATTCACTCAGAAACGTATAGCCTTTTAATTGATACGTACATTAAGGATCCCGTAGAGCGTGATAAGCTACTACACGCCATCGAGCATATTGATTGTGTAAAGAAAAAGGCCGATTGGGCTTTGAGATGGATTGATAATGGAAACTTCCAAGAGCGATTAATTGCTTTTGCCGCTGTGGAAGGAATCTTCTTCTCTGGTTCATTCTGTTCAATTTTCTGGCTTAAGAAAAGAGGCTTGATGCCAGGTCTTACCTTCTCCAATGAGTTAATTTCTCGTGACGAAGGATTGCACTGTGACTTTGCATGTCACCTTTATACCCAGCATCTAAATAATCAATTACCAAAAGAAACGGTTAGAGAAATTATTCGTGATGCAGTAGAAATCGAAAAAGAATTTGTAACTGATGCACTTCCGGTTAGACTTATTGGAATGAATTCCGACCTGATGTGCCAATACATTGAATTCGTAGCAGATAGACTGCTAGACGAATTAGAGTGCGATAAAATATGGAATAGCACGAATCCATTTGATTTCATGGATATGATTTCGCTTCAGGGGAAAACCAATTTCTTCGAGAAAAGAGTTGGTGATTATCAAAAAGCGGGAGTTATGAAAACTACTGATGGCGCTGACGATTCTCCTAGATTCTCCATTGGTGAAGACTTTTAATTAACCCAAACTTTTCCATCAACCTAAAAACCCCAAATAAATGCTAGTATTAAAAAGAGACGGAAGGCGAGAGTCAGTACGATTCGACAAAATCACGACAAGAATAGAGAATCTCTGCTACGAGTTGGATCCGAAATTCATTCAACCTATTGATGTTGCCAAAAAAGTAATTGATGGATTATATGATGGTGTATCCACTACAGAGCTCGACAACTTAGCAGCTGAAGTCTGCGCATCTCTAACTGTGAAGCACCCAGATTATGCAATCTTGGCTGCGAGGATAGCTATCTCTAACCTTCATAAAACAACTAGCCAGTCTTTTTCAAATACCATGAAAAGACTATATACGCACGTGAATCCAAAGACTGATGAAAACGCAGCCTTGCTGGATCCAGAGGTATATGGAATTATAAAAAACCATGCAGCAAAACTTGACGCTGCGATCGATTACAAAAGGGATTTTGGATATGATTATTTTGGATTCAAGACTTTGGAAAGAAGTTACTTGATCCGGTTAAATGGAAAAGTAGTAGAACGTCCTCAGCACATGTTGATGAGAGTGGCTGTTGGGATCCACAAGGAGGACATGGAATCAGTTATTGAAACCTATAACTTACTTTCTGAGAAGTGGTTTACACACGCTACTCCTACCCTTTTCAATGCGGGCACACCTAAGCCCCAGCTTTCTTCCTGCTTCTTGCTTACCATGAAGGATGATAGTATTGACGGAATCTATGACACGCTGAAGCAATGCGCCAAGATCTCCCAGTCTGCTGGAGGCATAGGTTTGTCTATTCACCATGTAAGAGCTAAAGGCTCCTATATAAAGGGTACGAACGGAGTTTCCAATGGTATTGTACCAATGCTTAGAAACTTTGACATGACGGCCCGTTATGTTGATCAAGGCGGTGGAAAAAGAAAAGGTAGTTTCGCTATCTACTTAGAACCTTGGCATGCGGATATCAAGGATTTCTTGGAACTAAAGAGAAATCATGGTAAGGAAGAAATGAGAGCTAGAGATTTGTTCTATGCACTTTGGATTCCAGATCTATTCATGAAGCGTGTGGAGCAAAACTTGGATTGGTCGCTATTCTGTCCACATGAAGCTCCAGGGCTTTCTGAGTGCCATGGAGAAGAGTTTGAAAGACTTTATGAAAAATACGAGCGCGAGGGAAAAGCCCGTGAGACGATCAAAGCTCAAGAGCTTTGGTTTGAAGTACTAGAATCTCAAATCGAGACGGGTACACCTTACATGCTATATAAAGATGCTGCAAATGGCAAGTCTAACCAGAAGAATTTGGGAACGATCAAATCTTCCAATCTGTGTACTGAGATCATAGAGTACACAGCTCCGGATGAAGTGGCAGTTTGTAACTTGGCTTCTATCGCCCTTCCAAAATTTGTAACGAAAGGCCCTGATGGAAAACTGTTCTTTGACCATCAAAAACTATATGAGATCACCAAAGTAGCGACCAAGAACCTGAACAAGGTAATTGATGTAAACTACTATCCTGTAGAAGAAGCAAGAAGATCAAACTTCCGTCACCGTCCGATTGGTCTGGGTATTCAGGGACTTGCAGATGCATTTATATTGCTTCGCATGCCTTTTGATTCACCAGAAGCTAAAGGTTTGAATGAGGACATATTCGAAACCATGTACTTTGCAGCTGTGGAGACTTCCATGGAACTTGCCAAAGTTCAAGGCACCTACGAAACCTACGAAGGTTCCCCAGCCTCCAAGGGAGAATTACAGTTTGATCTTTGGGGGGTAACTCCAAAGTCTGGCAGATGGAATTGGTCTGATGTGAAAGAAAAGATCAAGAAGTACGGTATGAGAAACTCACTATTGATGGCTCCTATGCCTACTGCTTCTACTTCTCAAATCTTAGGCAACAATGAGTGCTTTGAACCATACACTTCGAATATTTATACCAGAAGAACTTTGTCAGGTGAGTTCATCATTGTAAATAAGCATTTGATGAAAGACTTGATTGCTCTTGGCCTTTGGGATGACACCATGAGAAATAGATTGATCTCAACCAATGGTTCAGTGCAAGATGTACCTGGAATCCCTCAGCACATCAAGGACATCTACAAGACTGTTTGGGAGATTTCTCAGAAGATAATCATCGATATGTCTGCCGATCGTGGCGCATACATTTGTCAGTCTCAAAGCATGAATATATTTATGCAGGACCCTAACTTCGGAAAATTAACCTCAATGCATTTCTATGCTTGGAAAAAAGGACTGAAGACTGGAATGTACTACTTGAGATCTCAAGCAGCCACAGCGGCTATTAAATTCACTTTGGATAAAACTGGATTTGAACCAAAAGTAGAAAAAGCACAGCAGGAAATAGTTGAAGTAAAATCACAAAAACAAGATGCCATTGCATGCTCATTGGATGATCCAGAAGGATGCGAAATGTGCGGAAGCTAAGTTTTAAAGTTCAATAATCACCAAAAAGCGTTTGAGAAATCAAACGCTTTTTTTTTACCTTAACCTTATCCTAAAAGAACTCAGCAATGGACGCTAAAGTGATTGAAGCAAGACTGAATAAACTACAAGCTGATACTCCAGCCCAATTTGGAATTATGACTTCACAACACATGGTAGAACATTTAACTGTGACCGTCAAAATATCCTATAACAGAATTAAAATACCCGAGTTTGAGCTTACTGAAAAACAAAAATTCCAGAAAACAGCGCTCCTAGATTCATCTATGGAATTCCCCAAAGGCATTAAGGCCCCTGAAATGAATGCTGGAGAATTGATGCCTCTAAGAAATTTAAACTTGAATGAAGCTAAAGAACAACTCTTGTCAAGTTTAAACTCTTATAATATGTTCTTTGATAAAGACCCCACAGCTACAACTGTTCACCCTAGATTTAGCAATCTAACCTTTGCAGAGTGGGAAAGATTTCATCCCAAGCATTTTAAGCATCATTTCGAACAGTTTGGGATTTGGGAATAAGCCAACATCTACTCCACCACTGGATATAATTATAATTCTCTCCAGCAAATTGTAAAGAATCACCATCACAAAATTCTAATTAACTCAATTTTAAGGTTCAGGAAAATATGAGGATAGGCAGTATAGTTTGCTACACTTAAAAGTTGTCCATCTCAGCAAATCAGAATCTCCAACTAAAAACAGCATTGTTGCTGCCCAAATTAGTCGAGTGGCTTAAGATTAAATGAAGCAAATCCCCTATAGTAAGCTTTAGAGAAAAGAATTTTTGGTATAAAACGAAAAAAGCCCGATGGAATTAACCAAAGGGCTTTAGAATAAATGAGGCGGCGACCTACTCTCCCGGGTGTAACCCCAGTACCATCGGCGCTGCAGGGCTTAACTTCTCTGTTCGGGATGGGAAGAGGT
>NZ_JAXRUT010000016.1:0-132500 GCF_035156405.1 Algoriphagus aurantiacus | reverse complement strand
TCGCAACTCTATTTACTATTTCACTCATATCAACAACGGATTCTTTTTGGACTGAAGAGCTTTGAACTCCTTCAGATAATTTGGAACGAAATAAGCCAGATCGGCAAACTCTCCCATTTGAAACTTTTTATAAGCTAAAATCCCAACATAAACAGCCGAGATTTTAAGATCTAGAAAACAGGCATTCGGATGTTTAATAACTTCTGAAACCTTATGTATTGCATCCCCTACAAAGTAGACTTCGCCTTTTTCCAGAAATTCTGAATATGAACTCTCATCGATAATTTCTGAATCCAGTCTTTCTAAAGAATTTAACTCATAATCGAACACTTCCCGATAAACTTCCATCCTTCGCGCATCCAGCATAGCTATGATCACTCCTCTACTATCCATCTGGGATTTTGCCCCGAATGACAATGCCTCCAAAGTACTGACCCCAATCAACGGTATATCTCCAGCAAATGCCAGTCCTTTGGCAACTGAAACACCAATTCTTAATCCAGTGTAGGATCCCGGTCCCTCAGAAACCGCAACTGCATTGATTTGCCGAATAGTAAGATTGCATTCATCGAGAATATCCTCAATCATCCCCATTAGCTTCTCAGAATGAGCACCTGGAACATCAAGTGATCGCTCTCCTAACAGAATACCATTCTTATGTACGGCAATAGAACAAATCGGTGTCGAAGTCTCAAGTGAGAGAATAATTGCCATAATGCTTACTTAGATGAAGCGGTCAGCAACATCTTAATCTTTTCGGGTTTTTTCAATAACTCAGCAGCAAGGATCACGTCGTCATCATATTGCAACCCAGACTCAATCATACCTTCCTGGAAATAGTATCTGGACACTATTTCCTGAGAAAGAATTTTCTTGATTTCATCCTTATTAGTCACCAAATCCTGCTCTTTGCTGTGATTTACTCTCTTTTCAAGTAAATCAATCTGGGCCTTTATCTCTTCATAATATTCCACCTTCTCAGCATTCTTACGCATATCCTCTACTGATTTCTCTAAGTAGGTAGTATAATCGTATTCTTTACCTTCTAACCATTTGACAAAATCGTCATAATCTTCATCCGAAATGGTGAAATTAGATGGATCTGTAATCTCGGTATGCTCATAGAAGTACTTTGTCCCATAATCAAACACATGGTTTCTCGCTACTAAGCTATAAGAAATGGGTGCATAACTCTTTTGCCCAACCATTTCATCAGGTTCGATACCAGCGCCATCCAATACAATTCTGCCATTTTTGGTATAGAACGCTTTTCTCAATGAATCCGGAACTGTCACCAGTTCATCATTTTCCCGACTCTGCAAATAATCGATAGCCTGAATACAGCGTCCACTGGGAATATAGTATTTGGCTGTAGTCACTTTCATTTGTGCATTATAGGTAAGTGGTACAGTAGTTTGAACCAAACCTTTTCCAAATGATTTCCTACCAATCAAAACAGCACGATCATAGTCCTGAAGTGCACCAGCTACAATTTCTGAAGCTGAAGCACTATGCTCATTGAGTAAAACAACCATGGGAATATCCTTATCCACGGGAGTTTTATTCGTTTTATAAGTGTAATTCACATTTTCAAGCTTGCCTATGGTCTTTACTACTTCTCTTCCCTTTGGGATAAATAGATTCACAATCTCTACAGCTTCATTCACCAGTCCTCCGGGATTGTCTCTCACATCCAGAACCAACCGATCTATCCCTTGGCTCTTCAAATCAACCAGCGCATTTCTAACCTCTGTGGAAGCATTGGTGGTAAACTCTGCAAGTTTGATGTAGCCTGTATGCTCATCCAATTTACCATAGTAAGGAACATTCTTAATGGCAATTTTCTTTCGGACCACGTCAAATTCCAGTGTATCCATATTTCTTTTCACCTGCAGATGAACAGGAGTGTTAGCAGGTCCTTTAAGAAGAGTAGATACATCAGAAGTTCCCATGCTGGTAACGTCAGTGGTATCTATTTTCAGAATATAATCAGCAATCTTTAAGCCTACAGTCTGCGCAGGAAATCCAGTATATGGCATAATGACCATACTTCCATCACCTCTATTACCTATCAAAGCACCAATCCCAGCGTATTCGCCTGTAGTCATTAATCGATAATCGTCAGAATCTTCCTCTGGGATGTAAGTAGTATATGGATCCAATTCTTCTAGCATCGCATTGATACCTATGGTTACTAATTCATCTGGATCAATATCATCCACATAATAGGAATCCAACTCTCTTATGAGGGTAGCGAAAATGTCAATATTCTTAGCAATGGCAAATAGCTTGTCATTTTTAGCTTTGAATGCAAAAAATCCTGTGAGTACAACTGCCCCTAACATAAAGATCAGGAGGGATTTTTTCAATGATTTATTCATGCTGTTTTTGGTTTTCGCTTACAATGGTGGCCAGTTTCTTTAAAGCCAATATGATTTTAGTCTGAATTTGTGAGAATTCCATCAAGTCTGAACTTACATAAATTAAGCCAATAGACATATCTGGAGCAGAAGGAGGGATCAACTCTTTGTTAAGCCTGTAGGCTTCACGCATTCTCCTTTTCACAAAGTTACGTCCTACAGCCTTCTTGATTTTCTTCTTCGAAACGGAGAAAAGCACCTGAGAGGTTCCATTACCCTGTTCCTTTTTAACAAAAAATTGGACTTTAAATGGGTACAAAAAAAAAGAGGAACCTTCGTTAAAAAGTTCCTTGATAAGTTTGTCGGCATTAAGCCGCTCACTTTTGGGGAGTCTGTAATTCATCACAAGGACTATAATCGTACGTGAACATACGAAAATCAGTGCTAAGAATTACTTCTTCAATGTCTTTTCAGAAGAAACAGTCAATTTATGTCTTCCTTTTGCTCTTCTGGCTTTCAGTACTCTTCTACCGTTAGCAGAAGACATTCTTTCTTTAAAGCCGTGCTTATTTTTTCTTTTTCTACGAGAAGGTTGAAATGTTCTTTTCATGATCGAATATCTTTATCTAATTGCTTTCTAATTCTTTGTTCCTCGGGAATCACCCCCCAAAAAGGACTGCAAAGATAAGTACCATTTCTTTAAATACAAACAAGGTAAAAAACATTTGTTTGAAATCATTCAAATCAACAATGATCAACTATTCTATAGCATCCAGAAACCCTGTTTCCCAATACATACAAATCACGCTTTGTGTGCCAGTAAAGCATCTTTCCCCAGTCAGGCTCCAGCTTCCAGCTTGGCGTGCCGGTCGATATCAGTTGGCAAATTACGTTCAAAATATTCGAAATCTTCAAGTATTATCTCCAAACGGAGAGCCTATTTCAACGTCAAAACTTATCAAAGATTTATGGGAATTCATTCCTGATCATGTGGGTGAATACCATGTATGCTATGAATATTACTGTGCGAAGATGGACGCAGGTTCTTGCTGGGTGGATGACGAGCAGATCTATCTAAACTTCGTCAATTGTTGCTTTGAAGTTGAAGGTAGAGCTGATGAAAAAATTAAAATAGAAGTAAGCTACCCTCCGCACTTCCAAATTTGCACTACACTGCCTACGGAAAACAATGAGTTTATTGCCTCCAACTTCCAACAACTGGCTGATAGTAGCTTTCTAGCTTCCTCGCGATTAACTCATGATTCATTTGAGGTTAGTGAAGTGAATTTTCATTTATGGTTTCATGGGAATGCTTACTTTGATTTAGCTAGGTTTAAGGAAAACATCAAACAGTTCACAGAGAAGCAAATCGAGGCTTTCGGAGAATTCCCGGAAGCCGAATATCATTTTATTTATCTACTCCTACCCTATTCCCACTATCATGGTGTGGAGCATCAGCGGGGAACTGTGATAACTTTTGGGTCTGAAGAAAGCCTGAAAGAGCATGAGCACATGAATGAACTTATGGGTGTAAGCTGCCATGAGCTGTATCATGCCTGGAATGTATGCCAGATCAGACCTAGGGAAATATTACCCTACGATTTTTCCAAAGAAGCTTATCATAAAGCTGGATGGATGGTAGAAGGTGTTACCACTTACATGGGAGATCTTTTCCTCTTGAGATCCGGATATTTCTCACTCAAGGAATACTGCCAAACTTTTGAAAAAGTACTCAATAGGGAATCTGTGAATTTTGGCTGGCAAAACCAATCCATCTTGGAATCTAGCTTTGATCTCTGGATAGACGGATATACAGCTGGAATTCCAGATAAAAAAGTAAGTATTTACACGCATGGAGCTTTGATTGCTTTTTGTCTGGACGCAATGCTACTAGATGAAAATTCTTCACTTCATCAGGTGATGAAGATCCTCTGGAAACGATTCGGAAAACCAAAAATTGGTTATACACTAGAAGATGTATGGGAAGTAGTGCTTTCACAAACTAATCACCCAATTTATTTCAATCAATTCTACGAAGATTATATAGCAGGAAAAGAGGACATTTTCCCAGTAGTGGAGAAGCATCTCGCTTCTCTGGGTTTTGATATAACAACCAAGGAAAAAGAAGATGAATTATCCTCCGCATTTGGCATCGTCCAGCTTGCAGAGGGTAAAATCAATAAACTGCATCCAGCAAGCGAAGCGTATACAAAACTTATGGTGGGAGACTTGGTTAAAACACAAGAGCTCCATACACATGGTCTTAAATTATCCATAAATCGGTTTGGAAGAGATCTCGAAGTGGAATTACAAATCACAAACACCCTTTATTTCAAAGACTATGTCCTATTAGACAAAAAAAATAATCCCAAAAGAGACATTTGGATTAATGTCTAAAACAAAAAGGCTGCCTTCACAGACAGCCCTTTGCACTTTTTTTGTTGGAATTAATTAAACACCGAGTCATCCAAATCTTGATTGAAAACGATAGAAGTAACGATCGCTTCCAATGGCATAGGCAACATAGCATTAGTAATAACCAATTTCGTTGGCATCATTAGTCCGTCCACTTCCTTATAATCTTGGTAGGAGACCGTACCAGCTACTGGAGATACTGTCTGAAGTTTTAAGCCTGTAGCCACACTGTAATATTCTGTGGTATTAGCATCCCCGCCAGCATCAAAAGAAAGCTTATGTGCTTGCTCACCTTCGATCTCTTCAGTCCCATCATAAGTTACAGTCGCACCTAGTTCATCCAGATACAACTCACGAAAACCGTACATCTGACTTTTCATCGAAGTGATTTGGTCTTCTGTCAAGACTTGCTCCTGGCCCATTGCGATCACCTTGCCTGCACCGTCTTTCACAACAGTTTTGGAAACCACACTACCATTCATCTCAGTCACATTAAGTAACTTCTGATTTTCCTGATCGACCACACTATACATATCCAGATTCATTCCTTGGATCTCTGCTTGCATTTTCATTTCGACATTGCGAACCGCCTTCATCTTAGCCTCTCCACCAGTTGCTTTGATGTATGCATCGATCACTTCTTTTACAGAATTCCTAGTCTCAATTAGGGATGAGACTTCCACTTTTGGACTACTTGCCTGTGTAGCCAATGGTGCTGCCAATAGGCCTATAGCTAATATTACACTACTTTTATTCATAATTGATTAATTAAAATCCGCTTCAGTCAATTCAGGGTTGATTTCAAGATTAGTTATTTTAGCTTCAAGTGGGACCGGAATCATAGCTGACTTGATCGTCTGTGTCATAGGAATCAAAACATCATTTTTCTCCTGATAATCACTGTAGAAAGTATCTCCTGAAACTGGGTTCTCATTTTTGATTTTCAGTCCTGATTCTACTGAGTAATAATTTGTTACTGTAGATCCCATCGGGGTGGCCACGATTATTTTGTAAGCTGGAGTACCCTCCACATCTTTTATTCCATCAAGTGTGAGCGTGTATCCCATGGTTTCATATTGCAACTCAGGAATAAAGAAGGTTCCCAATTTTGCTGCATCTACCTGCTCGTCTGTCATTGCCATGGATTGACCCTGTACACTTGCAGTACCTTTTCCCTCTTTGACAACTGAGGTTTGCATTACATTACCACCTACTAAGGTTTTTTGCGCAAAGCGCATATTCGCATCATCATGGATCAATTCAATAGTCAGCTGAGTCCCCATCACTTCTGCTTGCATTTCCAATTTAGCAGCTTTGATGGCTTTTACATTGTCCTCTCCTCCTATTGCATCTATGTAATTTGCAATTACTTTTTCAGAAGTCATATCAGCATCTACTGCAGCCATTTCTTTGGCAGGAAAACCCATGTTGTCGTACATCTTCACCTCGCCAAATTGGGCCAATTTATCCTTGATCTCTGCACCATTGCCTACTGCCATAATGTAAAGCTTGTCGGGATCTATCAGCTTATCTGCAGTCTCGTTGATATCCTCTACTGTCAATGCATTCATTTTTTGCAAATAGGTCTCGTAATAATCTTTTGGTAGATCGTAGCGCTCGATATTCAACGCGAAATTTGCGATGGTAGAAGGACTCTCCAAAGATCTACCGAATGAGCCTGCGAGGCTTGCCTTCGCCTTATCCAGTTCTTCTTGGGTCACACCCTCCTCCACCAATTTATTGATTTCGTAGATAAATTCCACTACAGCAGAGTCTGTCACTTCCGTACGCACCGAAGCACCGGCAGAGAATTGCCCGATCAGTTTATCCGCAGCGAATGAAGAATATGCACCATAGGTATAGCCTTTATCTTCACGAAGATTAACAAAAAGCCTGGAAGATGATCCACCACCAAATATCTCATTAAGAACTCTACTGGAAATATAATCTTGATCACCAAGCGTCAAATCAATCGGCTGAGCAATATCTATTACCGTTTGTACAGAAGAACTGCGATCCACCAAGCCTACTATATTTTTGCTAGCTGGGGCTGGAGCGTCATAGGTAAACTTTGGTACATCACCGGGCTCCCAGTCGCTGAAATATTTATTCACCACTTCCTCTGCCTCTGCCTTACTCATGTCGCCTACGATAGCCAAGTAAGCAATATTAGGCTTGAAGAAGGTATTATAATATTCCTTCAAATCCTCTACAGTTACATTGCTTAATGAAGTTTCGGTATTTACTTCACCATACGGATGATCTTTTCCATAGACCATAGCACTGGCCAGCCTACTTGATATAGCATTAGGTTCATCCTTGCTCGTGGCCAAGGCTGTGAGTGACTGCTTCTTCAATTTTTCCAACTCCTCTTCTGGAAAAACAGGATTGTAAAGCACATCAGCCATTAAATCAAGGATTTTACCCTGATGTTTCTTCAAAGAGGAAGCAGAAATAGAAGTTGAAGAAACCCCAAGATTTGCTCCTATGAAATCAATTTCCTGATCGATCTGATCTTTGGTACGTGTAGTCGTACCCGCCTTCATCATCTGTCCTACGTATCCGGTCATTCCGGCTTTGTCTCCTTCAAATAATGGATCTCTTTCCAGTACAAGTGTAAAAGAAACCCGGGGAAGCTTATCATTCTCTACTACAAAAACTTTCAGGCCGTTGTCGAGCGTAAATGTCTCTGCCTCTCCAATTTTTATTATAGGCGCTGGTCCTGCTTTTGGAAACTGACTTCTGTCCACCTGAGCAAAGCTCGCGACAGACACCAAAAGGCTCAATATAAGAGATATTGTTATTTTTTTCATGTGTTCATAATTTTCTTTTAGAGGTCACATGGAATCTCGCAAGGTAAAAATCAGCTAGCTGTTTGTCGCTCGCGGTCTTGCTCGATTTCATGTCATTTCGATTGTTAAGGTGAATCAATTACTGAGCTGGTTCAGCTGGCTTTGGCAAATAATACAAAACGACCCGGCCATCTAGAGTTAAGTACTCTTTGGCTACACGTTGTAAATCAGCCTTGGTAACTTTGCTGTACGATTCCATTACTTTGTTCACATAATCAGCTCCGCCAAACATCACGTGAGCTTCGGCTAGATTTTCGGCTACGCCTGCCATAGAGGAGTTTCCACTTACAATATTGTTCTCCATTATATTCTGAAGCTTCTCAAAATCACTATCTGAGATCCCTTCTGTCTGAACTTGCTGAATAAGCTTATCAATTTCTGTTTCCAGATCATTTGGCTCTACTCCCATATTGGTGATACCATACATGATGAAAATCCCTCCATCTTCCAATTCAAGGGGAATTGCTGCCACAGCCAAAGCTTTTTGTTGTTTATCCACCAGTTCCTTGGTCATCAAAGAAGAATTTCCTCCAGTCAGATAGGTGGAAAGCATAGACATCGCATAAGAATCAGCGTCATTTTTAGGCGGAAGATTGTATGCCTGAATCACTGCAGGAATCTGAATGTTATCGTAAACGATATCTCTGATCTCTTCTGATTTTTTAGGCTCTTCTATCTCGGGTCTATAAATAGGCTTTGTCCCTTTAGGGATTTCAGAGAAATATTTTTTTACCCATTCTTCTGTCTGCTCATAATCAATATCACCGGCAATGGTCAATGTAGCGTTGTTCGGCACATAGAAATCCTTGTAGAATTGCTGAAATTCTTCAATTGAAGCTGCGTTCAAATCATCCAGCGATCCAATAGGAGCCCAACGGTAAGGATGTTCGGTATAGGCTCTCTTAAGAGTTTCAATTAAAATACTACCGTAAGGCCTATTGTCATAGCTCTGACGCTTCTCTTCTTTTACCACCTCACGTTGAGTTTCTACCCCCGTTTGATCTACTTTGGAATGAAGCATTCGCTCGCTCTCCATGTAAAGCGCCAGCTCCAATTCATTGGAAGGTAAGGACTCATAATAGTAGGTGATATCATTGGAAGTATACGCATTCAGCGTACCACCATGTGCTTGGATAATATTCATGTATTCTCCTCGCTCGATATTCTCAGATCCTTCAAACATCAGGTGCTCAAAGAAATGTGCGAAACCAGTTCTGTCTGGCTGCTCATTCTTAGATCCCACATGGTAAAGAACTGAAGTCACCACAATTGGCGTGGTATTGTCCTGGTGCATGATCACATGCAGCCCATTGTCCAAGTCAAATTCCTTGAACTCAATTTTGGTTTGTGCAAGAGCCTGAACACTTAGCATTCCTGCCACTAACCCCAAAGCAGTAAGTTTTCTCATCATAATATGTTGGAATTTATTCTCATTAATTAAAATTAAGAAGATATTTTTAGTTAGAAAAGTCTTTAAAAAAGCCTAATTCATTTCTGGTTGAGGCATTCTTCACAATTTTACCCTAAAAAAGACTAATTAATCGTAATCTAAAAATTTAGGATAAAAAAATAATAAAAAATAAGACCCTGAAAATTTAATTTTTCAGGGTCTTATTTTATGGATTCAATCTAGCCAAAATATCTTTTGCCTCATGCCATTGTAACCTAGGTCCGAATTGCCCTACGATCTTCGAACTTGCCATGGATGCGAGCTTTCCGCTAGAAGCATAGCTATGACCGTTGGTAATACCGTACATAAAAGCTCCAGCAAACATGTCTCCTGCTCCATTGCTGTCGATCGCAGTGGTAGCGTATGGCTCAATGTCTATGAAAGTGTCTCCGTCATAAATCATTGCGCCATTTTTTCCTTGTGTGATCACAAAGTGCTTTGCTAATTTCT
Source organism: Algoriphagus aurantiacus (assembly GCF_035156405.1). NCBI lineage: Bacteria > Pseudomonadati > Bacteroidota > Cytophagia > Cytophagales > Cyclobacteriaceae > Algoriphagus > Algoriphagus aurantiacus. The sequence continues at coordinate 122,973 of NZ_JAXRUT010000016.1, read as the reverse complement.
TCATTTCTTCCCGCGCTTCAAGTAAATTATCTTTTCCTGTGAAAATCATTGCTTCCTCTTCATTTGCAAAAAGCAAATCCACGCTTGCTCCGATTACCTCTGCCATCGGTTCTTTGAAGTACTTCACCATTGCTGGATCGGAAAATGTCAAGGCAACCTTTACGTCACTTTCCTCTGCGATTTTCTTGGCATGGATCATTGCTTCCTTGCCATTCTCAGAAGTGATTAGATAACCTTCTATGTATAAATATTTAGAATCCTTGATCGCAGATTCGTTGACATCTGCAGTAGAATAAGTCTGAGTGATTCCCAAAAACGTATTCATTGTTCGCTCAGCATCCTCGGTCACCATTACCAAGCATTTACCAGTGATCCCTTCTGCCAAACTGGTTTCACTGAGATTGTGCGAAACACCGGCATCTTTCATGTCATTCATGTAGAAATGACCCAGTTCATCATTGGCCACTTTGCAAGAATAGTAGGCTTTTCCCCCAAACTGAGAAACTGCAATGACTGTGTTTCCTGCCGATCCGCCACACTGTTTTTTGGCCTGCTCGGTATTGATCACCTGCATTAGAGCATTTTGGCGACCTTCGTCCACCAAAGTCATCAAGCCCTTCTCGACAGCATTATCAGTGAAAAACTGATCTTTTACTTTAAACTCAATATCTACTAAGGCATTTCCTATGCCTGTTACGTCGTATTTTTTCATTTTTTTTCTGTATTGGAAAATTTTAAAATTGAAATATTGGAAAATTAAGTTTAGAGGTTGATGCTACTTCGTAATTCGACATTCCGTATTCTTCATTCGATATTAAAAGATTGGAAAATTACGCCCAACACTACTTTCAATCTCGTACTTCGTAAATCGTCAATCAAAAATCCGATGCCTCTCAAAAGGCTTAGTCCGATCAAATAAGTAGCGATAGGTATGATGAGTCTTGTATATCTCCGCTAAAAGCTGCTCACAAACACGCATCATCTTGGGATTGAAATCCCCGATCCAGTTCATCTCGATGGTTTTGTAAGGAAATGAAGCTTTACCACTCATCTTGTCATAGGTGATGATCATGGCGCTTTCCACTCCTTTTCCCTGATGCTCGGGCACTACTCCAAACACCAGACCGAGCATTTTGTTAGGCGGAGAAAAGGTCTTATACCAAAGAAATTTAAGTTTACCGATCAAATCCATCTTTCCATTCACATGCTTGAAGAGCTGGTTGATTTCTGGAATCTGAATGAAAAATGAAACAGGCTCACCTTTGTAAAACCCGAAGTAAATCAACTTTTCATCGATGATTGGTTTCATCTTAGCAAACATCATCTGTGCTTCTTTCAACGCAAGTGATTTCCCCATGTGTCGTGCCCATGCTTTATTATATACCGTCATGAAATATTCCGGCGCTTTCTCTTTCAGCTCCTTGCCCCTGAGATAATGGAAGTCATAATCCGGATTATCCATAATAACCTTTGCCCTGGCTTTCATTTTCTCATCAAACCCCAGATTCTGTACAGGTCTGGCATAGGTGTATTGTTTGAAATAAATCTGAAAACCGTACTTCTCGAAGAAATCCTGGTAATAGCCGAAGTTCCAAGGCATATTGTAATTTGGCTCGGTGAATCCATCAACAAGTAATCCCCACCATTTGTCTCGTTCTCCAAAATTAATCGGACCGTCCATGGCCTCCATCCCTTGACTCTCAAGCCAATTTTTTGCGGTGTCAAAAAGTAAAAAAGCAGCTTTCTGATCGTTGATACATTCAAAGAAACCCAAACCGCCAGTTGGTTGTTTTTCTTTCATTTTTGGATTGATAAAAGCCGCCACTCGTCCAATGGTATCACCCTTATCATTTTGCAAAAGCCAGCGCATTGCCTTAGCCCCATTTCGAAAAAGCTTATTTGTTTCTTTATGAAAAAGCCCCTCGATATCCGCATCAAGAGGCCTAATCCAATTTTTTTCGTTTTTATATAACCTTACCGCCATCTCGATAAACTCTTTTTGATGGGCAGGTGTGACAACTTCTATCAACTTCATTCGGGTGATTTTAGGTCGCTAAATTAGGGAGATCGGGCGAAAGGGCAAAAGATGAGTTGTCCTGCTTCTTCAGAAGCTGGGCTAAAAAGGATCTAAAACCAAATCCAAATAATCAATTCCCTCACAACCAAGATGCAACCTACTGTCAACAAGCAGTAGATAAAAGTATTTCTCTGGAATTTGTGTAAATAATTAAATTTATGAAAGCCCACTTTGTTAGGTAGGATTTCCTTCCGATATAAATAAAAACCCAATCCTGACATGGCAAAGCCGACTAAAATCCACATTTTTTTATGTTTTAAATGCTGCTTCTGGAGAAGCAGCATAACTGGTAATTCTGCTTTTTTCAATTCAATTGCTTCAGGAGATTCTCTCGATACCGCATGCCAATTGGAATCATTTTACCACCAATTCTAATCTGATTCCCTTCAATAAATTCCACTTTGGAAGTATTAATAATAAAGGACTTATGTGTCCGTACGAAAAGTTCTTTGGGTAATTCAGCTTCCATTTTTTTCATAGTATAGGTAATAATCAGGACATGATTTACAAAATGTACTTTGGCATAGTCTCCAAAAGCTTCGAAAAACAAAATATCCTCAAAAGCTGCTCGATATAATTTTTTATCCACCTTCAGCATAATGTGCTCAGGTGAGTCTTGATGCGTTTTAAGCCGTTCTTTAACTTTCTGTACCGCTTGCAAAAAGCGGTCAAAAGGAATTGGCTTCATCAAATAATCAACAGCATTTAGCTCAAATCCGTCCAAAGCAAATTCAGGATATGCCGTGGTGAAAATTACCAGAGGTCTATTCACCAGTGTTTTGTAGAAATTGATTCCAGATAGTTTTGGCAGATTGATATCCAAAAAGAGTAGATCTACACGATTTGCTTCGATTCCGGCCATGGCCTCTAGTGCATCTTTATACTCCCCTTCCAATACGAGGTCTGGATGATCCGAGATAAATTGTCTTAAAACATCCCGGCTAAGTGGTTCGTCATCTATAATTGCACATCTGATCATATCAGGGTCAATTTAACATGAAATTCTGTTGAGCTTTTTAAGATTTCCAACTTATGAGCACTTGGGTAAATAAGCTCCAGCCTCCTTTTTACATTTTCAAGTCCAATCCCTCCGTATTTTCCTTTTTCCATGTCATCGATTTGCCCTAACTTATTCTTGATCGAAAAGGAAATAGCTGTATCTACTTTCAGTTGGATATCAATAAATGCCTGCTCAGAATCATCTTTCATTCCATGCTTGAATGCATTTTCCACTAAGGGAAATAATAACAGCGGTGCAATCACCACTCCTTCTAAATCACCTTCGAGAGTAAACCCTACTTTGGATCCCTCCTCCAATCTAAGTTTTTGCAACTCGATGTAATTTTCTAGCATTTCCACCTCTTTCGCCAAAGGCACTTTATCTTCTTCCACCTCATACAACATGTATCGAAGCAAATTCGAAAGCTCCAATACAGTTTCAGATGTTTGGTCACTTTTGGCCAAAGCCTGAGAATAGATACTATTGAGGCTGTTAAATAAAAAGTGAGGATTGATTTGAGTTTTCAGCGAATTGAGTTCGAGTGACAATTTCTCTTTCTCAACTTGCTGCAATGTGTACCAAGATTTCGACAGCTTGATTAGGGTAGTTAATATTAGATAAATCAAAAAAATACTTACCAAAACCTGCCATTCTGTAAATGAAACCATGTAGAAATCAGAATCCATCAGTGGAAACATTACCTCAAATGTGAGTTCATGAATTACATAAGTCGCTAGTAAAAGCAGCGGAATGCTAAGGAAGTATATTAGATATTTGCCGTGGTCGAGAAATCTGGGAATCAAAACTCTCAAATTGACATAAACCAAGAAGAACAATGGAATATGGAAAAGCAAGGCGTAAAAAATATCTATAAACTTGAAAAAGCTGGAAATAGAAAAATAACTTCCGATAACATAAATGGAAAGCATCCAGAAAACCGGATGCTGAAACCATTTTGAATTAAGGAGCTTGATCATAAAAATGTTTAGCTAGCTCGTTTGTAAACCTCGGTGTCCTCAAATACTGATTCATCATCCGAATATCGATCCAGGAATTTCTGTATTTCAGTTGGTTGAGCTGTAATCAGTATTGTCCCATCCACATTTTCATGTCGAAGTCTGATTAGATTACTTTCAAAAAGCTTGTTCAACTTTTCCAAATCAAAGGCAGTCAAGTCTAATTGATTATCGATGTATCTTAACTTGATGAAAGTATGTACGGGCATCATGTTCGAATATAAAGACACATCATAATTCCGTTCGTCTGGATAAAGATCTAGAAAAAAGTCGTCCCCAATTTCGGCAATATGTCCGACAAACACCTGTTTATCATCACCTTCCATGATTATAATCTGGTAGCTTTTTTCTAGGGATAGCTCTTCTTCAGAAGACTCTTCAGAGGAATTATCCAAAAATCCCTTTCCCTCTGTGAGTTTGTTAAACTCGATGTATTCATCAAAAGCCCCTTCTAGTTCCCATCTCCCAAGCAATTCGGGAAAATATACAAGGGTATCATCTGTGTAAATCGGAAACAAGGAATACACACAGGAATTCAATAAGACCACTAAAAGTCCAAATGCGAGAATTGATTTTACTTTTTTCATAATTAGAATATTTGAGTTGTTGACGGGCTCAAATTGCCTAATAAACTAAAGTCAAGAAAAAAATCTCTATGAACACCGCAAATCTCCAGACAAACAATGGAATTTGGCGATTTAGACTTATTTGGATATTCGAAATTAACAACCTTGGTAAAGATTAGCCCCCAGGTCACCCATAAATATCCTTTCGATGGCCAATTGCAATTACCTCAATATATAAGATTTTATCTGCGATTTCATAGATCACTCTATAGTCAGCTACGCGAATTCTATAGGCCTCTTTACCTTTCAATTTCTTACAACCATTTGGTCTTGGGACATCAGCCAAATTAAAAATTGCTGACCTTAAAGTAGAAAAATATGGCTCAGGAATCTTGGCTAGAGACTTTATCGCTGATTTCTTGATGGCTATCTGATAAGCCATTATTTTTCCTTTCGAAGTCTCTCTATCATTTCAAATGCCTCTTCAAAAGGGACGGCAGGTTCTCCTGACTTTTTAGCCTCATCATACAAGCGCACATCCTCCAAATCTTCAAGCATTTCAACTATGGTTTCAAATTCCTTCACTGAAAGAACCACTGAAATCTTATTCCCAACCTGGTCTGTAATATATTTTGGATTGATAGTCAGCATGATGAAAGTTAACAATTTTGAAATACTCTAGCTAATACGGTGGATTAGCTTTTACTGTTATTTGAATTCCAAACTACGATTATTCCTCCACCTCCGCATACAGATCAAACTCAGTTGCATCGGTAACTTTCACATTTACAAAATCCCCCACTCTGCAATAATGTTTTGCGGCATCTATCAGCACTTCATTATCAACTTCTACCGAATCGTATTCTGTACGACCCACAAAGTGACCGCCTTCTTTTTTATCAATGAGCACTTTGAATGTTTTTCCGATTTTCTCCTGATTCAATTCAAAAGAAATCTGCTCCTGAATTTCCATCAAATTATTAGCACGCTCCTGCTTCACTTCCTGTGGAATATTGTCATCCATCGTATAGGCATGCGTATTTTCTTCATGAGAATAAGTAAATACGCCAAGTCGCTCAAATTTCATTCGCTCCACAAAGTCCACCATTTCTTGATACTCTTTCTCACCTTCTCCAGGATGACCTGCGATCAGTGTAGTTCGTATAGCGATATCAGGCAAAATATCCCGGATACTATGGATTAAGTTTTCCTGCTTTTCACGGGTTGTTCCCCTTCGCATCGCTTTCAGCACATCCGTCGAACCGTGTTGCAAGGGAATATCCAGGTAGTTACAGATGTTCTCTCGTTCTTTCATTACTTCAATTACGTCCATCGGAAAGCCCGTAGGATAAGCATAATGCAAGCGAATCCAGTCAATGCCATTCACATCCGAAAGCCTACGCATTAACTCCGCAAGATTTCTCTTTTTGTAAATATCCAACCCATAATAAGTAGAATCCTGAGCGATTAGAAGCAATTCTTTAGTCCCGCCAGCAGCTTTGTGCTCCGCCTCTTTTACGAGTTCTTCGATAGGTCTGGAAATATGGCCTCCTCGCATTATAGGAATTGCGCAAAAAGAGCAAGGTCTATCACAGCCTTCTGAGATCTTCATGTATGCATAGTGGGAAGAATGTGTCAACAATCGCTCTCCAACCAACTCATGCTTGTAATCAGCTTTGAATTTCTTCAGAATTGCCGGCAAATCCCGGGTTCCAAAAAATGCATCCACCTGAGGGATTTCCCTCTCCAGATCATCTTTGTAGCGCTGCGAAAGACATCCTGTCACATAGACTTTGTCAACCAATCCTTGCTCTTTGGCATCAACATATTGCAAAATGGTGTCGATTGACTCCTGCTTTGCATTGTCGATAAACCCACAAGTATTGATGATAATGATGTTATTATCCTCTGCTCCCGACTCATGGCTGGCGTTAATGCCATTGCCTCGAAGCTGGGTAAGGAGCACCTCTGAATCGACCAGATTCTTGGAGCAACCCATGGTAATAATATTGACTTTGTCTTTTTTTAACGTTCTCGCTTTCACAGTTTTCCTACTTTTTGAGGCTGCAAAGGTAGACAAAAAAGAGCGAAGCGACCTTTTGAATTTAAAATGAAGAATTTAAAATTCTAATACTCTTAGGCCCAATAAAAAAGTTCTTCAAAAAAGTACAAATCCCTCATTCTGGAAATTGACTATGTGCTTCGGGATGATGGCATTTTAAATTTCAAATTCTTTAATTTTAAATTCTCTTCAATACCCCGTTATCTTTTTCAGTAATTCAAAAAAGCCCTTTTTCCGCTCTGAATTGATGCCCCAATCGACAGGAACGCTCTGATAACCTTCTTCAAATCCTTCGTCTTTCATGCGGTAATCAAAATAGCCCCAAGAAGCGTAGGCGGAAACGGCGGCAGTAAAATTATTTTTAGGCTGATCAAAATTGAAATGATCATCCTCATTGAACACAATCGGTTTAGACCCATAGCCAGTCACATTTCTTGTCTTTTCCACCATCTCCACAATTTTCTCCGGATCCGAAACCCCATTCCCATGGAGCAAAATAAAATCAGAGGCTATGACTACATTCTCTTTGGGAATCGTGCCTCCTCCGTAGCTTGTGCTCACAGGAAATCTATAGCCATTTTTCTCCTTGCTTTTCACTAATTCTATTAATTCATGAACCCGCTCTGGTTGAAGAATCTGGTGATCATATCGAACATTACATTCATTATTTACTTCGATAAGCACGTTTTTATATGCTTTGGAATGAAGCCAGTCAATGACATTATTGACAGCATTGATGACGGCTGCTTCATCTTTCAGATTTTCATCCTGCCCAAAGTAAAATAAACCTATGATCGGCACCAATCCCAGTTCATCAGCTTTATCCAGAATTCTCTCCAGTCTACTGAAATACTCTGATCTCAACTCACCGTTTTCCGTATAGGGAGAATTGATCCAAGGCTGACCTTGTGAATATCCAAAGGGACTTCCTCCTTGTAGATTGATCGTGAACGATAGTAAACCGTAGGATTTCCATTCTGCCATATGACTCACAAACTCATCAGTATTTCGATCTGCATCCCACTCCTTGGTGTCTGGATATTCCCAGTTCTTGACAGTTTCCGGATTTAGGTCATCGAAAATCCCCTGAACCATCCTGGAATTCATCAGCAAGCCTTCAATCGGATTTCCTTCCCAAGTCTGACCAGCATAGGTCAACTCATTATTGATATAAAATTTATCAGAAGAGATCCTGACTGTCGTCTTTCGTGTAGTTTGACAAAAAGCAGTAAATACTGAAAAAACGTAAATGACAAATAAAAAGAATAAGGACTTGAGTTTCATAAGTGCTGGATTTTGGGTCAATGTTGCATTCCTAATTTCCAGTTTCTTTTGGACATCAGCCTATTATGCGCAATTTTTTTTCGCATCAAGGGCCAATATTATCTAAAGATCACTTCACAGGACATATTGATAAACTAAGCTTAACTCGCTTCATGAGTTGGAGCAATCGCTTTTTTCTACTTTTGAGACGTACAGCAACTTTTTAACTCCTTGCATTTATTTTTCGCCCCGATTCATTTCGGGGCATTTTCGCAAGGTGCACTTTCATCCTTTGGCTTTTTACTTCCTTCCCGTACCTTAGGATGGAAATCTTTGTTCCATGGAAATCACTACCCAAACACTAGCTTTTGACCGCAAAAATCTATCTGACAAAAAGCTGCTGGAGCTTTATGAATCACTTATAATACCCAGAAGAATCGAAGAAAAAATGCTGATTTTGCTTCGTCAAGGTCGGATTTCCAAATGGTTTAGCGGCTGGGGTCAAGAAGCAATTTCTATAGGGGTTGTAAATGCCTTGCAAGCTGATGAGTTCATCCTTCCAATGCATAGAAATCTTGGGATTTTCACTGGTAGAAACATGCCTTTAGAGCGGCTATTTGCTCAGTTCCAAGGAAAAAAATCTGGCTTCACTAAAGGCAGGGACCGCTCTTTTCATTTTGGATCTATTGAGCATCATGTAGTGGGAATGATTTCACATCTTGGCCCACAATTGGCAATCGCAGACGGAATTGCTTTGGCAGATAAACTTGCTAAGGAAAAGAAAGTGACTGTTGTCTTTTCTGGGGATGGAGCAAGTTCAGAAGGGGATTTTCACGAAGGCTTGAATGTGGCTGCGGTCTGGAAGTTGCCTGTGATTTTTGTGGTAGAACATAATGGCTATGGGCTGTCTACGCCAAGTGAAGAACAGTTTGCGTTCAAACATTTCACTGAAAAAGGACCTGGATATGGAATGGAAGCGATTCGAATTCAGGGAAACAATGTGCTGGAAGTTTATACTGCGATCAAAAGACTAGCTGAAGATATCCGTGAAAATCCCCGTCCGGTTCTGGTGGAAGCCATCACTTTTCGAATGCGAGGACACGAGGAAGCTTCTGGGACTAAATACGTCCCAAAACAGCTCATGGAAGATTGGAGCAAATTGGATCCCGTGGAAAACTACGAGAGCTATTTGGAAGAAATCGGGGTTCTAGATGAAATAGCAAAAGAACGCATCAACATACATGTTAAAAAAGCAATCAACGAAGCCTTAGAAATTGCTTTCGCAGAGGAAGCCATTTCTCCACATCTAGAAACTGAGCTAGCAGATGTCTATGCTCCTTTTTCTCAACACGTGATTTCCCCACCAGAAAATGGCGAAAAATCTGAAAAGCGCTTTGTAGATGCGATCAGCGATGGCCTACGCCAATCCGTGGAAAAGTACCCAAACCTTATTCTCATGGGACAGGATATAGGAGAATACGGGGGAGTTTTCAAAATCACGGATGGATTTAAAACTCAGTTTGGAGCTGACCGGGTGAGAAATACTCCGCTTTGCGAAAGTGCAATTATCGGTGCTGGACTTGGTTTGTCAATCAGGGGCTTTAAGGCGATGGTTGAGATGCAATTCGCAGATTTCGTAAGTGTAGGCTTTAACCAAATCGTGAACAACCTCGCCAAAATTCACTACCGCTGGAGCCAGCAAGCAGATGTAGTCATCAGAATGCCAACGGGCGCAGGAATGGCAGCAGGGCCTTTTCACTCCCAATCCAACGAGGCCTGGTTTTTTCATACTCCAGGTCTTAAAATCGTCTACCCCTCAAATCCCTATGATGCAAAGGGCTTGCTGAATGCAGCCTTCGAAGACCCAAATCCTTACCTCTACTTTGAGCATAAAGGAATGTATCGATCCATCTCCGCAGAGATTCCTGATGACTATTATACGGTTGAGATTGGCAAAGCGGCTTTGTCTGAAGTAGGAAACCAACTCTCTGTCATCACTTATGGAAAGGGCGTTCATTGGGCTACCAGAGCTGTGAAGGATTTAGCTATTTCTGCTGATATCCTGGATTTGCGTACTCTTTTACCTTGGGATAAAGAAGCGGTAACAGCAACTGTGAAAAAGACTGGAAAGGTTATTTTTCTTCAGGAGGACTGTCTGACAGGAGGAATCGGAGCTGAGATCTGTGCTTGGATTTCGGAGCATTGCTTTGAGTACTTAGATGCTCCGGTGATGCGTGAAGGAAGTTTGGATACTCCTGTTCCTTTTGCGCCAGCATTAGAAAAGCAATTTCTCCCTGTGGAAAGGTTTACTAAAAAGCTGAAGGATTTGATTGCTTATTAAGCCCACCTTTTCTAATACTTTAAATCTGAGCTCTGAGCAGTTCCAAAAACTTCCTGTCTAGCTTCTCTCCGTACCAATCTTCATAATCCACATCCTTTCGGCCAGAATTCATTACTCCGAAAGCTCCTGAAAATTCCCAGATCCCAAAACCAATTCCATTTTCCTTCAATACTGTAAGTACATCACCAAACCAACTTAAGAACACCTCATGTGGGGTTTCATTGTAACAACCGCATTCTCCACAATGCACACCTACTCCCTGATCGATCAAGGCTTTCCAAGGAGCATAGTATTCACGGATATTATCGATTCCCAAAACTCTTTCACCCTGTGTTAATGGCCAATCTACTGGCGGAACACTTTCCGGATCTTTATACACCCATCCAGCTTTGTAATGTGAAATCGGGAAAGGATGATATCCTCGACAGCTTTGCGCCAGCTCTAAATCCGCCAACTCAGGCATAGCCGTGCCCCCTCCGCCATTTCCATCTGCAATCACCAATCGCGATTTTTTCACGGATCTAATAGTATCCAAATCCGCTTCAGCTACGCGATGGTAATCTACCACATCCACTGGTCCTCCTGGACTATGCTGATCATTTGGATCTTCACGCTGATAAGGTTCATTGACTAGATCAAAGCTCAATTTCTTCTTAGAAATCCCTTTGTATCGGTTTGCCCACATTTCCCAATGTGCACAGAATGCATCTTGGGCCTCCTGATCTTTCCAGAGATTATAAGGCTCTTCGAAGCCGGCATTGATACAGAAACCAGGTGCCCTATGAAGATTCAAACTCACATGCAACCCCTGAGCGATACATCGCTCTACTAGTTCATCTACCTTTTCCAGTCGACTTTCATCAAAATTCAACACCTCATCCGGTCGAATCGGTCTAGATCGATCTATATCCAAATAGCTAGGATAAGAAATGGGAATGCGGGCAAAATCAAACCCCCAATCTGCAATCCATTGGATATATTCGGGTTTGGTAGGTCTACCCGCATTTGGATCATGAGAGAAAAAATCTAAAAGATTGAAGCCTTTCCATGCTGGAAGCTTGTTTTTGGACTTGATAACTTCGGCAAAAGCCTGAAGTGAAGAACCAGCAGCCAAGGTTAGTCCTGTGCCGAGCAAAGCTGATTTCTTAAGAAAATCCCTGCGGGAATCTGAGGTAGTCATGGGTTATTGTAGGTTTGAATGGCTCAAGATAATAAAGTCGTTCAGATCAGGCAGGAATTTCAAGGACAAATAACCGCACCTAGCATGATTTTATAAATCAACTAAACAAACCCCTATAGTTATCCCGTATGTAATACAAATTACTTTTTATGCGAAAACCTATACTTTTCTTTATCTGTTTCATTTTATCAACTCCGCTCCTCGCACAGTTCTTTATTGCAGGAGGACATTTAAACGGAGGTGTGCCGGTATCCGTTCTTAAAAAAGAAGTGGGTTATTTATTTTTCCCTTCCATTTCCGGGATAGCATTATATGAATTCAGGGATCACCCTATTCAGGTAGGATTAGAGCTAGTCTATGGAGTGTATGGAACCAAGGTAGAGGTGCGGGACGATCTTTACCCAGGATTTACAGAGAAATATAGGATCAGGCGAAACAATAATTATACTTCAGGAATGGCTGTATTCCGATACCTACCTTCTGTGACCAGCAGGATCACGCCTTTCGTTGAAATCCAAGCGGGAGCAAATTACTTATACTCAAGATTCAAAATACGCCCATCCTTATTTGAGGAACCAGTAGAAGCAGGCAAAGACATGGAAGATTGGTCATTTGGCTACAAGATCGGCGGAGGTGTTCAGTTTCCGATTCCAGGGATTGATGGAGGAAAGCTAGAATTGAGACTTAACTATCAAGATGGAGGAAATATGCGGTTCTTAACCAAAGATGACACTATCTATTTACCGGATAAAGGCAATGGAGAATTCGATTATAATCCCCGTCAAAGCCCACTTCAGCTGATCAATGCTTCCGTGGGGATAGTGGTGTATGATGCGTTTAGGTAAAAAAAACAGTTACCACTTGCGGTAGTCTGATTTGGTACGCAGACATAATGAAGTTGCAGTTAATCAACCAAAACTGGAAACTAAAATCATATCGGATCAACAGACACTAAGTAATACTTAAAAATATCCTCATCAGGATCTTTGGAAGATTGTATCAAGATTTTTCCTTCTACAGTTATATGGAACCATTTCAGATCAGGCTCGATAGCTGTGAGGTCAAACTCTCCAACTTTGTCAAATGAATTGTCAAATAACTCCAAGAATTTTTTATGGGAATCTTGTTGACTTTCAAAAACCATCCGGCACATCAACTTATCATTTAATCTGAATACCGCGTCGTAACTAACATCATTATCCCACTTGGATTTTATATCGAAAAACTCCTCCCAATCATTGATCCCACTAGTTTTTCCAGGTTGGTCTTTTTCAGTTTTAAATAGTTTGGATTCGTATTGAAAATCTGACTGCTCCAAGTCACCCAACTCAATCATATTTATTTTATTCATAAACGGATAGGATACGATAAGCATGGAATCAGAGAGAGTTAAATAAGGGGAAAAAGCATTTGAAACAGTAGTTCCCTTAGCGAAGTCAAAAGAAATCATGTGCTTAGAAATCTGCTCGGAATCAAATGAAAAAGAAATTTCTTCAAAGGATTCAAAATCATACTTCCACAGAGAAAACTTTTCCGTTTCATGATCTTCAATAATTACAGAAAGGAATTCTCCAGTAAATGGAGCTACCTGAAATACTCCATTTCTCCCTGCCCCTTTAATCGCCTTTAATGCTCCACTACCATCATCCAATACTTTGGTGATCTTTAAATGTACAGTCTCCCCATCTTTGAGATAAAAGATTTCATTTGGTGTAAAGAAGATAATTCTTTGCTTTGTGTAGTTGAAATGATAAAAACTAGGAATACTACCCGGCCCTTCGCGGGGAATCTCTAAACCAGGCACAAGTCGCTTTTTCTCTGGACTAAAAGAAACAGTATCCAATCGCCGAAGGAAGGTATTAAAAACCAAGAAAGACTCATTCTTCTTATCCAGTGGAGAAATAGAAAATGGCAGTTGCGAGGACATACCCACTTTGCCAAAGTCCAAGCTCATTTCCTCGCTGAAGGAAATTTGGTATTTAGGTACTGTGGATTTCTCCTCAGTGCACCCAAAGACAAGGGTGATAAATCCTAAATACAACAATATCTTCATGTACTTCTTACTCAATCAGCCAAAAATATAAGTAAAGCAAACTAAAGATTTTTAAAAGGGAATTAACTGTCGAGCAATTAAAATTTCTTTATCGCGAAAAATAAATTCACTCCTCCACTAACCTAATCTCATAAAACAGATTGTAATCCCGCTCTACTTCTCCATCAGCAGCTTTGACAATCAAGGTGCCATCCGGAAGACCCAAATTCACATTACCTTCTACCGGAAGTTCATTGAGGATTCCTATTTGCAGGTCCCCTTTTACAACTATATATCGTGGATTTCTATGCTTAGCATGTGCTTTTCTGTACTCTGGATCTTGTTGGTAATTCTCCCCTTTTGACCTATACTCATTATAAACATCTTCCGGAATTGCGGTATAAAAAATCGCCAAATGATACTCTCCAAAACTTTTCACATCGCTGAATGATGGATAGAGTAGGTATTCTCGAGATACATCAGGGATTTCCTGATCTCTATCAGGATGGGATAATTTTACTGATTTTTCATTTATCAATGAATTTCCTTCCAAATCATAAAGGAAAAGTTGATCTCCCATCGGAGGAAGAATTGCGGCTTTGTTCCGTTTAGTGTCAAATGTCAAAAATGGAAAACTTTGACCAATCCAACGTTTAGTCGTTCTTGGCACCCATGCTTCTGGATATAAATTCAAATAGGTAATAGAATCGCGATCTAAATCATAGAAATATCCTGTCTTCACTTGGTTATAAAATTCACCTCCAATTTTATCAGGATCTGCATCAGCAGGATTATAGGAATTCACTTCCTCACCAAGAATAAAATCCTTTCCGTCCTCATTCCAAATAGAGAATGTCTGTCGGTAAAAAGAAACAAAAATCGCATTCAAACCCACAGCTGGTCCTTTAATCTTTTCTATTTTAAGGAAGTCCCGATCAAACAAATGAAAGTCCATCGTAGCAGACAATTCTTTGAATATAAACCTATCCTTACCCAAAAACCTTCCTTCCCAAATCATCGAAACTTGGTTGGGACCTTCTCCTGCAAGTGCCACTTCTTCTATCATTTCCCCTTTTCCATTTACTATGAAAACTTTACCGCCACGACGCTCCTTCATAAGATATTGATCAAGATCATCTTGATAATCCAAGATCACCAAATCTTCCAATACGTCCACCATGATAGAATCAACCACTTCAAACTGAAGTTCTTGAGTTGGGCTAGTTGGAGTTGAAGTCGCTTCTTTTTCGGAGCAGGAAAAAAGCGTGATAGCAAAAAGTGTGGTAAGGATAAGAAAAAGGGATTTATTCATAGTAAGGAGTTAAAGGTTTTATGGTTAGTCGGGAAATGTGAAATTTATAGGACAAGCGCTCCGACATAAAATGAATCATCCCTGCAAATTTAAAATTGAACTTTAAATTTGCAGGGATGACAGGGCTAACCATTTATTTCAAATCTCGCGTCGAAATACCTAAGATATTAAATTTAACTGGCCAGTGTCCACTATATCACATTACAATTTTAGCAATACATCATTTCTCTACAAGCTAGTCCAAAAACTCCTGATAGTTTGGGAAAGATGGGTTTCCCACTGATTTCACGGGTAGAATTTTTTTCATTACTTGTGGTTTATTCCATATTGTAAACCTCTATTTTACTATTTACTTTATTGAATGCAAAAAGCTTGTTTTCTACGGCTGAAACGCTCAAGTATACTTTATCTGGTAAATCGTAGTAATCTGTAATTTCCCCATTTTCAACGTTTATCTTAATTATTTTATTAGGAGAAAAACTATCTGTATTTTTAATAATTCTACTAGTTAATAATAAATACAAATAATCATTGTCTAGGTATGAGTTTTGAATCATTACATATGAATCTGACCTTTCTCTTGATGTTTGTTCCAGGATTGCTATATTTTCTTTAAAATTTGATAATAGGTTTGGATAAGTGTAATTGTGGAGTAGCGATCCATCTGAAGTGTAAATGTTTATATTGCTGTTTTGACAATTAACAGTCAATATGTCTCCTTTTTTTGTTAGATGGAGGTTAGTTAAAGCATCATTCATGAATATCGAATTCCTATCATTAGTATCACCTGTATAATTGCCAAAATAGGATTTTGCATCTGTCTTATAATTGTATTTTATTATTGAATTGGCCCCGTCTAATGTATGAAAGTAGAAATAGGTACCATTTTTTGTAAACTCCCCATTAGCTAATGAAAATGGTTCCGGAGTTTTGAAGCTCAATAGGTAATTTCCATCTAGGTTATAAGCGTTTATTCTTTGGTTTCCAGAGTCTCCAACCCATAGCGTATCATTTTCAAATACTATCCGTTGTGGATCGTAATATTGACCTGGGCCGTCTCCCATTTCTCCAATTTTCTCTTTTAGAGCATAACTTTCTGATACTAGATATATAGTGTTTCCTGAAGTGTTTACTAATAGAAAGTTATCTTTATAAGCCACTATGTTTCTTATATCAAATAGATATGTTGAGTCATTTAAACTTTCATATTGAATAGTTGGACTTAATTGAGTCCAGTTTTCAAATTCTCTGTTTTTTGTCATACAACTTACTATACAAAATAGCAGTAATATTGAGTAGGTTTTTCTAAACATTTTAATATTAGGTTTAACACCAAGTGGATCTACCATCACAACTTACACTTGATCCTGAAAATCTATAGCAGACTTCTGTTCCAGTACATGAAATTGTCTTTTCAGCTGAACATATCACTGTGACACTACAAGAATAACCGCTTGAACTTGAACTAATTTGGGCAATTGCATCATTTGATATGGTTAGAAATGGATCTGTTGAGGCTTACTTTTACATTCATACATAGTGCTATCTCCACAGCCAAGCAACGCTAAAAATGCAATTACTAATACCTTCCTCATTGTTATAGATTTCTAAATTTTAACCGCTACCGATACCCATCGGGAGGTGCAAATATGCAGTTGTTGCGTTTTGGGAAATTTTAAAACACACATACAAAACCTTCGAAGTTCAAAAAACCTCAACCATTATCCAAAGCTTCCCCGCCGCGTCGCCGCGAGAATAACCCAATCACCCCTTTGCGCCTTCGCGGCTTTACGGGAGAGACATCCTTCACTACCGCCAGAGACTTCTTCCACAGCAATACCGGTAACACCCAAAACACCCCCAGCATACTGAACATCAATCCGCCAATTGTTCCAATGGCAAGTGAGAACCAGAAAACCTCATTTTGTCCTTCCATAATAAATGGAATCAAGCCAAAACAGGTGGACATAATCGTGAGCAAAATCGGAATCGCTTTTCCAGCTACAGACTTCAGCACATTTCGATTATATAACCCTTGGCTTCTATTGTTTAAGTCATTGACAATAAATATTCCGGCATTCACAGCCAGGCCTCCCAACATCACAAAAGCAGCATACCCTCCCTGATCAAAGTAAAAATCAAAGAGTGAAAAGATCAGAAACAAACCAATGAAACTAATCGGGATGAGCACGATGATGTAAATCGGCTGCTTTAGGTTCTCAAACAATACAGAACAAATCATAAATACCCCTATAATCAACAGCCCCAACAAGGAATATTGAAGCTTCTGCTGATCGTAGTTCCAGCTATAAGCATCCTTCTTTGCTTCATATCCTATCGGCATCGACACCTTCATTTCATCCAGCACTTCATCAAGGTACTCATCACCAAATTTCCTTGAACCCATGTATTCGAAGGCCACAATCCGGATGTATTGCCTATTTTCTTTATGTAGCGAATTAGTCGTGGTTTCTTTGGTTAGCGTTCCATAATCAGAAACTTTATAAATCTTATTTTCTCCTCCTATCAGACCTTTTTGCTCCATGTCAAACTTACTGAAGTCCTTTGATCTACGCTCTCGTATCATGAGCCCATAGTTTTTTTCCTCCAATGTCAAAAATGTCGATGTTCGCTGTGGTTTGGACATATCCTGAAGTGCGGTAAGTACTTCAAACTGATTTGTGTGCCCAAGCGCCATTCTATTCTGGTCGAGCCGAAGTACATATTCCTCCGTTTTCTGCTCACCATATCCTGCCCTCTCATTCGTTTTCACTTCCTGAATACGTTTGTGAAGCAAAAGCTTTTCTGCCAATACATTTGCCTGTCGCTCCAATTCATCAAAATTGTAGCCTTTCATTTTCACCCGATAGCTTGGAATCTGATCACTGGACCCTCCGGTGTAAAAACCTTGTCCTACTCCATAGATATTCCACTGAGCTCCACTCCAATCCGTAGATTTCACAGAAAGTTTCCCCTTCAGTTGGTAAGGCAAAGCTCCTGTTTCATATGCTTCTTCGAAGGTGATTTCTATACTTCCCTGCTGGCCGCTATAGACTGAAGTCACATACTGATCTATGCCTTGCACCCCCTTCAGGTAGGACTCAAACTCCCGCATAATAAAGTCCATTTGATCCAAAGTATTGCCAAATGGTAATCGGCAGTAGATATAAAGTTTTGTCTTAGCAGCCTCTCGGTAGCCGCTTTTCTCATACACCCCCCTTACAAACATTCGCATCGATCCGCCCAAGGCTTTGTCAACATATGGACGAATCTCTTCTTGATAAAAGGTATTCCCTACTGTCTTGTTGTACCACTCATGTTCATCCCATTTGGCAGGTAGAAAGAAAATCGGCAGCCCAAAAAGCAAGATAAGTAGTGAAATAAATGTCTTTCTATATTTCGCTGTCCAACCTATTCCTCTTTCATAGCTTCGCAAAGCTTTGACCCGCTTTCGCAATTTTGGAATAGTCAGTTTTCTCCCTTTGTTTATCGATTCTTTGAACAATACCTGATAAAAAGCTGGAGTGAAAACCAAGGCTATCAAAAGGGAAATTCCCAGCATTACGGAAACGACGATGGAGAATTCAGTGAGATTTTTTCTTTGTTCTTCAGGGAGAAAAAAGACAATCATTAATGCTGCTATGGTCGTCAGTGAGGCTGCCAAAAGTGCCAGGAATACTCGACGGTTTTTGTGCTTGTGCAGGTGGTCGATCATTATGATCGCATTGTCTACGATCAACCCAAAACTGATCGTCAATCCTGCCAAAGAATACATGTGAATATCCACTTTCAAGAAATATAACACAATGGCACAAAGGCTTAGATTAGCCAAGATTCCCAAAAAGAGAATACTCAAGTATTTAATATTTCTATTGATGAGAAAAATAAAAACCACCAAAATCAAGATTGAAAGTCCCGATCTCTTATAGATTTTATTCAGTTCCTTTTCCAAAAACTCGGTATCATCAGACTCCAAACTTACTTCAAAACCAGCAGGCAATGAGTTTTGAGCATCTTCTATAGCAAGTTTTAGCTTTTGTGCAAGCAATACCTTATTGACTCCATCGCGATTGTATACCGTAAGTGTGACCGAATTATTTCCATTTATTCTGTAATACCGGGTCGCTTCGGCTTCTTCCAAGGTCATACTCGCTACATCGCGGAGGCGTACCTCCATTCCTCCCGTTTCACTGATGACCAAATTCTCAAGCTGATCTTTGTCCTGAAGTGAACGATTTACCTGAACAAAGAGCGTTTCACCTTCATTATTCATCACAGCCCCTGGAAATGACAACCCAAATGCATTCCCAATACTTCTTTCCAACTGATTTTTAGTGACTCCAAAAGATTGCATTTTTTGGATATCGTAGGTCACAAAAAGCTGTAGATCATTTGCCCCGAGTACTTCCACTTGCTCTACATCTTGATAGCGAGTAAGTGCAGGTTTGAGAATATCCTCAGTTATTTTCTTGATTTCAAAAGAAGCAAAGGGACCATTTACACTATAGGTCAAAATCGGTGATTTTTCCTCCGATCTTGCTTGAGGAGATTGCGAAACTACAGGATAACCTACCCGCTGATCCATTTGTGGATAAATCTGCCGGATCATAGAGGAGATTTCAAACTTCTTCATCTCCATATCAGCCTTTTTGTCAAAGGTCAGGGTAATGGAACCATTGTTATAATTAGAACTAGAATTGATTTCTTTAAGCTCTGTCAATTGTGAAAAAGCACCTTCCAGTGGAGAAGTTGCAAGTTTCTCAACTATTTCCGGGGAAGCATTTGATATATTATACCCGACGGATAGAATAGGTGATCGCTCCCTCGGATTAAGATCTATAGAAAGCATAGGAATGACCGCCAATCCAAGGATGGAAACGACTACAAAGACTATCAGAATTCTGAAAGGAGTCATATTAAGTCGTTTTCAGAGATTTCTTAGAAACAGTAAACCAGTAAGCCAAAGGCACAAAGTACAAAGCTGTAAGGGTGCCTATAGTCAGACCACCGATTACCGCAAACACTAAAGGACGCTGCAAATCTGCTCCCAAACCACTGCTAAATACGATTGGTATCAGTGCTAAAATCGTCGTGATCGAAGTCATCAAAATAGGCTTAAGACGAATCTGCCCAGCTCTGTGAAGTGCCATTTCCAGTGCTTCAGTGGCCGAAACCGTATCTGACTCCACATAGGTTGCGCGGAGACGGTTGATCGTATCGATCTTGAGAATCGCGTCATTCACCATAATTCCCAGCATCACCACCAAGCCTATGGCAGACATCACATTGAGCGAAGCTCCAAAAAGCAACAGCACCAAAAATGCACCTCCAATTCCCAGCGGAAGCGTGAATACCACAATTAACGGCTGGATAAAACTCTCAAATTGCGCAGCCAAAATAAAGTACAGCAGCAAAACTGAAATCAATAAAATCCCGATCAACTGACGGACATTTTCCTTGTCTTTGAAATACTGCCCGACCATAGACACGCCGAGATTTTTTTCCTGACCCCAACGGATGTATTCACTTGCATTTTCATCAGGATTCTCGCTGGCCACATTGAGGGATTGATAAATCCCACCCTTATCAGCCGTCACATATTTGTAATGATCCTCGTATTGATACTCCACAAATTCCCCTAGAATGTAGGAAGTCGTATCAGAAGCAATCACTCTGGTATTACGCAAAATATCTTCAAATCGTGCATTTGTCTCTTTCAAACGGATTGGGGTGATCTCCCCAAAGCGTCTAATATCTGTGATAGTAAAGCTTCCAAATAGCCTAGAAATCTGGTTTTGTACTGCATCGACAGGAATCTGGTATGTTGCCATTTTATCTGCGCGAAGTGTAAAGACTACCGAAGCTTCCTTCTGCAATCCAGGACCACGTTCCCATTCCTGGGTCGGAAATTGGCTTAGCCAAGGATCCATTTTACTTTCAGGCACAGGTTCTTTTGCTTCTAGATCTTTCCATCTCACTTCGTAAAAAGGTATGGAGGAATTGAATAATTGATCAAAAGCATTTGGAGCATCGCCTAGCGTGAAAGATGCTTCCGGATAGTTATTTTTCAGGTAAGCCTCCAATTCCTTTATGGCAGATTCTTTTTCTTCTACCGTAGGAAAAAGGAAATAAAGCAAAGACTGCTGTATGGAATTCTCCCCATCGAAAAGTAAGAATTGCTTTACCCCTACATCCGCTTCAACTTGCGAATAACTTCCTTCCAGGCTCTTCAAAAGCGTAAGTACACGGTCTCTGTTTTCTGCAGCCGAAATCGGTTCACTCCAGTCCACATCCAGCGTTGCATCCAGTTTTTCGATTTCTGGCAAACCAGTAGTTTTTAGCACTAGACTGACTGCCAATCCAAGAGGGATTAAGAGAAAAAACACAAGCATAGCTATTTTTCTATTGCCTGTAATTTTGCGATAGCCAAATTCATACAAACCTAGAACCTTGCTGAAAAACGCGCCTTCTCCGTCATTGTAAGCTTTTTTGCTTCTCGAAAACATCAAGAAGTAAAGCATAGGAAGTAAGATAAAAGCCACAGCAAGGGAAACCGACAGAATCGCTGTCACTGCCACAGCCTGATCGAAGAATAAGGCTCCGGAAATTCCACTTAAAAAGACTAGCGGCACAAAAACTGCCAGAGTCGTAAGGACGGAACTGACCAGTGCTCCCATTACTTCGTCCACTCCTTCCACACATGCTTCGAAAAGCGGCAAGCCACTCTCCCGCTTTCGGGTGATATTATCCAAGACAATGATCGCATTATCAATCAGCATACCTATTCCGAGTGCCAGACCCGAAAGAGAAATGATATTGATAGAAAGATCAAAAAAGTAGAAAATCAAGAAACTGATCAATAAGGAAGACGGCAAGCTCACACCAATAATCAGCGGAAGCCTGTAATCTTTCATAAAAAGAAAAAGCACAGCAAATGCAAACACACCCCCAAATAGCAAGGAAGTTTCCAAGTTGGAAATCGCAGCATTCAGCAGGTTTGACTGATCTTGGGTAAGCTCAAACTCTACCTGAGGGTAATCCTCCCTGAACAATTCCAGAGATTTTTTCAACTCAGGTATCAGCTCATTCATTTTGGCGGAAGCCTGCTTGTGAACCGTAATTACCAGACTTTCCTGCATACCGAACAGGTGATAACCCAGTGTTTCCTGAGTCTCATAGCTCACTTCAGCCAGCTTTCCAAGAGGAATAATCACGCCCGAGGATGCTGCGACCGGCAAGCTCTCAATATCAGCAGGGGTATCTACTCTAGTCGCAAGGCGAAGGTAGTAGCGAAATTGACCGTCTTTTACAGAGATCCCAGGTAGTTCAGAATTACCTGATTGTATCGCAGAGATCACATTTTGCTGAGTCATTCCAAGAGCGGACAACGCCTCCTCATTTGGCTTTACAGTGATAATGCGCTCCTTCTTACCATTGATATCTACCAAAGAAACTCCCGGCAACTGTTCAATTCTTTTCTTCAGAACATTTTCTGCCAAAAGACTCACCTCAACTTCATCAGCACTTTCCGTGGGAACTACTTGAACACGCGCTACCGGAATATCAGAAGTGTTGATCCGTATAACTTCCGGGCGTCCCAGATCTTCGGGCAGACCATTTGTTAACCGGTCTATTTTTTCATTGACATCAATATAGGCCAACTCCATTTTCGTGCTGTAGTCGAAAGTCAATCGGATAGTTCCTACTTCTGAACCTGCTTTGGAGTCCATTTCTTCCAAACCATTTAATGTGATCAACCCCTCACGGATTCGACTCAGTACATTTTGCTCGATAGCTTCCGGAGAAGCATTCGGATAGTTGACTTTCACCACGATCTGCGGAACATCGATCGGTGGCAAAAGCGAAATAGGCAGCGTGCGTAAGACAATGAAGGCAAATACCATCAGCGCCATAAAAGTCATAAAAACTGCAATCGGCCGGGCCAGTAAAAATCTAACCATGGCTTATTCTTTTACGATTTGAACCGGAGCTTGATGGGCAAGTTGAAGGTTGTTGGAGGTGATTACTGTGCTATTATCTTCGATACCATCCAGAATCTCCACTTCTTCCCCATTGTCTTTACCCACTTCCACGTAGTTCCATTTGGACTCGTCATTTTCTATAGTAAATACCACTGCCCTACCCGATCTATAGACCAAGGCATCTTTTGGTACTACCAAGCTATTGTTTTGCGGAGCTCGAATTATGGCTCGTGCATTCATCCCAGGAAGAAGATTTTTATTTGCTGCCAAAGTGATAGAAACCTGCACTAGTCCGCTTTCATCTACTTTAGGATTGATACCCGTAACTCTTCCGTTTAGGGCTGTTTGTGTATCTGAAATTGGGTAAACTTCTGCTTTTTGATTAATGGATATAAGGCTTATGTCTGATTCCAGCACTTTTACTTTGAGAATAAATTCACTGGTGCCTAAAATCTGGCAAAGCTCTGTACTTGCCCCGACCAAACTTCCAGCCTTATACTTGAGGTCAGCCACTTGGCCTGAGATTGGAGCTTTTACCACACTACGGTCAAAACTCATCTGGGCTTCTTTAAGCTCAACCTCGCTCAGAAAAAGACCTGATTTTGCACGTAGCTGCTCATCCACCACAGCTTTTTGATCTGAGTTATCTGACTCAAACAAAGTTCCAAAACCCATCTTCATGGATTCATATTCAGCATTTGCATTGCGGAGGGAAATCTTTGCTTTTTCAAGTCTAAACTCCGCTTCAGTAGGATCAAGTTTGGCAATGACATCACCTTTTTTGACGTACTGTCCTTCCCGGACATTTACTTCAAGTAGATAACCGGCTTGCTCTATTACAGCCAGAACTTCCGCGTCAGCTTCAAGTTTGCCAGTGGCATTGATTAGATAATCGAAGCTTTTGCGTTCCGCTGAAGCAATATTGACTTCTGTTGCAGCGACTTCATTTCGAAAGGATTCAGTGGGAGCTTCTTCGACCTTTTCCTTATCTTCTTGACAGGCAGAGAAAAGGACTATTAAAAAACCGAAAAGTAGGAGAGTAGATTTTTTCATTTAAATAGTAGTTTCAGCAATTAAGAAACTAACAATTTCTTCAATGTCAAAATCTTTATTGCTGAAAGGATGTTAAAAAACGTAAAGATTTGAAAATTCAATGAAATTGTATCTGGTTGGCTATGATCGGTAATTGATTTTGGAGAAATATCAATTCCAGTCAGATCACCTACCTCAGACAGAAAAATCCAAATACCTACAGGCCATCTTTTAGCTTAAACTTCATGATGATGGTCTCTTCTAAATCTGTCTGTTTTAATAAGCTTAATAAATCCTCATCATAAACAGAACCAGACTTAATAGTTTCCATAATGTAATCATAATAAATTCCTACACTTTCTATATTTGATGCAATTAAAAAACTTTCAGACTCCTGTGAATAAGAAGCCATATTGTATGGGCCTTTGAAAAACAGTTGAAGGTACAAATCATCAAACTTTCCTTTTGCGGCATGTTTCATATTCAAATGCCCATATGTTTCACCATTTGCCAATCTTACCCCAAACGTGTAGCCATTGGATGAGCCTTCTCTAAAATGATAATAACATATAAATTCACCTTCCCCACCCAACTCGAACTTGGTCAATATATTCTCATTATTTTTATTTCTCTCACTTTCCTTAAATGCCATATAATTTGAAGAGGAAGACTCTGGAAATCTACCAGGAAAATTAATTTCATATTTAACAGAATCATCATCAGGCCCCTCACCTATTTTATAAATAATAGAGGATAGTGGATACGTATAATAATTACCATTAATAAAACCTGTGTAATTCATTGCCTGATAGTTTCCATCTTCAGCATAGGCCATTCGTTTATCTATCAAAACTCCATCTGGGTTATAAATATTGATATTAAAATTATCGTCTCCTTCAATCATATAGGAGTATAGAGCCACATTTCCGGAATTTAAGACACTTATTTGTGTTCCCCAGTCTTCCAGTTTTATTGTGCGGATAAATTCAAAATTTGAGGAGTCAAAAATATACACAGAAAAATCCCCTCTTGAATAAATATAAATCTGATTTTCGTGAACATCGAAATCAGATACTTCACTGAATTCAGCAGGCCCCTCACCTTGGTTGCCCACTAAGCTTAGAAAGTTTCCAGCTTTACTGAATGCAAAAACAACTCGCCTTTTGTGATCTAAGATAAAAAGCTTATTTCCTATTTCCCTTATTTTACTTGCCATTGTGATTTTCAGAGAATCGGGAGTTTTAAGTAAAAAAAACTCAGCTTCTGAAAACAACTCTCTAGGTGAAATCAAGGAATCAGTTTCTACAACTTTTGCAAAATCAATTACTTTTTGCTCAACCTTACTTTTCTCATTAGCTTCTTTTCTGCAGGAAGAAAATAGCGCAATTAAAAAACCGAATAATAAGAGAGCCGAGTTTTTCATTGAAGAAGTAGTTTCAGCAGTTAATAAACTAACTGTTCCTTCAAATAAGAAATCTATTCTGTATCAAGGAAGTTAATGATTCTAAAATAATGGAATTGACTTATCCATTTCCAATGGAGTAGGTATAATAGCATCTTCCACAGGTCGTAGCCGCATAGTAGCTGGTGGATCATCTCCAAAATATTCGATAAGTCGATCTATTTCATTAGGATTTTCTACTTCTATAGTTACTGTAGTAATTCCATCGTGGAGAAGACCTAACTGGGTACCGGCGGCTCTCGATAAATCAATAATACGCCTGGAGTTTTTTGGAAGTCGATCATTCACTCTTACCCAGACAAAATCGCCGGTGTCTGTCCGTGTGACTTTGACCCGGGTGTCGAATGGAAGAGTTTTATGTGCTGCCGTAAGGCTGTCCATATGAAAAATCTCGCCACTGGAAGTCTTTTTTAAATGAAATCGGCGACCATAAAAACTAGCAGTACCTTCTTGAATGACCAAGGCATCAAGAGCCATATCAGGCTGAGAATACTCCGGTATAAGTGACGCAACCAAAATAAGGAGCCAATTCCACATAGTATATCCTGAATTATCGCCTGCCATGTCAATAAAGATGCCAATTAATGTCATTTATATCAAATGGCTTGGAGCAAGTCAATCACAGAAGTACCTTAGTTATTCATTCATTTTTAGACACGGCATGATCAAAATTCTCCACACAGCAGATTGGCATTTGGGAAAAAGACTTCAGGAATTCTCCAGACTAGAGGAGCAAAAATTGGTTTTAGAAGAAATCAAAATTATCGCTGACAGGGAAAATGTAGATTTGATTTTACTGGCGGGTGATATTTTTGATACATTTAATCCAAGCCACGAAGCTGTAGAATTGCTTTACAAAACACTACGCAGGCTCACAAATGGAGGAAAGAGGCCAATTATTGCGATTTCAGGAAATCATGACAGCACACAGTTTGTCGAAGCTCCAGATCCATTGGCCAGAGAAATGGGTATTTTTTTCTATGGAAAATATGACACCGTAATCCCTACTGGAAAACTTGACAATGGTATAGAAATCACGCATTCCGACTTAGGTTTCGTAGAAATGAATCTCCCGAAATTTGATTTTCCTATCCGAATTATTTTGGCACCCTATGCTAATGAAGTCTCAATGAAAACCTACCTAGGAGAAGGAGATCGAGAAGAAGAATTCCGCAATCTGCTGGGAACAAACTGGAAGAAAATAGCTGATCATTTTTGCGATGAGAATGGAGTGAATTTATTTGCAGGGCATTTTTTCTTTATGAAAGAAGGAGAAAAACCAGAACCAGAACCAGAATCCGAGCGCCCAATTCTTCACGTAGGTGGAACACAGGCGCTTTTCACCCGCAATATTCCTCCACAAATTCAATACGCAGCTTTGGGACATTTGCATCGCTACCATGCTGTGGGACATGAGCATTGTCCCGTGGTCTATTCCAGTTCTCCTCTCGCCTACTCCTTTAGCGAAGCGGATCAACAGAAGCAAGTTGTAATCATCGAGGCAGAACCTGGCAAACCTGTCAATTATCACCCTATTGGATTGACTGAGGGCCGGCCACTCTACCGCAAAACCTTCAATAATCTTCCCGACACCTTAGCTTGGCTGGAGGAGAATGCTTACTGCTTTGTGGAATTGACTTACATCACAGAAAGCTCCATAGAAGCAGCTACCCGAAAAGCAATTATGAAAGCCCACGATGGTATTGTCAACTTAATTCCCCAGATCAAAAACCCTTTGGGACGTGAAAATCAAAGTTTGCAAGTGGAAGATTTGGGAAAGGACATGGAAAGTCTCTTCAAACTATTCTATGAAAGTGACAAAGGTCAGGAGCCCAATGCGGAGCTGCTCACAATCTTCAAAGAAGTCATCAGCCAAAACGACGAAGCATGATCCCAATTAAACTCGACATTCAAGGATTGTATTCCTACAAAGAGAAGCAGACTATTGAATTTGACAAGCTGACAGCGGCAGGACTGTTTGGGATTTTTGGTGCAGTCGGCAGTGGTAAATCTTCTATTTTAGAAGCTGTTCTTTTAGCATTATATGGCAGTACAGAGCGACTCTCTGATCGAGGAGAGAAAAACAGTATGGTCAATCTGCAAAGTGACTTATTGCTTATCAATTTCGAATTCAGCTCTGGTAGAAACAATGTAAAAACCTATTTGGCCCGCTATGCTGCGAAGAGAAATTCCAAGAATTTCGAAGATATCCGGACTGCAGAACACACGTTCTATGAAAAAGTAGATGGGAACTGGGAGCCGATAACTTCAAGAGCTGAGGAAATCGTCGGTATGAAAAAAGAACACTTCAAGCAGACTGTGATCATTCCGCAGGGAAAATTCCGTGAGTTCATCGATCAAAAGCCGTTGGATCAGGCGAAGATGATGAAGGAACTGTTCGGCTTGGAGCGATTTGACCTTTCATTTAAAGCAGGAATTCTCTTAAAATCCGCCAAAGAGCAAAAAATCCGACTTGAAACTCAATTGCAAGGTTTAGAAGATTTTACAGAGGATATACTCACAGAAAAATCAAATCAATTTTCTGATCTTAAAATCCAATCCGCTGAAGCTTCAGTGAAGCTAAAAAGTGCAGAATCGGATGTTCGCCTACAAGAAAACCTACGGGCTAAAAATCAGCAATTATTAAAATTCAGAACCGAGCGGGAAAGTCTTAATCATCAGCGCCCAGAAATAGAAAAGCAGCGTCAGTTACATTCAGAATTCATCAAAGCAAAAACCTATCTCCGCCCCGTTTGGGAACAGATTCGCGATACTAAAGCAGATTTTGAAAAGTATAAAGTAAGCGTGATTGACTGTGAGCGATTCAAAATTGAGTTTGCCAAGGAAGTAACGGAGTTGGAAGAACAAGAAGCAGAGCTCAAAAAGAAGAATCAGGAAAGGTCTCAGCGGGAAAGTAAAATCAGAGACCTGAAGAAAGTCATCGAAATTCAAAAACTGGAAACTCAAAGGGAATCGGAGAATTCCACTCTGGTAAATTTACAGCCAATCCTAGAGAGTAAAAGACAAGCTCAGAAGTCACTGGAAACAAAAATTGTTGAACTAGAAAGTGAAGCCGAAAATATCAACGCCTCTGACAGTTCTGATTTAGCACATCTGATCAGTTCTTCAAAAGAATGGAAGACTATTGAAAATCAATTGAGTAAAATTCAATTTGAAGCCAAAGAAGTAGATCAAGAACTAAATGTCTGTAAAGGAAAAAACACAGCGCTAAAATCTTCAATTCCCACTAATGAAAGTTCTTTCGAAACCTGGATAGCGACTCAGAAGACAACTATTCAAGAATTAGAAAAGCAACGGGATCTTTTGATGCAAAAGCAGGGACTTGCCGCACATGTGCATTTGCTTCATACTGGAGAAGCTTGTCCACTTTGCGGAGCATTTGAGCATCCAAGTCCACTTGAAGGTGATACTGAAAGTGGTTTGGAACAAAAAACTAGTCAAATACAAGATGCAAAGTTACTTCTTGAGCAAACCCAAGCTTCTAAAGCTGCTCACAATGAATTAGTCTTTCATCTAGAAAATCATCAAAAAAACCTAAGTTCTAAGGACAATCAAATACAAGATTTGAAGCAGAATCTTGCTGAAATAAAAACCAATTTATCACAAAGCAACATTGATTCGCAAGAGAGCTTGCTAGCTAAAATTCAAGCACAGGAGCAAAGCAATCAGACTCGTGAGCGACTTTCGCAAGAAGTGAAATCCCTACGGAAAACTTGGGAAACAGAGCGGAGATTTATTGATCAATCAGAAAAGGAGCTGCAACACGCACAGCTAAAACTACAATCAGTACTATCCAACATCTCCTCAAAGAAAGAAGAAATCAGAGACATGGCTTTCTGTAAACAATTTTTCAGCAGGGATTCTTCGCAAATCCAATCAGCAATAACCAAAGTAGAAAGAGATATTGAAGAAGCCCTTCAACTACTCGAAGGGAAACAAAAGCATCTTCGAGAGATACGCAGTAAGAGAGATATTAACCTGGCCGATTTGGAGAATTTCATAAATCACCGGGATGAAAGCCAACTCAAACTGCAAAAGTTGAATTCTGATTTTGAATCGCTGAAAATTCAGCATGGATTCACAGATGAAGAACGGTTGATCCGTTTATTCCATCACTCGATAGATGCGGAAAAAGTAGCTCGTGAAATCAATCAGTTTGATCAGGCGCTGGCCATCGCCGAGAATAGGATTCAAGAACTGGAAGCCGAAAATGGAGTTGTTGATTTTCAAGAGCAAGCATTCCAGGAGCTATTCTCATTCTTTGAAGAGCTGAAGATCAATGCAGAATCTCTGCAAAAAGAGGTTCATCTACTCGATAAGGAAATTCAGGAAGCCACAGCTAAACTTGCAGAAAAGAAGCTTCTTCAGGCTGATTTTGCCAAACTGGAGA
The DNA here is from genome assembly GCF_035156405.1 of Algoriphagus aurantiacus. Lineage (NCBI taxonomy): Bacteria > Pseudomonadati > Bacteroidota > Cytophagia > Cytophagales > Cyclobacteriaceae > Algoriphagus > Algoriphagus aurantiacus. The sequence goes on along the minus strand of NZ_JAXRUT010000016.1, from coordinate 93,237 downwards.
TCAGAGAAAGCTATTTGAAAGAGCTGGACAATATGTTCCGAGGCAGTGGTTTTGTGAAATTCGTGAGCTCGATTTACCTCAAAGAACTTTGCAATACTGCAAACGTCCGCTTTATGAAGCTGTGCAAAAACCAACTTAGTTTGGAAATCGACGACAACAATACATTTTGGGTGATTGATTACTTAAATGGTGGTAAAAGGCGATTGCTGAAAACACTCTCGGGAGGACAGACTTTCCAGGCATCACTTTGTCTTGCTCTGGCTCTGGCAGAGAAAGTAAAAGCGCTAAATCAGGCAGATCAAAGTTTCTTCTTTATGGATGAGGGATTCGGGGCTTTGGATAAAAATGCACTACGTGTAGTTTTCGAAACACTGAAGTCACTCCGTCACGAAAATCGGATCGTCGGAATCATCAGCCATGTGGAAGATCTACAACAGGAAATCGGAGTTTTTGCAACGATAGAATTAGACCCAGAGCGAGGGTCTCAAGTGAGCTATTCGTTCCGGTAAATATTCAACTTCGCTCACTGAGTAAATTTACTCAGAGTATTGAGTAAATTATTTATATCGCTTATTATCTATTGAAAATCAGTAATTTATAAGATAATTTTTAATACAAAAATCATGTAAATCGAGCTGTATACTACTTGTCTAGGATAATTAGCCTTTCAATTAAAAAAGACAGCCATTAGACTGTCTTTTTAACTGTATAAATCTAGCACATCCATCTGCAAGAACTCCTCCCAAGGAATACCATCCGAACCTATAACAAGTGACTTTTCTGGATGGTAGATTTTCGTGAAAGCATTTAGCCCCGTTAATCCGCCTACTTTAGAAGTCTTGACCTCAAGAGCAATTACACGCTTTTTATACTCCACGACGAAGTCAACCTCATCATTGCTTTCCCGCCAATAGTAAATATGCAACTTTCTCTCTTTGAAAGCCTGATTTATCAGATGCGCACCTATATTTATTTTATTATCAGGTATTTATGTAATAATTTTAAGTGATTTTATGTAAAAAAAAGTTTTGTTTCGGTTGTGGACAAAAAAATCCTCTAACAAGCTGCCAGAGGATTTTTTGAATTATAGAAAACCTATTTACAATATATTTTCGTTTACCCAATCGATTTCTTCCTTGCGGATGGTGTGATTTGAGTCTTTGAAAATCATCAATTTCATTTTTGCACCCATCCTGCTCAGTAGGGTTTCCGAATCATTTATTCTAGAAAGAGGCACGTGAATATCTTTTTCACTACTTCCAATAAAGATTTTAGTGCCTTCAAAATCACCAGAATATTTCTCCTCTTGAATCTCTTCGCCAATCAATCCTCCCGTGAAAGCAATAACTCCACCTAGCTTTTGGGCATTATGTGCAGCAAATTCAAGACTCAGACAAGCTCCCTGAGAAAAGCCAATCAGCACTACCTTTTCTGCAGAAATACCTGCTTGAGCGACTTTATTCCATGCTCCCTTTATCGTCTCCAACGACCCTGCTAATGCAGACTGATTTGCCTCATCTGGAGCCATAAAGCTATAGGGATACCACGTGCCCTCATCAGCTTCAGGAGCTAAAAGCGCATAATCATCTAACTTAAGGTACTTCGCTAGCGAAAGAATACTCTCTGCACTTGCACCTCTTCCGTGAATTAGAATCGCGGCCTTTTTTGCTTGTGCCAATGGAATTCCTCCTGTTATTATATCAGACATAAGATTCAACATTTAGCGAAACTGGAGTTAAACTTGATTCTAGTTTTTCTCTATTAGGTTCTGCCCAGTCAGGCAATTTGATCAATTCGCCCAAGTGAGCTTCGTCCTCGTCAATGGCAAATCCAGGTTCATCAGTAGCTACTTCGAAAAGAACTCCTCCTGGCTCTCGAAAATAGATGGACTTGAAGTAATTTCTATCCTTTACTTCAGTCACTTGATATCCATTACTCATCAAGAGCTCCTGAACTTGAAGTTGCGACGCGGCATTCTCTGTTCTGAAAGCAATGTGGTGCACAGTTCCAGCGCTTTGTGAGCCTCGGTTCCCAGATTTATCAATTACGATGTCCACAATATCACCAGGCTTGCCAGCTGTGCCATAACGGAATCTGCCATTTTCTTCCCCGATGAAATGATAATCCATGTGCTCAGTGAGCAACTTCTCAGTCAAATCTTTTGCCCGAAGATTTAATGTAGCTCCGTAAAAACCTCTAATAGAATGCTCGATTGGCACTTGCCCATAAGACCAGCCACTTCTATCATCCTGATCATTCGCTACCAGCTCAATCCCCATGCTGTCATGATCTTCGAAACGGATCAACTTATCACCAAATCGCGTCAGAGCATCAGACACGGGAATACCATATTTTTTTAACCGCTCTATCCAAAACTCCAAGGATCCCGCTGAGACAGAAAAGGCGGTATAAGTAACTTCACCAGCTCCTTTAGTTCCTTTTCTAGCACCAGTAAATGGGAATGTGGTAAATACAGTACCCGGTCTTCCCAACTCATCTCCAAAATAGAAATGATATACACCCGGTGCATCGAAATTGATAGTCTTCTTCACCAGTCTCAATCCAAGAATCCCGGTGTAGAAATCGATATTTGCTTGTGGATTGCCAGCTATCGCAGTGATGTGATGGATTCCAGTGATTAATGGTTTCATATGATTATAATTTGTCTTTTAAAGGCCATATGGAATCTCGCCGGATTTTAAAATCATCCCTCTGTGTGTCGGTTATGACATGCTCGATTTCATCTGTTTAAAATTTGTTTTCCAATGGTCATGTGGAATGCCCTATATAATCATCCCCCTGTGTGAGAAGTTTTTCTCATGGGCATTTCATAATAGTTATGGAAAATGGTTTAAGAAATTTTCAACCCTTCGGGGGCTATAATCTCCTCAGGTATTTATTGAGACCTTCGAGTACCTGTATCGGTACTCAAAAGTCTTTTTGCTAATTAAGCCTGCTTTACAAGCTGAACGTTCAAGATCAAGCGAACTTGATCACTTACGACTACACTTCCTGCTTCAGTCACTGCAGACCAAGAAAGTCCGAACTCTTTTCTATTGATTTTACCCTCAATCTCAAACCCTGCTTTAGTTTGTCCATAAGGATCACCAGCAACTCCACCGAAATCAACGTCTAGTTCAACGTTTTTAGTGGTTTCTCTCATTTTCAAATCACCTACTAACTTATAATCTCCACCAGAATTTTTGATTTTACCAGAGAAAGTCAATTTAGGGTGATTCTCTGCGTCGAAGAAATCAGCAGATTTCAAGTGATTGTCTCTGTCCTTTTGGTTGGTATCAATACTATTGATATCTGCGGAGAAAGAAACAGTTGCTCCATCGAAATCCTCAGAATCGCTCTCAGCAGATCCTTCGAAAGTCTTAAAATAACCTGTTACTGTAGAAATCACTAAGTGCTTTACTTTGAATGACACTTCAGAGTGTGTAGGGTCGATTGTCCATTTTGTAGTACTCATAATTTTTGTTGTTTTAGTTGATTTTTAGATTGTATTAATATTAAATGTATATACACGTAATAGTGCAAATTTTTTTAGCCTCTTAGTTTGTCAAGAAGATCATTCATCATAACCACCTCTTCCTGATTAAGTTTAACTACTTGATTATTGAATCCTTCCATATGAATCTGCAAATCATTCAGTATTTGAAGCCCTTTTTCAGTAATCAAAATATCCACTTGACGTCGATCACTTGGGCATTCCCTTCTTTCTACCAAATGCTTTGCCTTCAACTTGTCCACTAATCGACTAGCATTAGACATTTTATTGAGCATTCTATCCTGAATAGAAGACACTGTAGTAGGCTCCCCATTTTGACCTCTTAAGATCCTAAGCACATTATACTGCTCTGGAGAAAGATCAAAAGGCTTTAATATCCCATTTTGCGCTGACACCAAATAGCTGTGCGTATAGAGGAGATTAACCACTAATTTATTGTACGGGTCTTTGAACTCCTTCTGCTTGATTGCTTCTTCTAGGCTTCCCATATCTTTTGTTATTGTATTTAATGTATATACACATAAGTGTAGTAAAAGGTTTCAATTGTTGAAATCTTTTTTGAAAACAATTGAAAAATGACCTAGAATGAGGTCATTGGAGAATGAATTGAATTATGAAATACCCAAATCAGCTTCTCTCGATTAACCAGTCTCCTATCAGTCGATTGATTTCTTTAGGCTTTTCAATACAACTACTGTGACCAGCCCCCGGAATACTGTGCAGTTTCGATTTAGGAATTCCCATTTGAATAAATTTGGCTTTTACCGGCGTGGTGGCTACATCTTCATCCCCCACTATTATCATTGTAGGACAAGTAATCCCGCCCAGTTCATTTTCCACACCTTTCCTATAGATCACACCTTCCACTGCAGCAGAGATAGTTCTCTTATTCGATTTCAATTCTGATTTCCAATAATCTATTTTCTCAGAATTGAGCGAATTTTTGAGCCAGCTTTCCGCGAACATGATTTTCATGACTTTGCTTGATACTATAGGCATTATACCAAACCATTTCACTATTCCATTAAGGGTTTTGTACTTGGGAAGGTTTTCTACAGGCTCAGAATTTGCTGAAGTTTCCATAAGAATCAAGCTTTTAATCAGTTGTGGGAATCTGGACGCCAACCTCAGCCCTATAAAGCCACCCATCGAAAGACCAGCAAAATGTACTGGACCATCACATAATCGTTTGATCAATTCCGCTGCATCCTGACAAAGTGTATCCATATCAAATGGACCGGTTACTTCACTTTGACCTTGACCTCTATGATCATATGCAATCACTCGAAATCTCGATTGAAGGAATTCGATTTGATCTCTAAACATCTTATGACTCCAAAGCAAGCCATGTGAAAAGACGATCGTTTCCTCCCCAATTCCTTGGTCCGTGTAGAAAATATCAACTCCGTTTACATTGATTTGGGGCATACTGTTTTTTATTTGCGAGTGATCAACCCATTGAAGTATAGGCTGCGACCACTCTGTTCTAATTCAAACTCTGTTTACCAATCCAATCCCGGCTGCGTGATTGTAAAATTTTCTTTCTCTTTTTGCTTATCTACAATCGCTTTTACATCTTCCAAAAGCTTTTTAGCATCATAGACTATTCCGTCCTTCACTGTGTACTTTACTCCACCTACCCGTATCGGTTCATTATTTTCATCGATTCTTATTGCACCTGTACCATACAGAACCTTTAGGTTTTGTAATGGATTCTCCTCCAAAATCACAAAGTCAGCTAACTTCCCTACCTCCACAGATCCTATTTCTCTATCCATCCCAAGTAACTCCGCTCCGTAAAGAGTAGCAGATCGAAGCACTTCTAGAGGATGAAAACCAGCCTCTCTGAGCAATTCCAATTCACGTATATAGGCAAATCCATAAAGCTGATAGATAAATCCGGAATCAGATCCCGCGGTCACTCTACCCCCTTTATTCTTGTATTCGTTCACAAAAGTCATCCAAAGCTTATAGTTTTCCTTCCACAAAACCTCCTCCTCTGTAGTCCAATCAAACCAATAAGAACCATGGGACTGGCGACTTGGAGCGTAGAATCTCCAGAGTGAAGGAAGTGTATAGACTTCATGCCACTCGGCAGTACGAGCCCTCATCATGTCACGATTTGCTTCATAAATGTTAAAAGTAGGATCAAGAGTAAAATCCAATTCAAGCAATTCATTCATCACTTTATTCCAATGATCAGATCCCGGTTGGGCAGCTTGCTTCCAAAGTTTTCCAGCCTCGGCAAATCGATGCTGCTCATTTTGGTAATTGTAATCTAATCTGAAATCCTGAATGGTTCGATTCTCAAACAAGGCCTCGGGCAAACCATACCAATGCTCCATAGAAGTCAAACCAGCCTTAGCAGAATTCATTACATTCCAACGCGCCACATCCAACTGCTGATGATGCATCGCCGAGCGAAGTCCAATTCTTTTATTTTCCGATATTGCAGCTTCCATCACATTTGGATTTGCTCCAAAAAATTTAATTCCATCAGCACCTTTTTCCGCATTTTCATTTACCCAAGCTTTCGCTTGCTCAGCTGTTGTAATTGGAGATTCAGCTCCTTGCCCAAAACTGGTATAGGCCAGTATCCTCGGAGCGGTAATTTCATTAGCGGCTGATCTTTTCTTTTGATCCAGCACCCAGTCCAGACCGTTTCCTGCTGAAGGATCACGAATAGTGGTAATGCCATGCGCCATCCAAAGTTTAAAGACATATTCCGCAGGAGTGCCTTGACCTCTTCCGCCGATGTGTCCGTGAGAATCTACAAATCCGGGAAGCAAGTAGTGCCCTTCCAATTCATATACTTTATCGTCCGGACCTGCTTTTGGTCTACGGTTTTCATTGATAGGCATGCCAGGATAGCCAACTACCTGAATGTGGGCAATCCTATTTTTCTCCACTACAATATCTACTGGCCCCACAGGAGGTGCTCCTGTACCGTCAATCAGGATTACTCCTCTCAAAATCAATCGACCATATTGCCCATCTCCTTCGACTCTATCAGGAGCAGATTCTATTTGTGAAAAAGATGAAAAGGAGAGATATAAGCCAAAAATAACTAAGAGTAAAAGTCTTTTTTTCATAGGTGATGGTCTCATTCAGCCAGATAAGTTAAGTGAAATGTATCAACATAAAACCAAAAAGGATGTAGTTTAGGCACAAAAAAGCCCTGAGGGATTTCCAAAGGGCTTTTTTGAGAATTGTTGGTAGTTTTTATAAGTCTTTAAACTTCTCCATGATGTCTTCAGAAATTCCAGTAAAGGAATATCCACCATCATGAAAGAGGTTTTGCATTGTAACTAATCTGGTGTAATCAGAAAACATGGTCACGATATATTCTGCACATGCTTCTGCAGACGCATTTCCTAGTGGAGAAAGGGATTCTGCAAAATTGTAAAAAGAATCAAATCCACCAATTCCTGTTCCTGCCGTTGTTTTGGTAGGCGACTGAGAAATTGTATTTACCCTTACTTTTTTCAATTTTCCAAATCTATAGCCATATCCACGGGCGATGCTCTCAAGCAAAGCTTTGGCATCAGCCATATCTGTATAAAAAGGAAATACTTTCTGTGCCGCTATATAAGATAGGCCCACGATGGATCCCCACTCGTTCATTACATCTTGCTTCTCTGCCACTTGCATCATCTTGTGAAAAGAAACAGCAGAAACATCGTATGACTTCATAGCCCAATCATAGTTCAGATCGCCATAAGACCTTCCTTTTCTGATATTTGGAGACATCCCAATGGAATGCAAAAGGAAATCAAAATTTCCTCCAAGATACTCTTTGGCTTCTGTGTAAAGTTTTTCGATATCTTCTATACTTGTAGCATCCGCAGGAATCACTATGGTATCACATTCTTTTGCAAGGTCATTGATGGCACCCATACGCATGGCGATTGGAGCATTTGTCAATACAAATCTGGCACCTTGCTCTTTCGCTTTAAGCGCTGTTTTCCATGCAATTGAGTTCTCATCGAGAGCACCGGTAATGATTCCAAGTTTTCCTTTTAGCAAATTTTCTGGCATATAGCTAGGGGGTTATTTTCAAAAATATTGCCCAAAAATAGGAAAAAATAATCATTCAAGACCCGAAAATGCTGTAAGGCAAGAATTACCGGCGTAGCAGCTCCTTTGCGCTTTCTATAGCTGATGCAGATGGTGAGGCTCCCGCGATCATTTTTGCAAGCTCGAGCACCCGACCTTCTTGATCAAGAAGTTTGATTTTACTCACAGTTTTATCGGAAGAATTATCCTTGTAAACAAAATAATGAAGGTCGCCTTGTCCTGCCACTTGTGGCAAATGCGTAATGCAAATCACTTGGTGCTTTTTAGAAATATCCTGCATCATCCCGACCATCTTTAAGGCTACTTCACCGGAAATTCCTGTATCAATCTCGTCAAAGATCAAGGTAGGCATCGCCATTTTATCCGCCATCAAAAATTTAATAGCAAAAAGTAATCTGGAAAACTCGCCTCCTGAAGCCACCTTTTTTAATGGCTGTGGAGAAGATCCTTTATTTGCAGAAAACAGCAATTCGATTTCATCCATTCCATTTGCAGAAGGCTCAATTGATTTATGCTCCATTACAACTTTGGAATTCTCCATACCCAGACCCGCCAGCAGATCTTCCAGAGAACTTTGGAAATTCGTAAAACTTCCTTGTCTTTTTTTGCGAAGGACTTTTGCTGAATCGATTACTTGTGCTTTACTATCTTCCAGTTCTAGCTTTGCCTTTGCTAGCGTTTCGTCCAAATTTTGCACCTGAAACACTTTATCTGCCAGCTCCCTTTCCAGCTCCATCAACTCTTCCACTGACCCAACACCGTGCTTTTTCTGAAGTTGGTAAATCTTGCTGAGTCTATCCCTGATTTCATCCAGTTTCTCAAAATCAACCTCTACCCGACTATCCTCATCACCAAGTGTCTCTTCTATATCTTTCAATTCAATATTAACTGCCTGAAACCTCTCTTTCAGTGCAGCAAAAACATGCGCCAAACGCTCCAGGGATTGCATACCATGCTGAATTTGAGACAAACCTTGTATGATCCCGAACTGCTCATCCTGAAAAAGATTTAGCATTTCATAAATCTTTAATTTGATCTCTTCTGCATTCTCAAGGATTTCCTGAGTGGACTCCAGCTCAGCTTGCTCATTTTCCTTTAATCCTAATACGCTTAATTCTTCCAATTGAAATTGATTGAAATCAGCCTCCTTTTGCAATTCAATAGCTTTTTTACTGAGTTCTGTGTATGCCTTTTGTGCTTTTTGAAAAGTTTTATAATCAGTTCTGTACTTTTTAACTTCTTCTTTTGTCTGGGCAAATGCATCTATTAAGCTCAATTGGTAGCTTCCCTCCCCAAGCTGAAGCGTATCATGTTGGGAATGCACATCCATCAAATAGCTCCCCAAAGTTTTTAAAGCATCCAAAAGCACGGGCGTATCATTCACAAACGAACGGGATTTCCCAGCTGGGCTGATCTCTCTCCGTATGATGCAGGTAGGCTCGTAATCTAGCTCTGCTCGATCAAAAAAGTCTTTCAAGCCATAATTAGCAATATCAAATACTCCCTCAATGACACACTTTTTATCCTCATGAAGCAAAACCTTCGTATCAGATCTATTCCCAAGCAGCAAGCCAACAGCACCAAGCATAATGGATTTCCCCGCACCAGTTTCGCCGGTAATCATACTGAGTCCTGAACTAGGCTGCATATGCAGTTGGTCGATCAGAGCATAATTAGAAATGCTAAGAGATTTGAGCATGGTCAAGAGTTCGTTTGGGCAAAACTAAAAAATCGAGCTTAGCTTTTCAGCAGCTCATTGTACTTTCTCGCATTATTTGGATCAACTTCCAAAAGTAATTCGACAATCTCTGTCCGAATCTCAAGTGAAGCATTTTTCATAATTGAAGCAATTTCATCACTTTTGGCATCCATAAACGCGATAGTAAATATTCCATTCGGCTGAGTTTTATTGGCTTCTGCCAATATCCGGATTGCTTCTAAGATATTAGTGTATGCTTCTTCCGGCCGAATCTGGAGAATATCCAATCCCTGACGGTGATATAAATAATAGGCATCGCGAATCACAGAAAAAACCGAAGACGTATATATGTCATTATTTAAGGCATATCGATTCCGCCGATCTGAGGTACTTTGCCCCCATCCAGGCCGACCTGATTGCTGTGCATTGTTTACTATGTCATTTGCTGCCGCAAAGAATTCATCTCCACCACGACTTTCGTACGTGTCATAATCCAAGCCTAAAGCGATTTGCGCATAGAATGCCAGCAAAGAGCTGATATTATTCAAATAAGTAAACCGATTGAACTCCAGTGGTTGAGATTCTATATAATCAAAATTCCAGTTTCTGTCTGCAAAGTTAAAAACCAAACTCTCGTAGTTAGTCCCGTAAATGGGTCTAACGGTCTGGATCTGCACAGTTGCATTATATGTCCCAACTTGTGGGACATCATTGATCGTGATAAGTAGGTTTCCTTTAATTCTTTCCTCAGGACGAAATTCGTCTGTAGTCCAGGATCTACCATTGAGGAATTGCTCGAAGCTGGTCTTCATTTGCCTAAACACATCGGTATTCTGAATTCTTGCGCGGTCACTATTGATGATTACGGTAAAATTCAGCTCTTGAGAATATCCAATGAATGAATAGCAAAAGAAGAGTATAAGGAAAACCCCTTTTTTCATGTGATTATAATTGTTTTTCAAAGGTCATCCCGATAGCTATCGGGAGAATCTCTCAAGATAAATATCATACCACTTTGTATCCCTCTTCGTTATGCTCGATTTCATAGAGCTAAAATAGGAAATACAAAGGCTCATACCCAAACTGGGATATTTTTGATTTGATCTAGTATAAGATCTGCAATTTGATTTTTTGGAGCAACTTTCGATTGTACCGACAAGCCAGATGCATGAAAAATATGTACTTTATTTGTATCTAACTGAAATCCTGCTCCAGATTCATTCATTGAATTCAGAACAATCATGTCAAAATTCTTCTTGTTCAACTTCGTTTGAGCATTTTTAGCTTCATTTTCTGTTTCTAAAGCAAAGCCAATATGAACTTGGTTTTGCTTTTTCTTTGTGCCTAAGCTAGCAGCGATATCTACATTTTTGATTAAATCTATGGAAAGCGTGGCTTCGCTTTTTTTAATTTTCTCTGGAGATACTTTTGCAGGAGCATAGTCTGCTACAGCTGCCGCAAAAACACAAATATCCATTTGTCCGTGGATTTCATCAGCAGTTTGATACATTTCATTAGCTGATTTCACATCCTGCCAATGAAAGTTATCCTTGTTTACTTTCAATGAAATCGGACCAGATACCACAAACACTTCGGCTCCTCTAGAAAGAAAAGCATTGGCCAATGCAAGTCCCATTTTCCCACTCGAATGATTGCTAATATATCTCACCGGGTCAAGCGCCTCTTGCGTCGGTCCCATAGTGATCAACACTTTCTTCCCACTAAAATCAGACTTTACGGTAAAAAACTCTTCAACAATCGACATAATATGCTCTGGCTCCATCATCCGACCTTGACCCGATAATCCACTTGCCAGTTCCCCTGATTCTGCATCAAGGACAATATTCCCAAAAGAAGATAATTTTTGAATGTTTGATTGCACAGAATGATGCTGGTACATGTCCAGATCCATCGCAGGAGCCACCATCACTGGACATCTGGCAGATAAGTAGGTAGCAGTAAGGAGATTATCACAGATACCATTGGCAAATTTCGCAAGGGAATTCGCACTGATAGGTGCAACTAAAAATAAATCCGCCCAAAGTCCAAGCTCCACATGATTGTTCCAAACACCGGTTTCATCCTTTTGAAATTGGCTCAGAACAGGTCTCTTGGAAAGTGTGGCTAGGGTGAGTGGGGTAATAAAGTCAAAAGCAGAAGTGCTCATAATAATTTGCACTTCTGCTCCTGCTTTAATTAATAAACGAGTAAGAAAAGAAGACTTGTAAGCAGCAATGCTACCAGTGACTCCTAAAATGATTTTCTTACCCTTTAGGCTCATAGTATTATTCGCCTGTTGGTTCTTCTGGAAGTCTATGATATATTTTACCTTCCATGAATTCTTCCATAGCCAGTGTACTTGGCTTTGGCATTCTTTCATAGAACTTGGAGATTTCGATTTGCTCCTTGTTTTCAAATACTTCTTCCAAATTATCAACAGTAGAAGCAAATTCTGAAAGCTTAATATTCAACTCCTCCTTCAAGGTGTTGGAGATTTGCTTTGCTCTCTGCCCTACTACATGAAGAGACTCATAGATATTCCCTGTCTTATCAGCGATTTTATCAAGATCTCTTGTAATGATGGATGGATTAACTGCCATATTCTTATTTGATTATAGTTCTATTTAATTTCTACTTTTTCTAAAGGCTTATTCTCTAAAGCTTTTGCTTGTTGCTCAGCTAATCGATCTGCATATTCTTTTTGAAGAACGGTGTGCTCCTCCAACTCTTCTTTCGCGTTCGCTTCGATTTCTTTTACTTTGGCAGAATAGCCACTATTGGGATATCTGCGATAAAAAGATGTAGCAAAGCCTAACGCATCTTTCAATCTTTCTTCCTTTTTCAGGAAAGTACTATTCTCAGCATATCCAGTACTCACTTCCACAAGTTTGTAAGCAAGCTCTTCATTATGCTCACTGTCTGGGTAATCCTTTGCAAAGTTCTGAAAGTTAATAATGCATGCACGATAGTAGTCACCTGGATACAGTCCATCTTTTAGTCTGTAATACATAGATGACTCCATATACGCTTTCTGCTCAAATCTTCCTTGCAAATCAACTAGCATTTCCATTGCCCGCTCATAGCTTGCAGAAGCTGGGAATTTGGTCACAAACTGCTGAATCGCGGCAACTGCTTCCTGAGAACTCTGCTGATCAAGATTGGCGTCAGGAGCATCAAGGTAAAGAGCATATGCATTCATAAATAATGCTTCTTCTGCCAATGGGCTTCTATTGTATGTTCGATAGAAGTTGCTGAAATAACCAGCTGCCTCGATGTATCTCTTAGTCTTGAAATGGCAGTTAGCATAATTGTAATCAGCCAACTCAGCTTTTTCACTACCTCTAATTACCGGTAAAACCTTGTCATAAAGGATAATGGCCTTATTATATTCTCCTTCCTGATAGTATTTATTTGCACCTGCATACAGTTCCTCCCAGTTTGTGCTTTTCTCAAGCTTGTTGAATGGACCACAGGAACTTGCGGCAATTATAATAATAAGTAATAGAATGGATTGTACGCGCATGTTCATTTTCAAGACCGCAAATATACGGGTTAATTATTCGGATTCAAATGGATGATTGCTGGATAGACAAGTCTTACTTCTTGACAACGAGCTTCTTGGTCACAATATTTTTATTGTCCAAGAAAAGTGTGTAGAAATATATCCCAGGATTGAAATCAGAAACATTAATTGGCAAGGTGTTTCTTTTGGGATCAAGTTCGTAATCTGCTATTGGATTGCCAATGAAGCTATTTATTGCAATTCTAGCCTTAACAGACTGATTTTTTATGTTATAATCAAATTGAGCTATTCTCACACTAGGATTTGGATAGACGTCGCTAAGTACGATGTCCTTGTAGTCAAACTCATCAACTTTATTTGCCGGATCATCTACTTCATACCTAGCTTCAACGACAAATAAGTCTCTCAAATTGCTCTCACTTACAAATGATAAATCAAAAGACCCTCTAGTTTCAGCTATTCCCATATCAAAAACCAGATATAAATCTGTCAATAATTCACCTGGCTCTAGAGTCAGTTTAATCTTAGCAAGATCTTTTTTGGGATCGTAGCATTGATCTCCGATGCAAATTCTAACTCTCTGAGAAGATCCGATGTTTCCACGAAGACTTTTAAGAAGATATGTTTTGACTTGATTGGTTTCGTTTTGAATGATTACTGTTTTGCGTTGGGTTGATCCCAAATCGCCCCGAAATTCTATCCCATCACTCAGCACACGCACTTGTTGTGCTTCCGCAAATACGGGAACAAACAGCCAAAGCCATGTAAAAAATATGAGTAATTGTTTCATGTAAAGTTTTAATCGATAAGCCTTCAGTTGTTGTAACTGTATTAAATATACGGACAAAATTAAGCCAATGGCTATGCATTTTAAGAAAAATGCGGTTAAAATCTGTTAACCCTTATGAAATTTTTTTACTAGAAGCACGTTACCTATAGTCTCAAGGCTCCAATAGCGGCAATGGACTCTTTTTTTCTGGTTTCCAACCGCGTTTTTCTAGTGACTTTAGTATTTCTTCGTCGGTTGGCAAAATCAATTCTACCTCTGGAAGATTGAATAAATTTTCTGCTTCAAGATCAATTTCTTCAGGTTTTCTCCAAGCATTTATATCATCCATAGTTGGCCTTTCTTCAAATCTCCAATTAAACCCCTCTAGCCTGGAATTTTCTTCATTGATGAGTTGAAATGGAGTGAACTTTCCATCAGGTTTAATACCATAAGTTACACGCTGAATCGCACCATCTTTGAATCTGAGTTTGATATTGGCACTTAGAGTTTTATTGATTCCCTGAGAGAGCGTATCTGCCTGCAAAGCAAAGTACAGCGATTCTCCATTACCGTCTATGTCAATCTTGTCCATTTGACCATCTACAAAATAGCCAACCATACTTCTGCCCTTCATTTGATTGAAGTTCTTTATTGTATCCTGCGTGATCACAAAAACTTTATCCTTCATAAACACACGATCCAGCTCCTCATTAGCAATGTAAAAAACCATGCTATCGGCTGTAATCTGGCTTTTTTGATTCCACATTACCGGGTCTTTGTAAAGCTGAATAGACGAATCTGAATAATTATAAACCAATGAATCCGCTACACCAGACATATCTGTTTTCACCAACTTCACCTTACGAAATGCCAACAAATATTTCATTGAATCAGCTTCACCATCTTGAGAAATCAATGAGTCTGAAGCCATATATAGGGTGTCTTTTTCGAAATACCTTCTTACCAATGCATTTCCATGAACCAAACTATATTTTCGCTCATCCCAATACTCTCCCACATCTCCAAATACCTCTACTTGCCGCTCTTTATTGAGCACACTCACATTTTCTTTTCCTTCGTAGTATGCATCCAACTCACTGTAGAACAATTCCTTTGCTTTTATTCTACTCGTTTCTGTCTCTACAACTCCATCATAAAACCTAAACTTTTTTGCCTGAGTGTCATAAAAACTACCGTTTTGGGCATCAAGCGTATTGCCATCCTTTGAAATTAGATTCGTCAGCCCCTTTGTTTCCGCTGTTTTAGGTATTGTCATGTAAACCAAATCATTGGTTTTCATGGTGTAGTCGGGATTGACAAGCACCACATCCTTTTGGAATGTTATCCGTTCAATATTCACCTCATATTTACCACGCTCACTCGTCAAAACATTGACCGAATCGACTACTTTCCCATCGTTAAAATAATAAGCAATATTGCCAGCACGGTCATAATCCAGGTATTCGGTAGTCAGAGTGGTTTCTTGATTTGTAAAAACAACGCGATTTCTAAGCTTTGCCATTTTGGTATTGCCATCATACTCTGCATAGCCACTAGTCGTCTGCACAGGATCTTCTGTATCGACTATTCTCACATTCCCGAATAGACGTGCTTTGTTTTCCTTTCTGAAAAAATGTAAAGAATCACAATAAATCAATGTTTGCTGATGTTTCATCTCCACTGATCCCAAGAACCGTTCATATCCCTTTACCCCATCTCCGGCTAGTTCATCTGCTTTGTTAATCTCCAAAATGGATTTTTCCTGTGCCAGAGATGAAGCGGAAATCACCCAAAAAGACAGAAGGAAGAAGGAAATACGAAATAAGGCTGAAGTCATAGTTGCACGAATGTGGGCAAAATTAGCAGAAAATGATATTTTTGATCAATGGTTGAAGCTTTTATCCGGCATATCCGGAACAAATCAATTTTAGAACCCTCCAAAACTTACTTATTGGCAAGCAGTGGCGGAATGGACAGCATGTGCCTGGGCAATCTTCTTACCAAAGCAGCTATTCCTTTTGAAATAGCACACGTGAATTTTCAATTACGTGGAAACGACAGCGACGAAGACGAAGCATTTATCAGGAAATGGGCGAAGACTGAAGGCAAAATTATCCACGTTCATCATGCTGACACTTCCTCATATGCATCAGAAAGAAATATCTCTACGCAAATGGCAGCAAGAGAGATTCGTTATCAGTGGTTTGAAACCATAAGATCAGATCGAAACTTGGCAGGCATTATCATTGCTCATCACGAAGATGATCAGATAGAAACTATTTTTCTCAATCTACTTCGTGGCACTGGCATCGAAGGAATCTATGGAATGGCAGAGCGCAGAGGCTGGCTGATCCGGCCTATGTTGGCTTTTGGAAGAAAAGAAATCCAAGAATATGTCCTCGCTAATCACATCGAGTGGAGAGAAGACAGTTCAAATGAAAAGACCGATTACAAACGGAATAAGCTTCGCCACATCAGTTTACCCGCGATCTATTCTGTAAGCGATGATGCAAAATCAAATCTGCTGAGCAGCTTTGCAAGATTAAAAGACACTGGAAAGGCATTCAATGGACTATTTGAAAACTGGAAAAATGAAAAAATCAAAGAATCAGATGGGTTACAAATCCTTTCTACAACTGATATTCTAAGGGCCGCTGGAGCGGCATCGCTTCTGTACTTCTGGCTTCGTCCGTACGGCTTCAATTCTGATCAGGCGCAAGATGTTTTGGAAAGTTGCCAGTTAGGCGAATCTGGAAAGCTATTCGAAAGCCCAAGTCATTTACTCAATCTTGACCGTGATCAATTAATATTGGCACTTTTACCAAGTAAATTTTCTTCTATCTCTATTTCTCAAAGTGATATTGAGTTTCTTTTGCCTGAAGGAAAGTATGAAATCCTCAAATTAGAAGGCAAAGAAGACCTAGATAAAACACGACAAAATGCCATGCTCGATCTAGAGCGACTAAGTTTTCCTTTAGAAATCCGAGGCTGGCAAGAAGGTGATCGATTTATTCCTCTTGGAATGAAAAATGCCAAGAAAATCTCTGACTTTTTGATAGATTTGAAAGTACCTGTGGTAAAAAAACAATCTGTAAAAGTCTTACTTTCAGATGGGCAAATAGCTTGGGTTATTGGTTATAGAATCGCTGATTGGGCAAAATCAACAGCATCTACCAGAAAATTACTGTATTTAAAAAAGCGATAAGCAATGCGGAATCCATTTTCCAAAACATACACCGAGGCAGAGGAACAAATGTTCCATTTTCTTGGACAGATTAAGTTTTTCGAAAGCTTAAAAGAAAAGGAAATGGCTCGATTTATCCCTGCAATGCATCATCGAAAGTATGCGAAAGATGAAGTGGTTTTCTTCAGTAAAGACCCTAGTCAAGCACTTTACTTAGTCAAGAATGGGGAAATCAGCCTAACTATTGACATCAAAGACAATTTCGAGACTATACTTGAAATCAAAAAAGGTGAAGCATTCGGAGAAAACTCATTACTCGAAAATGCAAAGAGGACTTACACCGCACTAATTGTTTCTGACGAGGCCGAATTAATTGTAATTCCTCACTTTGCGATGCAGGAGATTTTTGACAGCAATCCTAAGATCAAAGCAAAAATGATGACCTCTCTCACAGAATACTACAACCTCAACAACCAGCGACTTTTCCGATCTTATAGGGAATCATTCGGCTTCTTTAGCCTTCGTCAAATGTTTGAATAAGCTGATTCAACTCACAAATCTCGCTTTTGTCAAAATACCTTAATTACTTCCAAACTATTCAGAGGTCTGTTTCGAATCCTAGGCATAGTTTAATAACTTAGCGCCGCTTTTAACGCAATATATTCAAATAATAATCTATAAATCTAATGAGCAAAGTAACCGTAGTAGGAGCTGGTAATGTAGGCGCAACTTGTGCCGATGTATTGGCTTATCGCGAAATCGCTGAGGAAATCGTTTTAATTGACATCAAAGAAGGAGTAGCTGAAGGTAAAGCACTTGATATCTTCCAGAAAGCACCTATCAACCAATACGATAGCCGCACCATAGGAAGTACTAATGATTATAGCAAAACTGCTAATTCCGACGTAGTAGTGATCACTTCTGGTCTTCCCCGTAAGCCAGGCATGACTCGTGATGACCTGATCGAAACCAACGCTGGCATCGTGAAGTCAGTGACTGAGAATGTAATCAAGCACTCTCCAAATGCAATAATCATCGTGGTATCTAATCCACTTGATGTGATGACCTACCAAGCTCATATCACTGCTGGTATATCTAGAAATAAAGTAATAGGTATGGCTGGCATTCTGGATACTGCACGTTACAGAGCTTTCCTAGCGGAGGAATTGAACATATCTCCAAAAGAAATCCAGGCAATCCTAATGGGTGGTCACGGTGATACCATGGTTCCTCTTCCTCGCTATACTACAGTCGCTGGTATTCCGGTAACTGAATTAGTAGCTAAAGACAAGCTTGATGCAATCATCGAAAGAACTAAGTTCGGTGGTGGTGAGCTAGTGAAACTAATGGGAACTTCTGCTTGGTATGCTCCGGGAGCTGCAGCTGCTCAAATGGTTGAGGCAATCTTGAAAAATCAAAGAAGAGTATTCCCGGTTTGTATCAAACTGGAAGGCGAATACGGTATCGATGATTGCTACCTTGGTGTGCCCGTGATTCTAGGCAAAAACGGTGTAGAGAAAGTATTGGAACTCGACCTAAATGAGGAAGAGAAAGCACTTCTTGAGACGTCTAGAGGTCATGTAAAAGAAGTAATGGAAGTTTTGAACAAGCTAGGTAAGTAATCCTAGTGTTTTTATATATCAGACCTGAGATTCTCTTGCGTTGACTGGGGTTTCTTAGGTCTGATTTTTGTGTAATATCGTCTGAATCATCCTTGAGCCTGTGAAGATCTGGAAAAGCCTACTTATACTTTTTATCTCCCTTATCCTTTTCGGAGGTGCTTTCTGGATCTACAAATCATACTTTTCTTCCCGCCAGGTCAATAGCTTGGAGGTTATCAGTCAGAATTCAGTATTCGTCTTTGAAACTTACGAAGGTGCCGATCAATGGAATAGCCTTGTCAATGATCCTGTATGGGAGATTCTAAAATCATTTCCAGCATTCCAAAGATTATCTGATCAACTCATCACGCTAGACAGTCTAAATGGCGGTTCTGGAGAAATTGCTAAATCCCTCAATGGTCAACAAGCAACTATTAGCCTTCATTCAACGGGTATTGAGACGTTCGAACTACTTTTTACCCTAAATCTCAGTCCATCAACCGCCACAGGATTCGTAGAAGAGATTAAATCACGTATTCCATCTGGATCACGATTCCAAACGAGGCAATATTCAGATAAAGATGTACTGGAATACTACGATTCGGAAAACAACCGTCAATGGAGCATTTCATTACTTGGCGATTTGGCTGTAATTTCTTCTTCTTCCTTCTTGGTTGAGGAAGCCATCCGATTCTATGTGAATGAAGATCAGCAAAGCTTTTACTCCTTATTTAAATCAATAGATTACAATTCTGATTCAAAAGGAAGATTATTACTATCTGGCAAGGGGCTTGCTAGCCTGTTGAAGGGAATCGGTGGACAAAGAGAAAGTACGGCGATTGCAGGATTGCAAATAATGCCTGGTGTAGCAGCTTTGGATTTAAATTTGGAAGAAAATCAAATGGTTTTCAAAGGCACAGTAGTCTATGAGGAAGACGTTGATTTCACCCCTTCCATTCAAGCCAACCTTGCTGCTATCGAAGAAGTAATCTCTAATCGTACGCTTGCACTCACCCAGATCAATCTAGAAAGCATATATGAGACTCAAAAAATCGTTAATCGTGCTTTTACAGCCAGAGCGACTTTTAGCGGAGAAATACAGCGAAAACTATTAGACAAAGGTTTCCTGGATACTTTTACCGGAGAATTGTATTTGCTGGATTTAGAAAATGCAGGAGGAGTAGACCAAAATCTGGCGCTATTGGCACGAACAAGAGATGCAGAACTTGCCATACAGCAACTCAAAGAATTTCAAGAAAGCGAAAGTGAGGAAGGCTCTGATTTCTATTCAGGATATGAGATCCTGTACCTTTCAGAGGAGGATTTCCCAGCACATTTATTTGAAGGAAAATTCCCGGAATTTGGACAAACGTTCATCACCTCTGAAAATAATGTGTTGATTCTCACCAATTCCCAACAAGCTATGAAGCTGGTCTTAGACGACATCAGGTCAGGGAGCACTTGGGGCAAATCTTCCAGAGCTCCTGAAGCAAAAAAGGATTTAAGCCCAACTTCAGGATTCAGTCGGATCTATTTAACAGATCATATTTGGGATTCATGGACTAAAAAAGCCAATCCTTCCTGGAGTTCTTTCCTTCAGAAATATGCCTCAGCATTTCAATCATTTCCCTGGGTTTCATTCAAAATCAATCAACTCCAGGATAGAACTGAAGCAACGCTGAGATTCCCTTATGATGGGGGCTCCCAACCAAAAATCGAAACTACAGATGCAATATCCTTGCAGCCGAGCAACAGGATATCTTTTGATCAGCCATTAATTTACGGTCCAAAATCCATCACCAATTATCAGGATAATACAGAAGACCTGCTAGTGCAGGATCAAAACAATGTCCTCCATCTGATCAATTCCGCAGGGCAGGAAGTTTATTCAGTGCAGCTATCAGGTCCGATAGTTTCGGATGCTTTTCAAATCGATTATTACAAAAATTCGAAACTTCAGCTTCTGGTGGCTACCGCTGAGAGAATTTACGGAATCGACAGATTAGGAGAACCGCTCTCTGGATATCCACTGAATATAAACGGCGAGAATATCACTCATCTCAATCTAGTTGACTACAGCAATTCAAAAGACTATCGTTACTTCGTCAGCACTGAGGCAGGCAACCTATTCTTATTGGATAAGACTGGTGCACAACTGGAAGGCTGGAATCCTAACCGGATAGGAGCTAAAACCATTGGCTCACCAGCTCACTACAGAGTTCCTGGTAAGGGAGACTATATGGTAGCTTTAACTGAAAATGGTAACCTCCAGCTTTTCAATAGAAGAGGTGAAAGTCAGGCAGGCTCTTCAATCAAGCTTGGGGCATCCTTTAATTCTGGACTGATTGCCTGGAGAAATCCACAATCAAGATCGACACAGCTCGTTGGGATCACTACAAACGGGGAAGTGATCCATTCCAATTTCAACGGAGAAATCGGCTATAGAAACCAACTAATCAAGAATGATCGTGACAGTGAGTTCCTGCTTGTTCCGGATCAGAAGCAAAACGACTTTGTCTTTATCTCCCGCCAGTTTAATGAAGTAAGTGTACTTGATCGAAGCGAAAAAATCCTTTTCAATACACGTGTATCAGATGAAAATCTACTTTATCAATATTTTGATTTTGGCTCAAACCGGCAATTGTTCGCTATCACAGATCTCAATCAAGCCTTTTGCTACCTGTATGATCTCAATGGAAATCTGCAAACTACTATGCCTCTGGAAAGTACAGGTCATATCCAGATTACCTATCAATCTTCTTTAGGACAGTATTTGATCAGGACCGTGAGCGGCTCCACACTTACGGAATTCCAACTGGCAGATTAGCCATCTCTGGTTTCCCTTGGGCATCGTCTCATGATTGGCTAACTTGCAAAAAATTACCTCAACAACTAATGCTGAAAAAGTACTTCCTACTTATATCCTTATTTATATGGGTTAACACTCACTCTTTTGCACAGCTGATTACAGACAATCAGGACATTTATAAAGTAGGTAATTCGGTCAACCTGAGCTCGCCATATCATACTACGCTCTCATTTTTTTATAACCTAGAGGAAGAGCATTATCAGCCAGAGAATGCTGCCAAAACACTTGACCTTTCAGATGTAGAAGATCAAAATGGCCAACGACTCGCCGTAAAATTGAAACAGATTTTTGAGGGTAAAGGGATTTTAATACGAACTAATGAGATTCCAAATGAGCAAAACTACTCTGACAGCTCCTCTGCAACCAATGAGAACATCTATTATTTCGACAAACAAAAGCTCCCGGGTATATTCCTGCAAAAATCCGGTGATAGCTGGAAATATTCAGCTTTCAGTGTAAGCCAAATAGATGAACTTCACTCAGAAACCTATCCCTATGGTACTGCAAAGTTGCTAAACGTTTTACCAAAGATTGGGAATCAAGAATATCTAGGACTGCATCTATGGCAATTGGTCGGCTTGTTTATCCTGCTTTTATTGGTTTTTCTTTCGCATTGGGTTTTCACATTAGTGGTGGATAAATTCATGCTTTACCTATTTAAGCGTTATGGCTATGGAAAAATAGGAGAAGATTACATCCTACCCGTAGCTAGAGTGATCAGCTTTTATTTAATAGTGGTATTACTCTCACTTTTCATCCGGGTTCTCCAGCTACCCATTGAAATTTGGTCATGGATAGTAATAGCTCTTCGTACATTAAAGCCATTCCTGATCACCATTATTTTCTACAAATTGGCAGATGTGGTGGCAGCATACTTTACCAAACTAGCCACTAAAACGGAATCTACGCTTGATGATCAATTAGTGCCTTTGATGCGAAAAACACTAAAGGCATTTGTGATCATTGTTGGAACTTTGTTTATCCTGAGAGATGGACTTAATCTTGATATTATCCCATTCCTCACAGGTCTTTCCATTGGTGGTGTAGCCATTGCTCTAGCTGCTCAGGACACGATCAAAAACTTCTTTGGCTCAGTCATGATTTTCATTGACAAACCTTTTCAGGTGGGCGATTGGATCACTTCAGGAGATATCGATGGTACCGTGGAAGAAGTTGGTTTTAGATCTACACGTATTCGTACGTTTAGAAACTCACTCATGTATGTCCCAAATGGGAAAATTGCTGATGCAGTACTGGACAATCATGGTTTGCGCCAATACAGAAGATTTTACTCGACTTTGACAATCACGTACGACACTCCTCCCGAGCTCGTTGATGAATTTGTCAAAGGTTTGAGGGAGATTGTCCTAGCTCATCCCAGCACTCGCAAAGATGTGTTTCACATCTACTTCAACAACTTGTCCTCCTTCAGTCAAGACATCATGTTCTACATCTTTTTTGAAGTACCTACCTGGGGAGAGGAATTGGAGTGCCGTCACCAGATTTTGATCCAGATAGTGAAGCTGGCCAATTCAATCGGCGTACGCTTTGCTTTCCCTACTCAGACCTTGCACATGGAATCTTTCCCTGAAAAGAAGACACTTGTGCCAGAGTATAATGGTGGGTATGAAACAAAAGTCACTGACTTTGTACAGCGTGAGTTAAAACGTAAAAACGAATAACGAAAAAGACTTTTACTTCACTTCAAAAGTTCGCAGGTAGTCTTTTGATTCCCCTTGTTGAGTTTTAGCCTTAACCTTAACCAGATACTTCCCTTTTAAATCTGGTGCTTTGACTTCAATAGAATTATTTAGAGAAGAGATTTCAGGAGTTTCCGACCAGTACAATACCGTTCTCCAGTCCATGATATTCTGATCTTGGCTTGGTGGAGCAAAGAGCGTTTCGGTGGATACAACTTTAGGTTGAATACCTTCATAATCGAGGTAAATCCCATTGGAAGGAATAGGAAAACCACCAAAGTCATTCTTATACGAACTGAAACTCATCACACCTGGAAACTTCTCTTCGTTTAAGTAAAAAGTACGGGTCAACACTTCAAGCTTTTCAAAACCAGAAGGATCAAATGCTGCCAGCATATCTGAATCAAAAACAGGTAATGCATCAATTAACATCAAAGGATTCGAATCAAAACCAGCATCCAGCACCTCATCCAAAGCCCGGAATTCTTTCTTCTTCTTCATCGTCCTTAATGCCACCTCAGGGACATATTCTTTGATGACTGTACCAACCGTTTCAAATCGGGTATAATCATCCAATAAGTAAGTTCGATCATCCATAAATCCCGTAACTACAGGAAATAAGCTTGCATCAAACTCATTGACGAAATAGGCTTCCACCTGTCCACCCTTCAGAAGTTCTTGAAGAAGATCCTGATCCGCGGGACTGATTTCAAGTTCAGGGAATACAAAACTGCTTTTAAAACTTGTAACAGGAGCAGGTGAAACAATCCCGAAGTCCAATAAGCTTCCATTTTCATCAGCCTGAGCAACAAGGAATTTCCAGTGTTTCATTCCCCCTGCATCAAAGTACATTGTGCCATCAGCATCCGGTCTATCTGTAAAAAGTGCAGATTTATCGCCATGAAGAGAGAGGTAGTACAATTGTGTTGTATCGACTGAAGCACCCTCTACTTTGGCTTCGATTATATGTCCAAACAACTCAGGAACTAATCTATGCTTCTCGATAGACTCATAAGCAGTCCCTGAGGGAATCTTCCCTTGATCAGTCAAAAAAGGATTTTCAGATGCTATACTTACTTCACTTATGTCAATACCAACTGGCAATTCTATTTCCATTATTTCCCCTGGTGCAATCACTTCCTGGGATAAAACTATTTCATTGGACCTTCTACGTTGAGACTCAAACTTTCGCTCAGAAACTACCGTAGGGGGGACATTTCTATTGAATACTGTAATGAATTGCTGTACTAAACCTTCTTCCAAGTTTTGATACGGACTTACTCTCGTAAAAACTCGAAGAAGGTAATTGTCTGATGGTAGATTAGTAGGAAGCTGAAGAAAGTTAAAGCTCTTTCCATCCACCAAAGGCATCTTTGCCATAGCAACTGACTCATTGTATCGATTAACCAGTTCTGCGTAGATAATCTTAGACTCTACAGGAGAATTATCCTGCAAAGCTTGACAAGCTATCCACACCCGCTCACCTCCAAAATAGATTGTCTTCGGAATGGAAAAATCCACTGTCTCAGCTTCAAGGTTTTGACTAGAAGCCACCTGAGAAAAGCTAAGACTTAGAAAAAGAAATGCGAATAATTTATGCGATAAGCTCATATTAATCCTCCCAGAAATCAGGTTTCACATTTGTCCCTCTCAGTGTACAATCTGAACAGCGGCGAATAGCCCCTCGATATCCTATCGGAGAATATGCTCCTTCAGGAACAATAGGTACTACAGGTATAAAACCCCCGCTTCCAAAGGATTGTCCATAATTTGCAATCAAAACCGTATCAGTTTCGACGAAACAGTTAAAGTAAGCAGGTTCTATTGCGGTCCATGGTAGCACTTCCCTAACTCCGATGAATAATCGTCTTTGCTTTACAGTTCCCAAGCTCACAAACCCCACCACAGGTGCATCAGGATTTTGATCATTCATTATATTTCCCCGGATGTTAGAAGGTAATGGGCTAAAAATAGAGCCTAAGTCATTTGTGTTTTTGCGGAGAATCTCCCAAAATTCAGAAGCTTTCTTATCCAAAGCTTTCTGGGAAATCAAAATGCTATAGCGCACAGAAAGACGCTCATCATCATGCAATATTTGAGTGATAGACTGTCTAAACACAAACTGATCTTCAAATCTAGATGAAGTCTCTAAGATCAAGTCAGCACTTACATCCCCTCTATAGCACATGTCTGTCCTTTCTTCAGGTCTCCTAATAACCACATCTTGCAGCTCTTCATCATATTTAAAAGAAGATGGGATTTTCGGTCGGAAAGCATAAGTTTCCTCAAATGTCCATAAGAAGTCATCTGCATTCTCATCTCCCTTTGTGGTCAAGTATACCTCAACTCCTAATTCATTCTTCACAAAGCCTACATCAATAATCTCAGGCGTAAGAATCGGCTTAATCAAATCTGAAGTGTAGGTTTTTCCCTCATTAGTAGATATGTAAAGTCTGTAATTCTGATCCTCAGGGATATCATAAGCAAATTCAAACTCTCCTGATCCCATATCAGTTAATGGGTATTCTTCTCCTGATTCTGATCTTAGATACACATCGGCACTCGGAACACTGGGCAAAAACGAATCATCTGTTTGAATATTCCGGGTATAACTGAGCTTCAACTTGCTTGGTAAACCCTCTGTATCCAAATACCCCTCCACTACCAATACAGAAAGATCCGCTGGTTCAATAACCGGATTGAAAGGCTCTCTACATCCACTAATGAATAGGATACAGAAAAATATAATAAGGACTAGTCTATTCATCAGAAACGGAAATTGTATGTTATAAATGGAATAGGCTGAGCAAAAATTGAAAGTTGATACCCCCTTAATTGGCCTTCTACTGGTGTGTAGTACACTGAATAAGGATTACTTCTACCCAACAGGTTATAAACTCCAAATGACCAGGACGAGTGAGCCAGTTTCTTGATTTTATGACTTCCTTCAATATTCACAGAAAAGTCCATTCTGAAATAATCAGGAATTCTATACGCATTTCGCTCAGAGAAATAAACCCGCTCCGAACCAGCATAATCAAACTTAGAGATCGGCAAAGTAATTGGTCTTCCTGTGCTATAGTTAAGATTCAAAGAAGTATTTACCCGCTTGCTCAACTCATAGTTAGCCGTGAGCACCAAGTGATGAGGCTGATCAAAATTGCTGGAATAAAAATCTCCATTGTTGATTTTCTCAATGCTTGGATCATCTGAGGTCTTCATTAAAGATCGGGAATAGGTGTAGGCCAAAGACCCTTGTAGTAACCCTGTACTTTTCTTCAAAAGAAGCTCCACTCCGTAAGCTTTCCCATCCGAATTCAATACGTCCTGTTCTATATTTTCATTAAGGATGATATTGGCTCCGGAGCGATAATCAAGCAGATTTGCCATATATCGATAGTAAACTTCCGTAGAAAATTCCACTTGATTTTTGGCAAGATTACGATAATATCCCAGCGAAGCTTGACCTCCAGTTTGTGGCCGGATATACGTATCGCTCAATTTCCAAGAATCCGTTGGGGCAATAGATGAAGTGTTTGACAGTAAGTGGATATTCTGTCGCATGGTGTTAAAACCTGCTTTCACAGAGGACTTATTGTCCAACGTATATCGAGCCGAAACCCTGAATTCTGGCCCATGATAGGTCTTCACTGTTTCACCATTGCCAAAAGTCTCCTCTCCTATTACATTACTTTCTGTAATTGGAGCCCCTGGCACATATTCATTCACTGTCATAGGACCTAGCAATTGATATAGCATGTACCTACCGCCGTAGCTCACGGACAGTTTTTCAGACACAATAAATTCATCTCCGAAATAAACTGAAATCTCGCGGGCATTTTCTTCGTCCAGTTCCTTTTCTATTACGATTGATTCTGGTCCATAAGGCCTATTACTTCCTGGATTCAATGAATACTGAATGCCATGAACCCCGAAGTTAATGATATGATTCTCGTTCTTTCTATATTCAAATTCCGCCTTGAGGAAAAGTTGATTAACGTCAAAACTAAAATCAAAGGAATTCAATGGGTTTTCCTGCCCAATAATTCCGAATTGATAATTATCACTTCCAACTGTAAATCTACCTTCCAGCTGGTCATTGAAAAAGTGTTTCCATCCCAACGCTACATTTATATTTTGGTAGGAATAAGTGGTATCTGGATCAAATCGAAAATCATCTTGACTTAAATACGCTGTCAACTCTAATGTATTCTTTTCATTGAGATTATGCTGAATATTCGCATTGATGTCATAAAAAGTGATTTTACTATCATTCAAATCGGCTTCATCATCCAAAAGATTCAATGCCCAATCCGAGTAAGTTGTCCTTCCTCCTACTATAAAATTCGTCTTCTCGCCGATAGGACCATCCAAACTCAATCTGCTAGTCAGAATGCCTAATCCACCAGAGCCTCCGATTTTGTCTTGTCTGCCAAATTTTGGATCAACTTGCAAGACCGAAGAAAGTCTGCCACCGTAATTCACAGGAACAGATCCTTTGTAAAGCTCCACACCATTAACTATGTCTGCGTTGAACGCAGAGAAAAATCCGAAGGCATGAGTAGGATTAAAAATCGTGGAATTACCATACAAAATCAAATTTTGATCCGCCGCCCCCCCACGCACATTAAATCCAGAAGTTGCCTCGCCTACGGTATTGACACCTGGCATAATCAAAATCCCTTTAAGAACATCTACCTCACCCAATACCGCGGGAAGTCTCTTCACTTCTGCAATACTGATGGACTGAACACCCATATCAAGTTTGTTCACATTAGACAATGCGCCAGAACTGACTACCACTTCATCCAGCGAAAGTATGGTCTCTTCAATACTCATATTAAGAACTCCGTCGCCTTTCAGATCAATTTGCCGCTGCTCCTGGAAGCCACCAATATTTTGCACCCAAATCGTATGTCTTCCTTTTGGAAGAGTCAGTTGGTACTTACCATTTTGATCCGTAGCTGCTTGATTATAGTCGATTTTTTCCAGAACTATAGCGCCATTCATTGGTTTCCCTGACTCTATGCTGGTTACTACACCACTTAAAATTGCTGTTTTCGATTGAGGGTTATCTGAAGATTTCCCTATGGTAAAGCGTTTGTTTTTGTCAAAAGCGCCTAATGAATCTCCAGCTTTTGCCAGATTATCCTGCCTCTCCTGAACCAAAAAATAATCAGTTGGAAATTCAACTTGTATTTTTTGACCTTTGCTTACCCAGATCCGATTAGATTTATCTATTGTATAAGTCAAGTCAGTCTCAGCAAAAACTTGATTCAAAATCATCTTGATATCCGAATTATTTGCCTGTAGGTTGACTTGAAGATTTTCTACATCTTCCTTTTTGTAGTAAAAACTAAAATCAGTATCAGACTCAATTTTCTCGACAAATCTTTCAAAGGACATTCCTATATACATTCCCGTCAACTTTGGGGTACTTGTCTGAGCTTTTAAATCAGCGAAAAAGCAAGAAACTAAAATCAGTAGTAGAATTTTTTTCATTCGACAAAACCGTTAAACGTATCAGCCTTACTTTCTCTTAGGGTAACCAATTCTAAAATGAATTTTTCTTTGTCCAGTGAGAAATAGAGAGACTTCCCTCTAAGATATTTTTTTGCTTCCCTCTTATTTAATCCCAAACTTTGAATTGCCTGCTTTTTCTTTCTAATAAGGACAAATTCATTATTGTGCCAATAGAAGTAATCGTTTTTCTCCACAAACTTATAGGTGTATTTACCTACCTCTTTTGTCGGGTCATTATACTTATAGTGCTTCATCAAGACTTTGATGTCACCATCTTTTATCACACGATAAAATCCATTCTTATGACGTGCATAAGACTCATTTCCTAGATATTTCCTAAACAAGCTACCGTCGTTGAGTTGGAACTCTTCAATTTTTTCAGGAGTAATTAAGATTTTTTGACGATATATCGGGTGAAACGTGATCAACACATCATCATGTTGATCGTATAGGAGCGGAACTTCAGTATAGCTTATATTATTAATGGATAACATTCCTTCTCCAAATGTCCTATCCAAATAATATGGATCACCCTCATAGTTTAAAGGAGGTTCTTTATACTGACCACCAGTAATCAATTCCTGGAAATATGGCAACTGCTCTTTGTATAAGGACAAATAGGTCTGTGACTGCCCAAATGAATTGGCAACACATATAAAAAACAGAAGAAAAGGTGTGAAAAAGTTTATTTTTAGCATATGTTCGACACTATACTAGATCAGATTAGCCTCTCTTTTACATGGAATAATTTGAACGGTAAATATAGTATATAGGTGGATTAAGCCACTCAAATTTTCAATAACCCTCAAATGAAAAGAAGAAACCTACTCAAATCTATTGCCCTAGGAGCGACTGCTCTTCCTCTGGCACCCGTACTTGCTTCTACTACGCAAAAGAATGAAGCAATGATACAATTTTCACTAAATACTAGCACTTTACGTGGTCAAAAACTTGATCTACCACAGATTATAGAAGTAGCAGCTAAAGCAGGATATGACGGAATAGAACTCTGGATCTCGGAGGTGGATGCCTACCTTAAATCCGGTAAATCTCTAGCCTCTCTTAAAAAACTGTTTACCGATGCTCAACTAATTCCTGTAAACGCAATTGGATTTGCACCATGGATGGCTCAGAATGTAGCGAAAAGCAATGAAGGTTTTGAGCAGATGGAAAAAGAAATGGGAATGCTGGCTGAAATAGGTTGTAAGCGAATAGCCGCACCTGCCATTGGCGCCACAGATCCCGTAGACTTGCTGGCTGCTGGTGAGCAATACGCTGAGCTACTAGCGCTGGGAAGAAAAACTGGCGTAATGCCGCAATTGGAATTTTGGGGAGCTTATGCTCCATTCCACCATCTGGGTCAAGCTTTAGCTACTGCATCGGCAGCAAATGATCCAGACGCTCGAATCCTTCCTGATATCTATCACTTATTCAGAGGGGGTTCTGGTTTTGATGGGCTAAAATTGATCAATGGAAATGCCATCGAAGTATTCCACATGAATGATTTCACTTCGAAACCCCGGTTAGAGCAAAAAGACAGCGATAGAATTTATCCTGGGGATGGCATAGCGCCATTAAAGGAAATCGCCGCAACGCTCAAAGCCATGGGCGGTACTAAGATCATGTCTCTGGAGCTTTTTAACGAAACCTATTGGGCACAAGACGCACAGGAAGTCGCCACTACGGGATTGAAGAAAATGAAGCAGTTCTTTTAAATGTCTCAAAAAATACATGCTATTTAAAAAAACCCTTCAAGCTTAATTTGAAGGAGTTTTTGCTGTTTAACCTTTAAAAAGCTTTTGCCGAAATCAACAACATTTCGTACAATTGACCAAAAAAACCAACCGTACTACCCTACGCTAGAGTTTTACAATCATGACCTTCGAGTCTATAAATCTCAGCTTAATTCTAATATCAAAAATCTTGGTTCTTAATCCTGCTTATCTACCTCCTTTAAAAAACTAATCAAGCCTGGGAAGAAATGCTCTGGATCATCATATTGGCTGAGATGACTTCCATTCGGACAAAGTAAAAATTGCCCATTGGGAAATTCCTTGGACATCCACTCCATATGAGCCGGATCCATCGTATCATGTGTGGCTCCGATGACTAAAGTTGGAACTGTGATCTTGTTTAGATCTGCTTTCCGATCCCATCCTGCCAGCGTTGCACCTGGAGTAATCCCGAACTCACTATACCCCTGCATATAGATATATACCTCAGGATTCACTTCCCCCATCATCTTTACTATCTCATCTGGCCATTCTTCAGTTGGCTTACGGAGCACATGAAAGGGATAATGATGTTCACCCAAAAGCTCCATATACCTGAAGTTTTCAAAATCTCCGGTTCGCTCGATCTCCATCAACTCTTCATAGACTTCTTTTGGCATTTGCGGGCCAAGGACTTCTTTGGCATATTTTTCGTAATCGTCCAGACTTGCCATCATATTGGAAATGATTAGTCCTTTGAGATTCTGCTGATGCTTAAGTGCATATTCTATCCCTAGCATTCCTCCCCATGACTGTCCATAGAGGTAAAAATTATCTTTATTTAGACCCAAGGCAACTCGTACTTGCTCCACCTCATTGACAAAACGGTCGATTGTCCAAAGTGTAGAATCGCTAGGTTGATCGGAATATGCTGAACCCAACTGATCATACCAAATGAACTCAATTCCTTCCTGAGGAAGATATTCTCTGAAATTCGAATACTGCTGGTGTGTCATCCCAGGACCACCATGGAGCAACAAGACTTTAATGCTAGGATTGTCTCCAACTCTCTGAGTAAATACGTGAAATTCTCCTCTTGAAGTTTGAATTGGAATCATTCTGACACCTTCCTCGATTTGCACTGTTGAGGAATCCGAAACGATTTGAACAGCATCAGTTTTTTTCCCTGAACAGGAAACTATTACCATGTAGGCGGAAACAATAAAGAAAGTAAGGTATTTCATGGGTTTGTAATTTGATTTTTTAAGACCACATAGCCTGTCCCGAACTTGATTCGGGAGAATCTCGCTTGGAGGATAATCATCCCTCTGTGTGTCGTCTTCGACATGCTTGATTTCATAACGTATAGGATTCTTATGCCTTTAAAAATAATAAATTATAGTAGAGTTCAGCTGGCTTAGTATAAAAATGAAAAAGACCGAAGATTTTATTTCTCCAGTCTTTTGATACTAAAATATAGATACTATCAAATTGTTACTAATTATACCTTCTCAATCCAATCTACACCCGTATCCTTCCAAGCCCGTTCATTTGCAGAGTTGATTACTGCTTCACAAACTTTTTGCGTCTCAAAAGCATCTCTGAAAGTAGGATGACAAGCCTCACCCGTCTCCAAACTATGGAAGAAGTCAGCTACCTGATGGATAAAGGAATGCTCATAGCCAATGGAAGTGCCTGGAATCCACCATCTGTCCATGTATGGATGATCGCCATCAGTCACATGGATAGATCTCCAGCCACGAACCTGCCCTTCATCTGCATGGTCAAAATACTCAAGACGAGTCAAATCATGTAGATCCCAGCGGATGGATGCATGCTCTCCGTTGATCTCAAAAGTATAAAGTGCCTTGTGACCTCTTGCATATCGAGTCGCCTCGAATAATCCTAAAGAGCCATTATCAAAGTGACAATGAAACACACAGGCATCATCGATAGTTACTTTTTTCTTTTCACCAGTGCCTTGATGAACTCGCTCTTTAATAAAGGTTTCAGTCATGGCAGAAACATCCTTGATGCCCCCATTCAGCCACATGGCCGTATCGATGCAGTGCGCAAGCAAATCTCCCGTCACACCAGAACCTGCTGCGTCAGCATCCAATCTCCATAGTGCATCACCTCCTTGAGGTAAATCCGGACTGATGGTCCAATCTTGTAGGAAGTTTGCACGGTAGTGAAAAATCTTGCCCAGTTTACCGGAAGCCACAATTTGCTTTGCCAAAGTCACCGCTGGCACCCTTCTGTAATTATACCATACCGTGTTTTTCACCCCCGCTTTTTCCACAGCTTTCACCATACCTTCAGCTTCCGCTACAGTTCTTGCCAAAGGCTTTTCGCAAAGAATCATTTTGCCCGCTTCAGCTGCAGCTATCGCAATTTCTGCATGGGTATCATTTGGAGTACAAATATCGACAGCGTCAATATCATCTCTCTTCAGGAGTTCTCTCCAGTCGGTTTCCACAGACTTATAACCCCATTGCTCTGCGAAAGCCTGCGCTTT
Organism: Algoriphagus aurantiacus; assembly: GCF_035156405.1. NCBI lineage: Bacteria > Pseudomonadati > Bacteroidota > Cytophagia > Cytophagales > Cyclobacteriaceae > Algoriphagus > Algoriphagus aurantiacus. Next base: position 60,548 of record NZ_JAXRUT010000016.1, on the reverse strand, counting down.
ATCGGCTCTTCTGGAGCAACAAGCCTGCAAAACTGGAACGTATTCGTACTCTGGAAAAAAGTCAGGTACTCTTTTGTAACCATTGGTATGTATCCGGCCCATCAGACCAGTTCCGATTAGCCCTATTCTTATATGTTTCTTTTCATTCATTATCTAAGTTGTTTATTGTTCTATTTCACTTCTGAATTCTTTATTCATCATTCGATATTCATCATTAATTAAAAAACATCCCAAGATTTAATTTCGAATGCCGAATACTGAATGCAGAATGATGAAGTATTCAAACCTACCACCCATGTGCATTCCTCACTTTGACCAGGGCAGCAAGAATATCATTCCAAGTTTGCTGATTGTTCATCACTTTATTTGGGAACATACATCCATCCCAGCAGATATGTTTAAAGGCTTTGGTCAACTCACCTTTCTCATCCCTAAGCCAGTATCCAGCATCATGTGCAATATCTAAAACACCATTTGGATCAGTGGCTTGGCAGTGTCTTCCAGTCTTATCGTGAGATCCTGAACCAAATACTGAACCGTCATTTTGAGCCACATGGAAATCGATCGTCCAAGGTCTAAGCGCATCCGTCACAGTTTTCAAAGCAGCTTTGACTGCTTCCCGGTCTTTTAGATCTGCGTCTTTGGGAAGAATTCTGTGTTCCGGAGCATTATAGCCCATGGTGTAGAGAAATGTATGAGACATGTCTGCTTGGAAACCAATATTCGGCCTGTCAACCATCTCAAGTAGTTCTACCATGTATTTCCAGCTGTGCATTGCTCCCCAGCAAATCTCGCCCTCGGCAGCAAGCTTTTCTCCATAATCAGCTGCTACATCACATGCCTCGCGGAATGTTTCAGCAATTATTTTGGTGTTTCCAGCTGGATCCTTTGCCCAGTCTTCCACGCCGGCTGCAGAATCAATCCTGACTACTCCATAATGACGGACACCCAGATCGCTGAGTTGCTTTCCGAATTCGCATGCCTTGCGCACCATATCTACAAAAGTCTTCCGCTGATCGGCCGAACCCATTGCGGAACCCGCCCATATTGGAGCGACTAAAGAACCGGCTACAAGGTTATGTTTTTGAAGTTTTTCAGCAAGAATCTTCGTTTCATCTGGATCATTAAGCGTGAAATGAGGTTCAAGCAAACCTAAGTCCAGGCCGTCAAATTTTACACCGTCAACTTCCGCTGCCGCTGTCATCTTCAGAAGTGAATCAAATGGAATTACAGGTTCAGAATCTGCGCCTTTGCCAACAATTCCTGGCCAAGTAGCATTATGTAGTTTTGGAAAATTATTTTGACTCATGGTATTAAGGGTTATTAATAGTTATTAAAAGCAGGAAGACCGAAGACAGATGACCGAAGTGGCCTTGACCAACATCCCATGTCCTCCCTGATTTATTATTTTATTTATTACTGTAGACCGAAAACTGATACTGGCTACTGTTTACTCCCAGACTTTCAAATCCGGATTATCAGGACCGAAGTGTTTCAACATTACAATAGGATCAGTCTTGGAATGGTTGCTGATTTTCACACCAGCTTGGGCCGCCTTTTCACTGACGAAATACTCATCATGTGTCAACTGGCCAAATCGAATAAGGGCAGGAGTTTCGATATCCCACTCATTCATCTTGCCATATCCCTGCATCATGATCATACCATAGGCAGCTGAATCTTTGATTGTCACTGTTTGACCTGGGTAGATCGTCAATTCTTTGGCACTATAATCATGGGATCGATAGCAAATCCAGCTATCATGATATCCTGCAGCATGCATTTCTTCTGCCGCACCTACTGGAATAGGCTCCATGTAGCGAGTCTCTAGCAAGTTAGGATTTACGTTCAGTTCCCAATCTATCATTTCTACCAACAGATCGTAATCGCCTACTCTATCTTTCGGAGTAGCATTCCAAAGTAGCTCATCTGGAATGATCGCCTCATTGACCAGAGACTGATACATCGCAAAAATATCTGAGGCCTTCTGTGGCTCATAGGTACATAAGGATCCTGGTGCATGAAGCATTCCAGGAGGAACGTCCCAACCGGTTCCTGGTTGAAGCTTAAATGCCTGAGAATAATTCGTAATCTTATTGTCTCCTTTATTGAAGTTCATCAGACATTCCTTAATCTGCTCCTTGGTTGTTCCCGGTGCAATCCCGAAGAATGTATAAGGAAAGTCTCCTCCGTGGTTGTTCAATTGGGGAGGATAATAATAAGCTTCTGGCTTACCATTTTGGCCAGTAAGTTTACCAAATTCATCACTTGGGTGAATATGATGAGGAAGAGGCCCCATATTATCAAAAAACTTGGAATACATAGGCCAGGACTTGTACTTGTCCCAAAGACGTCCACCGATGATTTCTCCTCCCAATTCATCTATCGAATCTTTCAAAAGAAACAACTCGGTCTTACCACCATCTTCATAAGCGATATGGCTTAGTCCTTCATTTTTGCTTGTAAGCGGGCCATTTTCCGCGGGTGTGGTCGAGGAAAACCAGCGTTCATCTATGCCTCCACGATTACCACCCAAGCAATAATAATCGTCTGGATGTAGTTTGATTCTTCTTCCCGGCACACAAAAAGACCGAGGCACCCAAGTTGGTGTTAATCTTAAAATTCCTTCTCCCTGTTCGAGGGCTTTCTTTGCTAAACTCATGGGTTTATTGATTTGAGATTTAATAGTTATCAGTTTTCTTTTTGAGTCTTACTCTTCGATATTCATTATTCGACAATCGATGTTCGACATTTTTAAATTTACATTTTGAATTCTTTTACTGTTTCTCCTTTTAGCACTTCCATTTTGATTTCATAAATCCTGCTTTCTCCAGGTTTCAATAAAATCAATGTACCATTTTTGCGCGCAGCAGCCTGCCCAATTGGAGGATTTGTTGCAGGTTCTAGGGCCGTAACATATTCATTTTTACCCCAGTGTTGCCAGTTGATAAGACATGGCATCTGTTTTTTGGAAAATGAGATACTTAATCCAAGTTTCAAGTCATCATTCATATATCCGCAGATGACCTGATCATTCTCATCGGTTTTTGGATCAATGAAAGCCACGTCTTCACCAAAAGCAGTGTGCTCGTCCAAAGGAGCAGCGCATTTAGTAAACTTATGATCCTTATTGAATGAGGAAAGTGAAGCATCGGCTTCTCTTGGCTGAATCTTACCTTTCCAGACTATCCTGGTGCCTTCATCGATTAATGGCCAACCACAATTGATATGATACAAGACCATGTGTGGTGCTGGCGAATTACCTCGATTGGTCACTTCGTCTTTGATGTGAATCGCAGCCGTCCCAATAGTTCCTGAGATGGTTCTCTTCAATTCCAGACTCGGACCAAAAGTCGTAGTCTCCCGGATTTTCCCCACGATTTCAAATTCCAGATTTCCCGAGTAAATATCCGGTTGCTTGATTGAAATCAGTTCCGCTGGAGTATTGCTGTAATTGCCATGTAACCCCCGGCTTCCAGTTTCATCCTCGTTGGGCGGTCCCATGGAAGAGATTCCACAGGTTGTCAGTAGCCCACCACCGAATGTCCTTAGCCAATCTATTCCTTGGTTGGAAAAAGGCTGAGAAGCTACATGGCCTGCATTACTGATCCACGCCAAGCTATGCTCATTATGAAAAGCATCCAAAATATCCATTCCCCTATCCAAAACAACTTTGAACCGAAGTCCCGTACCCGTATTAATCCAAGCTATGCGGGTACCACGTCCTGCGCCATTATCAAGTATTGAAGTTTCAATTCCGCCAAGCTGACGGAAATTGGATAATTTATCTTTCCAATTGGATGGATCTGAGAGGTTCATTCTGAGGTTGGAGACTAGTCTGTAATCTATTAAAAAGGCCTTCTGACACTGTCCTGCCCTATATGGGTTGGATCTAAAAGCTAGGGATTAAGTTATAAAAATAGTATGGTAGAAATACGCCACTGATATAAAAATTCCTCATACAGGTCCTTAGGTTCAAATCTCCCGAATTGGGTTAGACGGATTTGGTTCAAGTCTCCCGACTTGGACCCATCTCATTACAGTCTTCAGACTGACTTATTTTCTCTTAATTTATAAAAAACAACTCTCTTTGAAGTATCTTAATATCATCAGGTATTCATTTTTTAAAATGAGCAGAAAGTACAAAATACGAGATCAGGATAAACTTTATTTCATAACCTTCACAGTTGTAGAGTGGATCGATATTTTCACGAGGAGAGATTATTGAGACATCTTGATAGAGTCTTTAAAATATTGCCAAAGCTTTAAAGGCTTGGATGTATGTGCATACTGCATCATGAGTAGCCATATACACTTGATTCTAGGCAGAAGTGGTGATCAATCTCTGGAAAGTATTATACGAGATTTCAAAAAAATTCACAGCAATTGAGTTGTTTAAATCAATCCAATCATGTCCCACTGAAAGCAGAAAAGACTTTTTACTCTTCCACTTTAGAAAAGCTGGAATGAAAAATTCGAATAACTCAAACTTCCAGATTTGGCAGCAACATAGTCACCCTATTGAACTCAATACAAATGACAAAATCACTCGATGCCTGAACTACATCCATCAAAACCCAGTAGTTGCAGGGATTGTGTTCTCGCCTGAAGATTATGTTTATAGTAGCGCGTCGAACTATGCCGATTTGCCGGACAAATTAATCGATGTGCTTCTTATTGAATAATCTACCAATTTATTTTTCTTTTTTTAGTTGAAAGCAGTCGGGAGACTGCAGTTAACAAGGCACAAGTCAGGAAACTTGCGCCAATCCTGGTCTTTATGGTGAAAAGCAAAAGTGATGTAAAACAAAAAACATTCGAGATTTTGAAAACCTCGAATGTTAGTAATGGGAGCTTGATGGCTATTCTTCTTCGGCTTCTTCAAAAACGGCAATTTCCGCATCAAACTCTGCCTCCAAAAACTCATCTCTTGCTATCCAATATTCTGAAGTCGTCAATCTGTACTGATTTTCACCCAAATAGCTTAACTCCCAAATTATCGAATCTGCTTCCTCAAACTTGACTTTGCCTAGTAGGTGATCTGTAAACAGCCGCTTGATCAAGTTGCTGTCATTGAGCGTATGCTGCAAAGCCTTAAGTACGATTTCCTTAGTGACTGCTTCTGCATCCGAATCCTCGCTTCTAATATTCAATTCAGCGATTGTGGCTTTTGCACTTGGGAATTTGCCGTTGTAGGCCTTATGCAATAACTGGTTGATATTGAAAAGCTGATGATGGAGGCCTATTACCGGATATTCCTCAGAGATCTTATCCAATAGCATATCATGGGAAATCTGCTCAATCTGACCTTCATTGAGTTCATCCGAAAGTCTATAATCAAGTAGGATTGCTGCAGCTTCAGACGGTTCGAAATCAGAAATTGCCATAGTAAGAAGCTCTCTCAACTCAGCCGGGTTGGATTTTGCAGCATCTGGAAAACCAAAACGATCAAGCAATGCTATTAAATCTTGGTTGCTCCAACTTTCCGGCAATTCATCTACTGTGCTGACTTTGTTGATAATGATATGGTAATTCATAATTAGTGGTTTTAGTTTTTATAGAACTGTGTAGCTATTTGCTAACAAAGAGCCTGTAGGAAAAAGCTCCTCTAGCTTACCGTACTCTTGATTTTATAACGGACATTCTACAATTAGCGTTCGAGCAAGGAAGTATTCAGAATATAACCTAAAGGTTAGAATCACAAAAACGCTTCTTAAGTTGTCCGCAACTAGGTTTATTGTCAGATTTATATTTGTTAATGTTTGTGCATCGAAATTTTAGGACTTGGATAAATGCCAATAAAAAAAGCCCTTGCTTTTCAACAAGGGCCTTTCATGACCTATTCTAGCGAGCTGCCTACTGCTTCAGCATCAGATCTTTAAATTGAACCATCATCGGAGGACCAACGTGCACCTGTACACCAAGATATCCAGAATCCATTTTGTTTACTGCATCTTCATCATGGACTTCACTCATGAGTTGCCCATTGACAAAATGTTGCAGTACATTCCCTTTTGCAATGATATGAATGCTATTCCATTCACCCGCTTTGATCAGAGCACCCAGCTCGGCACGATCACCGATTTCTTTTTCTAGGTTGAGTCCTTTCCAAGCATTTCTTTCTACAAATTCACGGGTCCCCACTCCTTCTGGCTGAGTAGTTATCTTCGTTATTTGACCTCTGTAAGCAAGTGTAGTCCGCTTACGCTCTTCATAGTTCTGACCAGTGTAGTTGTTCTTCCCATCAATATCTGCCTGATAACCTTTCAAAGCAAAAGGAACATCCTCCACCATTTCGCTTCTGTAATTGATTCCAGAGTTGCCACTTTCAGAAATCTTAAACTCAGCTTTTAGCTCAAAATCACCCGGTTGTCCTCCTTGCCAAATCAGGAAAGTATTGGCTTTCAGCAAGGTCTCAGGAGTGATTTCACCCGTGATCGCTCCGTCCTTCACAGACCAATAAACAGGATCTCCTTCCCAACCTTGAAGGGTTTTGCCATCAAAAATTGATTCAAAATCAGCTTCATTAGCACTCATAGCTTCCACAGGGCTTGTTTTACTCTGTGTTTGCTGCTGGCAATTCACCAAGCCAATCACCATCATAGCCCCTATTCCGAGCACTTCGATTCTTAGCCATTTAGACTTTAATAGATTTTTCATTCTTCTGCTTGGACTTTTGTTTGATATACTTCATGATTTGGGTTGCCCGCTGAAATCAGGTAGGCCATCAAATCTTTTAATTCCTCTGGATTTAATCTATTGATCATACCCGGCATCATGATGGAGATCTTCGAATCTTTCACAGTGGACACATTACTTTTTTCAACTTTGCGAAGCACTTCAGGAGAAAAAGGATTTTGGGAAACCGAATAGCTGGTTTCATCTTCATTTACTATTCTTCCCATCACAGAGCTTCCGTCTTTTAGCTCAAGTACACTTGCTACGTATTGCTCAGAAATCTCATCACTTGGATTGATTGTCGCTTCCAAGATATCCTTTGGAGAGAATCGAGTTCCCAACTGAGTCAAATCCGGACCGATAATTCCACCTTCACCACCTAGCGTATGACAGGATAAACACTGAGCAGCAGCAAACATCGCTTTGCCTCTGGACAAATCTCTGCCACTTAAATTTAACATCAGAGAATCCGCTTCTTCCACTGTCCATCTTCTGCCAGGTCCCTCCGCTTGAATATCTGAATTCACCAAATCATTCCCATTCCCTGTTAGCAAGGCTGCGCCAGAAAGTTCATTGTATTTATCAAAATCATTTTTCGGAACATGCGCTAGCGCCATTTTCCTAGCTCTGTCAATAAACCCAACATAACTTCGGCCTCCCTTATATTTGAAAGCATCTTGAATCCAGCTGAAATATTTTTCATATAATTCAGGTGTCCAGCCTGTTTCCGCTCCACCCAAAACGGTGGCAAGGTAAGTTTGCTGAGCTGGAGGAACATTCGCAAGCATGTTTGCAATATCTAATCCATACTGAGGATTTCTCATGATCAGATCAGAAGAAGAGGTAAACGTCTTCTGATAGTCAGGATCATCTTTAGCATTTTCTAATAGTGCCAACGTCTTTTCTACAGCACTTGGCGAATCCAAATAAACAAGAAGTACTGCTAAAGCACGATCAAGATTATTGTTGTTAGCAGGGAAATTAGCATCTAAATAAGCTACCAAATCAGATTTTAGAGAACCTGATGGCTCTCCCTGTCTGGCTAGTATCAGCTCAAAAGCTCTAAGCAAGTCTTGCTTGCCTTTCTCATCTAATGATCCGTAATCAATTCCCATCAACGCTTGAATCATAGGTGTTCCCTGGCCCTTATCCGAGTGACGGGATAAGGCAATCATCGCTTGAGTTAATATCACTGGATCTTTTTCTGCCAATGCTTTTGCTTTCCAAGAACTGATAGGCTGATGTTCTACAGCTATTCTTGCAGCATACTGTACAAATCTATCTGAGTTCTTCAAGTTTGACCAGGCCAAATCAAGGCCTGAAGCTGGTGCTCCATCTACATGTAAAGCCTCGAGCTCTCGACGGGTTTTTGCCTCTTCCGGCAAATCGGCTAGGGTCAATGACCCCTCATTTCCTTCAATATCACCCTCATAATAAACTCTATAAAGATCTGACTCCAATCTTCTACCTCCAGTCATAAAGTACATCGCGCCGTCAGGGCCTATGATGCCATCAGTCAATGGAAGCGGAGAACCAGAGATGAATTCTTCTGCTTTTGCTTCATAGGTTCCGCCTTTTGGTGTCAAAGTCATGGAATAAATAATTCCAAAACTCCAATCAAATGCAAATAAGGAATTTCTGTATTTTGCAGGGAACTTCGCACCTGTACCAAACATCACATTCGTTGGTGAACCTTGTCCAATATTTAAAATCGCCGGTAAATTGTCTGGATAATTTGGAGACCACTTATGGTTACCAGTTCTCCAGCCATACTCACTTCCTGAAGTCACATGACATATTCTGGTTGGGCGGTACCAAGGCATCCCAAAATCCCATTCCATATCTGAATCATAAGTAAAAAGATCACCAACTTCATTGAAAGCAATGTCAAATGGGTTTCTGTATCCAGCAGATATCAGCTCCCAATTTTTACCTTCCGGATCGATGTTAGCTACCCATCCTCCTGGAGCCATTCTGCTATTAGCATGGCCTCTTGGATCTTTGATTTCAGGAAAAAGATTGTCTTCCTGCCATACATTCGGAAGTCGATATGCATCCATTTCCGGTACATCCGTGTGGTTTCCTGCTACTATAAATAGTGACTGCCCATCTGGTGAAAGCTTAATGCTATGCGGCCCATGTTCGCCAGGCTGCCCTGTAAACCCTTTGATCTTGGTCACTGATTCGTACTGATCATCTCCATCCAAATCCTGAATCCGGTAGAGCCCGGTACTCTCAGCAAATGTTTCATTTCCATTGTGATTTACCATCACATAGATGCTATTAAATGCATAAAGTAATCCTTGCGCATACCCCATCCCCACTTGTGGTTCGGCTACATTACCGATAATGAGTTTTTCTACTTTTGGAGCAAGAGAATCAGCTCCTATTGCAGGAATTTCCAGTCTATATAGAAACCCATACTGATCAGCAGTGATCAATCTGTTTTTGTCATCGAAAGTCATAGCAACCCATGACCCCTCATCCTTTTCTCCAGGACTTAGTAGATGCTCTGCTACGAAACCGTCTGGAAGCTTGAGCTTGTCCAGCTTAGGATTTCCGGTTAATTCCCGTTTGTTTTCATTCTTTTCCTCTGTAGTACAAGATACCGATACGAGTACAGCTGCAGAGAATAGAAATAAATTTCTTATTGAATTTTTGAGGTGCATAGGGCTAATGTTAATGGATAGCAATATTTAGAATTTTAAGTTGGGGATTAATTCTGCTATAATAAAACCACTCATGAAATATTACGGCTTTTTACACTATAGTTTTCAGTAAGACATTTAATCCAGCGGTAAATAAAATAACCCGACATCAAAAGCATTAACTATGCAGTTGATGCCGGGTAGTTGTATTTTATTTATTAGAAATAAGGAGTCAAAGCAGACTCGTCTGCAGGTAATGCGTAAAACTTGTTAAGGTTAGAGAACACATTAGGTCTTGGAACAGCGCCTTCTAGCGGTGGGTAATAATAATCCAGAGGATTAGCTACTATTCGCTGACCGTAAGGGACAATGATCTCCTGGATACGGTCTGTTCTCTGAATATCAAACCAACGCTTATTTTCAAAAGCCAGCTCCACTCTTCTCTCTTTGAAAATCGCTTCACCTAGAGCATCGCCAGAACCACCTACTGGATCTAAACCTGCTCGATCACGCACCTCATTCAGAAAGTTCAATGCTTCTCCGTCTTTACCTTGCTCATTAAGAACTTCCGCCATAAACAGCAATACTTCTGAGTATCGATAGATTGGGAAGTTAGTACCGGTATTATTGTGTTGAGAGTGTTTTTTAGCGTATTTCTTTATATACGGATAAATCTTGTCGTCTCTGAAACTATTGGATAAAAACACATACCCTATAGAAGCTTCTTCACGCAAATCCCCATCTTCATAAGCTGCAATAATATCCGGAGTTGGAATATTGTTTCCTTCGCCATCTATAGGCTGAGGATTACTAGTTCCGGTAATTGGTTCTAATTCCGTAGCCAATAATGGTCTAGGCAGAAATTGGTAGAAAAAGTTACCATTTAAACCAGCTGCACCTTCCAGAAACTGAACTTCAAATACAGATTCCGCATTGTTTTTATTGCTAGCATTATCTGAGAAAGCCATATCATAGCTCGGCATTAGCATATATTCTCCACTGGTGACAACCGGTCTCAAAATGGTCTCTGCATCTCCCCACTGCTTTAAATTAATAAATACATTAGCTAATAATGTTCGCGCTGCTCCCGAAGTAACTCTTCCTGGCTGTTGCTGGGATTTTGGTGGCAAAAGAGGAACTGCTGCCTCCAAATCCTGAACTATCTGAGCATAGACCTCAGCCTCAGTAGAAAGTGGTAATGCAGCCTCTTCACGTGTAGCTACTGGCACCAAATGTAATGGCACGCTACCAAAGTACCTTGCCAATTCGAAATAAGCATAGGCTCTTAAAAATAATGCCTGTCCTTTGACATTGTCTTTGGATGCCTGATCAAACGTCGCATCATCTATAAGTGCAAGAACCTGGTTGGCTCTGGAGATAATCAGATAATCTTGTCTCCATTGCTCAAGTACGTTACCATTTGCAGTAACTCCATTAGCTTCTGGTACTGCAAAATCAGCTAGATCTTCCTGAGGATCTACCGCTCCAAAGAGCACATTTCTACCGTAGTACGTATTATCCGAATGCATTTCTGCTAGTTTCCACGACCTGTCATTGACAATAGACCTCAACGGAGCATAGGCAGCATTTACTGCCTGCACGAAGTCAGTCTCAGTTTTGAAGAAAGTAGCAGAGCTCAATTGAGTTTCAGGCACTACCGTGAGGAAATCATCACAACTGGTAAGCCCCATACTTACTGCTAGTAATACAATTATATATTTTTTCATTTTTAATACCGTTTGATGTGAATAAATGTGTACTGATCTAGCAAAATTAGAAATTGATATTTGCACCAAAAGTGATCGTACGTGGTACAGGATATGCAGATAAGTCTACACCTTGGCTAAGGTTACCACCATCCCCATTTCCGTCATTCTGCATACTAACCTCAGGATTTGATCCTCCCCAATAATCGGTGAACACCCACATATTCTGTCCAGAAGCATACAGTCTAAGTGATTTTATTGTCTTAGGCAGTTTGGTAAATGTATATCCAATAGTGATATTTCTGATAGTTAAATAGGAAGCATCCCATACGAAATTGCTATTATTCCAGTCACGCTCTACACCCGTGACATTACCTCCGCCGACAGTAGTACCGAAAATACCTTCGCCCGGATCTTCTGGAGATTTAAATCTTCTGGATGCTTTTTCCACCATATTGAATACACCATCCAGATTCGCAGTGGAATACAAGTGTCTCATATACAACTGATTTCCTTCGGAACCTGAAATCGCAACACTTGCGTCCCAGTTTTTCCAAGCGAAATTGTTAATTAAACCATAAGTAAAATCAGGAAAAGGGTTTCCTATTATTGCTCTATCGTCATTATCACCACCATAAGTGATCACCCCATCTCCATTCACATCTTTCAGCTTAATACTACCTACTGTAGATCTACCAGGAATAATTGGTGAGTTTGCCAAGTCCTCGGCATTCATATAGTTACCTTCCTTCACCAAGCCATAGAATTGACCAAAAGGCTGACCTACTTGTGTGATGTGGTAAGAGCCATAGACTCTATCAATACCCTCTGCAAGTTCCATAACCTTATTACGGTTGAAAGAAAGATTGGCATTGGTAGTCCATCTAAACGATCCAGTTGTATTGACTGTATTGACTGCAAACTCATGCCCCCAGAAATGGATTTCACCAATATTGTCATTGTAATTAGTAAATCCTGACTCTCGGGGGATTTGTACTGCATAAAGTAGGTTAGTCGTGTTCTTTGTATAGTAATCATAGGTGAAAAGCACCCGATCATCCCAAAGACCTAATTCCAACCCCAAGTCAAACTGCGATGTAGTCTCCCAGCCAAGGTTAGTGTTGCTTAAGGAAGTAATAGCTGCACCAGGAACCACAGTTTCTCCAAAGACTGCATTGATCGTATTATTTACCAAAGCATATGAAGTATAATTACCGATATTATTATTACCTGTCACACCATAGCTTGCTCGTAGTTTGGTAAAAGAAATGGTAGAATTAGAATTCAAAAAGCCTTCATCGGATAGAACCCATCCTACGGAAGCAGAAGGGAAGACACCCCAACGATTATCAGAACCGAATCTAGAAGAACCATCCCCTCTTACCGAGGCCGTGAAGAGATATTTACCTTTGAAGTTATAAGTCAGTCTAGAAAACAAGGAAGTCAATGACCATTCACCTACTCCTGAGTTAGTACCGTTTCTGTTTATGTTTATAGCTCCCTGGATGGTAGGGATTCTATCATCGGCATATGTATCAGCTTGGATGCGTGTGTTCTCACTTCTGAATTTTTGGTTAGAAAATCCTCCCAATAGCTGAAAATTATGTTCTCCAATGCTTTTGGTATAAGTAGCTATGTTTTCATTTAGCCAAGATAAACGTTCATTATTTTGACGAATAGAAACTGCGACTGTTGGTATCGTAGTATTAATATTGGCAGTGGCAGTAGAAGGATTAAACCAGAAGTATTTCGAATTCCCTATCTCTGCATTAAATGTGGATTTAAGTGAAAGGCCTGGAATAGGCTTCCATTCTATATAGGTATTCGCTAAGACATTTAGTTCTTTGGTTTCATTTGTTATCTCCTGAGCAGATCGTACCCAGTTCGGATACGCAAAAATGTTCCCTGTACTTGAAGGAAGCTGATTAAATGTAGTCAACTCGCCATTTTCATCATATATAGGCATAATTGGCCAAGTATGAAGTGCATTGAAAAGGATACCCGTTCCTCTAGTTCCATCTGTACGCGGAGTATTATCAATAACATAGTTAGGAGCTACGTTTACACCTATATTCACTTTATCAGAAACTTGATAATCGGTATTCATTCTCAATGAGAATCTTGTGTAGTCAGAATTTATCACAACTCCGTCTTGGTCAAAAACCCCTGCTATAATCGCTGTGTTGACTTTCTCTTTGTTTGAAGTAACTGTAAGATTGTAAGACGTGATCGGTGCAGTCTGAAGCATGGCATCATACCAGTCATTTGTTTGACCTCTATATTGAGATGGATTCTGAAAAACATCCGGTACTGGTTGACCAGCTGCTGTATAGTATTCTTGCTTGAAAATGGCAAACTCTTCTGCATTCAACATTTCCAGACGTCCACTTTCTGGCACAGTCTGAAAACCAGTATACACATTCAAATTTACATTTGTCTGTCCTACTTTTCCTTTTTTGGTAGTAATCAGAACAACACCGTTTGCAGCTCGTGATCCGTAAAGAGAGGTTGATGCCGCATCTTTTAAAACTGTGATCTCCTGGATTTCATCTGGGTTGATGGAGTTAATATCTCCCGTAATAGGAAATCCATCTACTACATATAATGGAGAACTACCACCAGATACAGATAGCTGGCCTCTAATACGGACACTCATTCCTTGCCCTGGCTTACCCGTCGTTTGGTTAATCTGCACACCCGCCAATCTACCTTGAAGCTTTTGGGCTATCGAAGATACAGGCATATCTTTCAACTCCTCTTCACCTACCGATTGCACAGCCCCGGTCACTTCTCGCTTGACCTGACTACCATAGCCTACCACCACGACTTCAGAGAGATCTGAGGTGGAGTAACCTAAAGTAATTTGAATATTGGTACTCTCAGAAGTAACCACCACTTCATTGGTAGTAAATCCAATAAAGCTTACGACTAAGGTCTCTCCTACAGCTGCTTGGATTGAGAAACTACCGTCAATATCGGTAACGGTTCCTGTTTGGGTTCCTTTCACGTTAACCAGAGCTCCCGGAACGGGCTCGTTATCGCCCTCTGAGACGACGGTTCCTTGTACTGTTATCGACTGTGCATATGATGATGACACAGATACGATAAACAACGCCAATAAAAACCCTATAAACCGGGTTTTTATTAATAAGTGATAATTGTTTAGCATAGGGTTGGGTTTAAGTATTAATTATAAAACTCACACAATTAACCATTCCAAAACCCCTTTCCTATCCTGCACCATCCTGAATTACATACCCTTAAATATGTTTTTTGAAAATAATTAAATAACAGGACACCACAGGATAGATATATATGATAAATTGATTATAAACATAAACAGTAAGGGATTTAAACACCAACTGATTTATACATTCCACTTAACACTTATTATATAGTATACATATAAAATAGCACGTGGAAATAGCAATATGCAAATCTCCACAATTGATTATTCCAGCGTTTATTCCTATTATTAGCTGTTCATACGTTAGTAATAAAATGCTTAAGAAATCCCCCCTAGACCTCTTTGTCCTAGTACTATTGGGACTCCTCACTTTTCAATGCACTCAAAAAGAAACCATCGAATTAAAACCCAACGCTAGAATTGCCCTGATTGGCAATAACTTGGGATCCAGAATGATGGATTATGGCAGCTTTGAGACAGAGATGCATCTCAGATATCCTGACAAAAATCTCTACATCAGAAACCTTTCAGATCCGGGAGATACGCCTGGCTTTAGACCTAGATCAGGAACCAATGATCCCTGGGCTTTTCCCGGAGCTGCAGATTTTCAGGTTGAGTTTGCCACTCCTTCAGGCAGCGAAGGACATCTGGAAAAGCCTGATGAATGGCTGGCTAGACTACAAACAGACATTATTATTTCGTTCTTTGGCTACAATGAGTCTTTTCAAGGGGTAGATGGCTTGGAAAATTATAAGGCTGAATTAGACGCCTTTATAAAGCATACCCTGCGTCAGAAATATCATGACACGCTCTCCCCAAAATTAGTTTTAGTCTCTCCTATTGCTTTCGAAGATCTTTCAGAGAAAATAGATGTACCTGACGGAAAAGTAGAAAATGAAAATCTCAATCTCTACACTATTGCCATGAGTGAGATTGCAGAAAACAACCAGGTAATGTTTGTTGATGCCTACACTCCTAGCAAGCAATGGCATTTGGACACGGAAGAAGACCTGACCATTGATGGTTCACAGTTGAACGAAGCTGGTTACAAGAAATTAGCGGTGCTGCTGGCAGATGAGATCTTTGGCAAGCAAATAATCGAAAATGAAGCAAATCGGGAACTGGTACATGAAGCAGTGCAGGAGAAAAACTGGTTTTGGAGAAATGATTACAAAATTCCAAACGGTGTACATGTATTCGGTAGAAGATACGATCCATTCGGCCCTGACAATTATCCTTTTGAATTGGAGAAAATCCGTGAGTTGACTGCCATCAGAGATACCGCAATCTGGATGGCAAATCAAGGAGAAAAGAAAGATCTCGCAGCTGCCGATGCCAAAACTAAAAAGCTTCCTGAAGTAAAAACCAATTACAATCCAGAGCAAAACGGAAGTCTGGAGTATCTCTATGGAGATGCTGCTCTTTCCAAGTTAAAAGTAGCACCTGGATACAAAATCGAGCTTTTCGCATCCGAAGAAGACTGGCCAAATCTGGCAAATCCCGTTCAACTATCCTTCGACAATAAAGGCCGACTTTGGGTAGCGACCATGCCAAGCTACCCACATTACAAGCCCGGGGATTCCAGACCGGCTGATAAGCTGTTGATCTATGAAGACACTGACAATGACGGAAAAGCAGATAAGGAAACTGTTTTCGCGGATGACCTACACATTCCGGTAGGATTTGAATTGGCTCCGGAAGGCGTGTACGTTTCTCAGGGAAACAACTTAGTGATTCTCTATGATGACAATAAGGATGACAAAGCCGATCGTAAGGAGATATTACTAAGTGGGTTTGATGATCACGATACACATCATGCGATTTCAGCTTTTACTACGGATGAATCTGGAGCGATTTATATGGCAGAGGGAGTTTTTCTTCATAGTAATGTAGAAACCTCCTACGGCCCTGTTCGTGCGACAAACGGAGGGTTTTACAGATATACACCAAGTAGACATAAATTGGAGCGTGTAGCTCAGGTAAGCATTCCGAACCCATGGGGGATAGCTTTTGATGAGTGGGGACAAAACTTCTACGCTGAGACATCTGGACCGAATGTAAACTGGATGCAACCGGGATCCGTTTTGCCGCGCTATGGCAATGCCACTAATAAAGGTGCAAACCTGATCCAAAAGGATCAGATGGTAAGGCCAACTTCCGGTTTAGAGTTTATCTCCAGCAGACATTTTCCTGAAGATGTACAGGGCGATATGATTATCAATAACACCATCGGCTTTTTAGGTACAAAGCAGCATCAGATGATTGATGAGGAAATAGGATTTTCCACGAAGTGGAGACAAGACCTTCTCACTTCCACCGACAGAAATTTCCGTCCAGTAGATATGGAAATCGCACCTGACGGCTCATTATATGTGGTGGATTGGCATAATATACTGATCGGTCACATGCAGCATAATGCCCGCGATCCTTTACGCGATCATCAACATGGAAGGATTTATAGAATCACTTATCCATCCAGACCATTGGTAACTCCTGCTAAAATCGATGGGGCTAGCATCCCTGAGTTGATGGAGAATCTAAAACTGCCTGAGTATAGAACCCGATATAGAACCCGTCGAGAACTTCGGGGAAGAGACCAAACTGAAGTTGCAGATGCTGTGGCAGATTGGGCTAGTAAGTTGGATAAGAGCGATCCTCGATACGAGCATCATCTCTTGGAAGCACTTTGGGTAAGCTGGGGCATTAATAAAGTGAATCAAGACCTACTTACTCAACTCTTGAAAGCCAAAGATTACAGAGCCAGAGCAGCGGCGGTGAGAGTGCTTCGGTATACTGGTCACCAAGTCACCAATCAAAAAGAATTGATGACTGAAGCTATAAAAGATGAAAATGGCCGGGTAAGACTTGAAGCAATTGTAGCTGCATCTTGGATGCCGCGTGAAGAAGGTCTTGAAGTGCTTTCTGAAGCGGAAGGCTCAGAAATGGATCAGTGGATCGCTCCGGCTTATGAAGCTGCAGTGGCACATATTTCCGGGCTTTCTGTAAAGGAGAAAAAAGAAGAAGATATCAAGTCCTCTTTGACAGGCTCAGACAGAGAGTTATTTGTGCTCGGGAAAGAAATATATGCAAGAGAAGGCTTCTGTAGTACCTGCCACCAGCCTGATGGTCAGGGACTTTCTGCTTCTGGTTTTCCTCCGCTTGCCAGCACTCCTTGGGTGACAGGCAGTGAAGAGCGATTAATCAAACTCGTGTTGAAAGGTATGATGGGACCCATTACAGTACTAGGGAAAGACTATCCGGGACAGGTACCGATGACCCCTTTCGAAGGTATGCTGGATGACTCAGAAATAGCAGCAGTGTTGACATTTGTAAGAAACTCTTTTGGGAATTCCGCTTCAGCTATTTCCCCTGATCTGGTGAAGAAAGTAAGGGAAGAGGTCAAAGATCACACGGGGTTCTATCAACCTGCTGATTTGCTGAAAGCACATCCGATGGTGAAGTAGTTGCTCGGCCGCCGAGACGGGTCAGTTAAGACAATTTGGGTCATAAGGTGTTAGTTCCTTTTGACCCATTTTTTCAACACATCAATACAAACCCTTAGTTACCATGAATATAATCAAGCATAGCCTCCCCTTTTTCTTAGTTTCATTTCCCTTTCTGACTATTGCACAGGAAACTACCGTGAAATTCAAGAAGCAGGTAATAGCTTACGAAAGCACAGAATCTGTCGGGGTTTTCGATGTGAACAATGACGGATTCCTGGATTTGGTATCTGGGAGTTTCTGGTATAAAGGCCCTGGGTTCTTGGATAGGTTTCTTATTGGGCAAGTGAAGCGCTACGCAGAATATTACGAAGATTTCTCTACCATTCCGATGGATGTGAATGAAGATGGGAAAATGGATTTTGTGACCGGAGGATGGTTTGAAGGCAAGTTGGTTTGGAAAGAAAATCCAGGTGATGGAAGCGAGTGGCCTGTGCATGAAATTGCCACTACCGGAAATATAGAAACCAGTAGAGGTTTTGATATCGATGGAGATGGAGTAATAGAGATAGTCCCCAATACTCCCCGCAAGGAACTAGCTTATTATAAAAAGACCGGGGCAAATCAATTCGAGAAATTTCCAGTACATGACACGCAAGGCCATGGATTGGGCTTTGGCGACATCAATGGGGATGGTCGGGGCGATCTGGTTATTTCCGACGGCTGGCTCGAAGCTCCTGCTGATCTGGAAACAGGAAAATGGATTCACCACGCTGATTTTGAGTTGGGGGACGCCAGTATTCCAATGATTGTAGTAGATGTGAATGAAGATGGATTGAATGATCTAATCATCGGTCAGGCACATGGATTTGGATTGTTTTGGCTTGAGCAAAAGAAAGATGGGGAAAATAGAAGCTTTGTAAAGCATGAAATAGATTCATTTCAATCCCAGTATCACACGATGGAATGGGTAGATATTGACAATGACGGGCAAAATGAATTGATCACTGGCAAGCGCTATAGGGCACACAATGGCAAAGATCCGGGAGGAAAAGACTACGCTGGGCTATATTATTTCAAATGGAATGGAGAGTCATTCACCAAAAATATAATTAGCTATGGACCACTTGGCGAAGGAAAAGGTACTGGACTATATTTTTCGATTGCTGATCTGAATAAGGACGGATGGGAAGACATCGTAGTAGCGGGCAAGGACGGACTAATGGTTTTTGAGAATCTGGGCAGGCCTGAGAATTAAGCATCTCCCGCCCCCGATAGCTATCCGAAAGCGCGAAGGCTCATTATCATTAATTTTCTACTCTACCTGTGATCCACCGGACGGTATCCTCTAGATGATATTTTCAAGAAAATCCCCATCTTGAGTTCAAATTTGAATTTCATGAATCTTTTGGACCAGATCAAAAACGCCCCTGCGACCATTTCTTTTTCTGAGGTAATAGCACACATTGATGCCCATTTCGAATTTACACCCACCCGTTTTTTGAATGGAACCATAGTAAACGAAGCCGGACAAAACAACGGCAGTTGCAAGATCTTTTCCTTTGCAAAACTTCATAATTTGACTCCAATAGAGACTTTGGCACTTTTTGGTGACTTCTACCGAAAAGATGTCTTAGAAAATCCCGATGGAACAGACCACCAAAACATCCGGAATTTCATCCATTCCGGCTGGGAAGGAATCAAATTTGATGGAGAGGTTTTAAATTTGAGATAGTTATAATGAGTAACTTGAACTGGATTGAACCTATCAAAAGCTCTTATCTCTGCAACTTTCTCAACTGCCAAATTTTCCAATCTTTCAATTAACTTCAACAACAAACCGCTGATACCTCGTCATTGGATGCCCTCCATTGTCTTTGACTTCAGCTATTACATGAAGTTGGCCTTTTGAGTTAGGGTCAAGCTGAACCTGAACAGTATCCCCTTCTGCAATAAGTTTCGCTTCGCCGGAGTACGTTCCTACTTCCTTGTATATCCAAAATTTGGTTTCTAACGTATCTCCATCCGGATCGGAAGTTTCTACAGAAAGAGTTAGACTTTCGCCTGCCTTTGCCGAAGGCGAGTGTGTTCCTACCGCCTTCACCACCGGAGGATGATTTGCATCGGCATAATCCATCACACACCAATCTGCCCGTGCTGCAAAATCCTCCTGAATCGCCTCCACCCAGCGGATCTGTGGATAAGTTGTGTCTAGGGTATCCGTATAGGGATTGAAATCCCTAACATTTTCCCCATCTTCCCATCTGTTAGGCTGCTCTGCCGACTGAACTAATCGGCCGCCCCAGCCACCCCATTGGGGATTGTCCAAATTATCCAAACCCACATCGATAAGATGAAGAAATGCAGGAGAATCCCCTTCAGAGATGAAATCATAAATTCCAAATACCCCCCATTGTGTATTTTCCAGTTTCGTAGGATCACCATGAATATGCTCGTCGTCACCTTCCTGCTTTTGCCCATCGCCATAACTGTAATATTGCTTTAGCAAAGGCCCGTGATTGTTGATGATTTCATTCCCCATAAATTCACCTTCAAAGAGATAATGTTGGGGCTCAGGTACAGCAGTTTTCCACGGATAAGCAAAGCACCAAAATTGGTTGGAGTTATAGAAAATCTTCAGATCTGGCCAGTTGGGAGCAATGTATTTCCTGTACGTTGCATCCTGATCCAGGATTGCATAAAGAATGGCTTTGTCCGTCACTTTCTTATATACACTTTCCCATTCGTCCGTGTCTTTGTACTCATCCTCAATGGCTTTTAAAGCACGGGCAATAGTATTTGTCCCGCCCCAAACCTGCAAGTAAAGCGGCTCCATATCATCATCGAGCAGTTTTTCTTTGATAAAGTCTGAACCTTCTGTATCCTCTTCCATCTCTCCTTCGAAATCAATATTGCCTACTTTCACCAGGCTTCTCAGATGATTAGTTGTAGGAAAACCATCCGCATGCTGACTTAACTTCGGGTAAACTTCCCCGTAGGCATCAAGTAAAGGATTCATCCATTCTACTCCAGGCCATCTCAAATCAGGAATCGCTCCATACATAGTTTTGGTCATTTCCATCTCTGACGTGAAAAGCGTCCCTTCCCCATCTCCTTTGTAATGCCACATGGAGGAGGAATAAATCAAACCTTCGATCTGAAATTCATTTGCATATAGCAACATGCGGATAAAAGAATCGACATCGTCAATCTCTCCATCTGTGGTGACGATGGTACGGGGTTTTGCTGGTGCTTCATTGCTTTCTTCTTGGACTTCCGTTTTGGGATTGCAGGCAAAAAAAGTAAGCAAAACGAGCGAAAATATGATTTGCTTCGAAAGTAAATTCATAGGTGACTGGGTTTAGAATCAAAAATAGGGAATCTATGAAAAGTATTCAATTTTACTTCTCTTGGATATTCTAGGGTAAATTGTATCTAACAAATCTTTAACTCTTAAGTTAGGAAAAGCTATTTTTTAGCCCTAATCTTTCGAAGATGAGGTGATTATTCACAAGGTGTTTATATAACTTTAAACTACATGTATGCCGTCGATAGACCTAGCTAAATATACTTTGCAAATTTTCAAATAAGGCCAGCTCCTATTTGGGAGCAGATTGAAAAAATGCCATTTTTAAATTAATAATTGACAACAACTTGAACGCTATCGTTTTTTTTGATTCAGAAATAGACCCAAACACCTTTAAAATTCTTGATATTGGAGGAATCGCTGGAGACGGGAAAATATTCCATTATTCCAATACCAATCAGTTTATAGAATTCCTAAAAGGAAATAAGTATTTATGTGGGCACAATATTTTTAGCCACGATTTAAAACACTTAGGTAAGACCATAGCTCAAGCAGGCATTCAAGCATCGAATTGTATAGATACTTTATACCTGTCGCCGCTGCTTTTTCCTACCAAGCCTTATCACGCTTTATTAAAAGACGATAAGCTTCAAACGGATGAGACAAATAACCCCGTAAATGACGCGATCAAAGCCAAGGATTTGTTTTTTGACGAAGTCGAGTCATTTAGAAATATTGCCCCATCTCTTCAGCAGATTTTCTTTCTCTTACTTAGAGACCAACGAGAATTTCAAGGTTTTTTCAAATTCATAAATTTCACTTGTGAAGATGAAAATGTAAGTTCCATAATCCGTCAGCGATTTAAAGACACCATTTGCCAAAGTATTGATCTGGGAGAAATAATCTCAAAACATCCAATTTCACTGGCTTTTAGCCTGTCTCTTATTAATACGTTTAGCCAAAGCAAAAAGCACTTTTCCATTACTCCACCATGGGTGTTGAAGAATTTCCCGGAAGTGGAGCGAATTATGTTTCTGCTCCGAAGCTCGCCTTGTATCGAAAGCTGCTCTTATTGTAATCAAGCTTTGGATATTCACCGGGGATTGAAACGTTTTTTT
This sequence comes from Algoriphagus aurantiacus, assembly GCF_035156405.1. Classification (NCBI taxonomy): domain Bacteria; kingdom Pseudomonadati; phylum Bacteroidota; class Cytophagia; order Cytophagales; family Cyclobacteriaceae; genus Algoriphagus; species Algoriphagus aurantiacus. The sequence goes on along the minus strand of NZ_JAXRUT010000016.1, from coordinate 38,461 downwards.
GGCTATTCCTCTTTTCGATCATATGGTGGAGAACCCTTACAGGAAAAGGCAGTCCGAGCTGCAGTAGCGAACAAGTCCATTCTGGCAGTTTTCCCCACAGGAGGGGGAAAATCCATTACTTTTCAGGTTCCCGCCCTGATCTGCGGAGAATCATCCAGAGGATTGACGGTAGTGATTTCTCCACTTCAGTCTCTCATGAAGGATCAGGTAGACAACTTGGAAAAAGCAGGAATTACTGAAGCAGTGACGATTAATGGACTACTCGATCCAATAGAAAGGTCTAAATCCTTTGAAAGAGTGCAAGACGGCTCAGCCTCAATTATTTATATTTCTCCGGAGTCACTACGTTCCAAGACAATCGAGCGCTTGATTTTGGGCAGAAAAATCAGTCGCTTTGTAATCGATGAAGCCCACTGTTTTTCCTCATGGGGTCAGGACTTCAGGGTGGATTACCTCTACATCGGTGATTTTATCAAAAATATTCAGGAAAAGAAAAATCTGAGCTCACCCATCCCCGTATCTTGCTTTACCGCAACAGCTAAGCAAAAGGTAATTGAAGATATACGAGAGTATTTTAAGCGAAAGCTGAATCTCAATCTCCAGCTTTTCACCTCCAAGGTTTCTCGTACCAACCTCCAATATCAAGTTTTTGAAAAAGGGAATGAAGAAGAAAAATATCAAGCACTCAGGGACTTGATTGAGCTGAAAAACTGCCCAACTATCATCTATGTTTCCAGAACCCGAAAGGCGTATAAACTAGCCGAGCGTTTGCTAGCTGATGGCTATGAGTCCAAGCCCTACCATGGCAAAATGGACAAACAGGAAAAGTCGGAAAACCAAGACTCCTTTATCAATGGAAAAACCCAAATCATGGTTGCTACATCCGCCTTCGGAATGGGTGTAGATAAGAAAAATGTGGGTATGGTGATTCATTATGAAATATCCGACTCACTCGAAAACTACATCCAAGAGGCTGGAAGAGCTGGCAGGGATGAGAATATCTTGGCAGATTGTTTTGTGTTGTTCAACGAAGAAGATTTGAGCAAACATTTCGTCCTTTTGAATCAAACCAAGCTGTCCATTAAGGAAATCCAACAGGTATGGAAAGCGATCAAAGAGATCACCAAATTTCGACACACTGTTTCCAACTCAGCTTTGGAAATCGCCAGAAAAGCAGGCTGGGATGAAAATGTGGTAGAAATAGAAACCAGAGTAACCACTGCTATTGCTGCTTTGGAGGACGCTGGATATCTGAAGCGGGGACAAAATATGCCAAGGGTATTTGCCAACAGCATCCTGGCTAAAACTGCGCAGGAAGCTATCGATAAAATAAATAGTTCGGAGAGATTCCAAGAAAGACAAAAAGAACAAGGAGTCCGAATAATCAAAAAGCTATTTTCAAGCAAAAGTCGAAAGCATTCTAATGAAGAAGTTGCGGAATCAAGGGTTGACTACATTAGTGACCACTTGGGCCTTGTCAAAGAGGAAGTGATCAATATCGTCAACCTGCTCCGGGAAGAAAAAATATTGGCGGACGCAAAAGACCTTACAGCATTTATCAAACAAGGAGAAAATATCAACCGCTCGCTACAATTGGCGGAAACATATGGAAAAATTGAAAATCACTTACTTCCTATTTTTGAACAAGAGGAAAAGAATTTTCAAATCAAAGAGCTAAATGAGCAAATTGAAGCCTTAGGTATTGAAGAAGTCAGCCCCCAAAAGATCAAAATAATTCTCAATTTTTGGGCAATAAAAAATTGGATCAATCGCAAGGCGGATCCATTTTCCAAAAATCACATCTCAGTCATCACCCTTCACCCTAGAGAAATCCTCAAAGAAAAGCTCCAAAAAAGACATGTCCTGGCCAAGTTTATTGTGGAGTATCTCTTCCAGAAAAATCCAGTTAGCAGTGTGGATTTGACCTTGTGGAAGGAAGAGGTTTTGGTGGAGTTTTCTGTTTTGGAACTTCTCAATGCCTATGAAAAAAGCCAAGACCTCTTCAAACTGCCTGTTAATCTGGATGACATTGAGGACACGCTTTTTTACCTCTCAAAGATTGAAGCACTCAAAATCGAAGGTGGCTTTTTGGTAGTCTATAACCGCCTGACTATCGAACGGCTCGAACGGGACAATAAAAAACGCTTTACAAAAGATGATTATCAAAAGCTTCATCAGTTTTACGAAAATAAGGTTCAGCAAATTCACATAGTTGGCGAATATGCTAAAAAGATGATCCGAAATTACAGGGATGCCTTGCAGTTTGTAGAGGATTATTTCCAACTGAACTACGCCTCATTTCTTCGCAAATACTTCCCAGGCAGCAAATCTGATGAGCTCAGACTCAGGATGACTCCTGCGAAATTCCGTCAGCTTTTTGGTGAACTTTCACCAACCCAACTCAAAATCATCAATGACAACGAAACTAAATACATTGCAGTAGCAGCAGGCCCAGGCAGTGGAAAAACCAGAATTTTGGTCCACAAACTCGCCTCATTGCTCCTCATGGAAGATGTCAAACATGAGCAATTGCTGATGGTTACCTTTTCCCGGGCTGCCGCCACAGAGTTTAAGCATCGTCTTCTTGGACTGATCGGCAATGCGGCTAGTTTTGTAGAAATAAAGACCTTTCACTCCTATTGTTTTGATCTATTAGGGAAAGTAGGAAGTCTAGAAAAGTCTGGCGACATCCTAAAAAAAACCGTGGAAAAGATCCGGAAAGGCGAAGTAGAAGCAAATCGCATCACCAAAACTGTCTTGGTGATCGATGAAGCACAAGATATGGATGAGGATGAATTCGAGCTCATCAAAGCTCTGATGCATCACAATGAAGAAATGAGAGTCATCGCAGTGGGAGATGATGACCAAAATATTTATGAGTTCAGAGGATCCAACTCAGCCTATTTTGAAAAATTCATCAACGCTCCAAACTCTGCTAAATACGAGCTGGTGGAAAACTACCGCAGCCTGCCAAACCTGATCGAGTTCACTAATGATTGGGTTCAAAAAATAAGTCATCGACTTAAAAAATATCCAATCATGGCTAAGCAATCCGGCCATGGCAGCATCAAAATCATTCGCTATCAAAGCCCGACCCTATTAATTCCTGTTGTCCAACAAATCCTTTCTGTTGAACTAAAAGGCAGCACTTGCATTCTGACTAAAACCAACGAGGAGGCACTTCAATTGACCGGACTGCTTTTGAAAAACGGCGTAAAGGCAAAATTGATCCAGGCGAATGAGGATTTCAGCTTATACAATCTGGCAGAGGTAAGGTACTTTTTAGGTATACTTTTTTCCAATGCCGATACCTACCTTATTCAGGAAGAACTATGGGAGTTTGCAAAACGGGAACTGATCAAACGCTATCACAAAAGTGAAAAATTGGAGATCTGTCAAAGTTTAATCAGAGCATTTGAACTAAGCCAACCGAGGAAAAAATACAAATCTGACTGGGAGGTTTTTCTCAGGGAATCAAGATTAGAGGACTACCTCCAAAGTGATCAAGAAACTATTTTAGTATCCACGATCCACAAGGTTAAAGGAAAGGAATTTGACAATGTGTTTTTAATGCTCCAAAACTTCAAGGTTGGCAATGACTCGGAGAAAAGACTGCTCTATGTAGCAATGACCCGCGCCAAACAAAACCTCACCATTCATCTCAATTCTGGTTTTCTCGATGGTTTTTCCTCAAAAAACCTTGAGTGGATTGAGGATAAAGAAAGATATTCTACCCCTGATATTCTTACTGTTCAGTTGACTTTTAAAGATATCTGGCTGGATTATTTTATCAATAAGCAATACTACGTGTCCCAGTTAGTTTGCGGTGAAAAATTGGTTCTGAAAGGAACGGAATGTCTGACTCCCAGAGGTCAATCCATTCTGAAATTCTCCAAACAATTCGTACAAATACTGGAGCAACAGAAAGAAAAAGGATTTGAACCTAGATCAGCCAAGGTCAACTTCATACTCTTCTGGAAAAAAGAAGAAACCGGCCAAGAGATTCAGATAGTTCTTCCCGAGATTCAATTTGAAAAAGTGACGCCAACTATCTAATAACTAACCTCATCAAGTTGGAAAAATCTCTAACGCTTGCAAAACAGAACAATCAGGCTTGGTCAAAATGATCACCGAAATCTGTCGATTTGACTATTATGGACTCCAGTATCTAGCCTCTCGCCTACTTAATCCTATCCCCCTCCAAACTACTCACCTTCTCATCAAATCTATCACGCATTTCATTCAGCCTATTGCTGTAGCCCTTCTTTTTTGCTAGGTTTTTAATCTCCAATGGATCCTTATTCAGATCGTACAACTCTTCATGAGCCAGATCATCTTGATACCTAAAGTATTTCCAATCTTTCGTTCTTATGCCTTCACTGGCAGGAATGATTTTCACCTTCCAGAGATGCTCTGCCACGAATTCCTTTCTATGGATCGCTGGATCTTCACCATTCACATATCCAGCCAAGCCTAGCCCCTGATATTCTTGCGGAATATTTCCATTTGCAAACTCCAGGATGGTAGGCGCAATATCAATATTCAGCGCAAAGTCAGTGATCACTCTATGCCCTGGATTTCGCGGATCATATATAATCATCGGCACACGTAAGGAATTGTCATACATCAGCCATTTTCCTGCAAGTTGACGCTCCCCCTGGAAGTATCCGTTGTCTCCCATAAAGATGATAACCGTATTTTTATCCATTCCTTTTTCCTCAAGCGTCTTGCGGATTTTCCCGATTTCCATATCCACCTCTGAGATCATTCGATAATAGCCTTTCATGCTCTTTTGGTATTTCTCAGGCGTATCAAATCTCCAGTACCATCGCGTGCGGTTCTCTCCATTTTGTACATATTCCGGTTGCTGATCAAAGTATTTTTTCTCTGCCAAAAGTGGCTTTGGAAACACCACATCGGCATACAACTGATCCACATCGGCTGACCAGAAATACTGATCTTCGGCAGAATCATGCGCATGGGGAGCAGAGAAACTCAGTGAAAGCATAAATGGCTTTTCTGCAGATTGACTTTTGATAAACTCCTGCGCTTGATGAGATGTGTACTTTGTCAAATGAACCGTGTCCCCGTTGATCGTTTGATAGAAATAACCTCGTCTATCATCGAATTTGCCATTTCTATCGTAGTCATCTGCTACGTCAAATAACTCTGCGAAACCAGGATAATTCACGCCAAACTTGCCAAAAAACCCTGTTACATATCCTAACTTTCTCAAGTTCGCAGGATAGGAATTTTGGGCGTATCCCTCGTCTAGCACTTGTCCAAAAGTATAACCGTGTGTTCTTTCGTAAAGCCCTGTCAATACACTGGCACGACTTGCTGCACAAATCGGCGTAGTGACGAAAGCATTTTTGAAGTAAATTCCTTCCGCAGCCAACTTGTCCATTTCAGGAGTTTGGATAATTTCATTCCCAGAAAAGCCTAATGCATCCCAGCGCTGATCGTCTGTAAGGATAAAGATGATATTCGGTTTTTCTTGCTGCGCAAAAGCAGTCGAACTCAATAGAATCAAAAGACAAAAAAGTAGTTTCTGAAAGGGCAGGCTATTTTTCATAATTTCTAAAATAGAAAGTAATGACCAACCAAAGTATCCTGTACAGTCCTAAATTCCTTTTGTTAATTTACCACTTGATGAAAATTCAAAAACACTAACCCTCCACCAGAAGATTAGTACATTACTTTTCAAAAGGCCACTCTTACCCATTTCAATTAGCATAACTTTGGTAGAGGCAACTGCAAATAACAATTAGTAAACTAGTGTTTTCGAACCTTAGAAACATGCAAACCCACCACCTACTCATATTTCTTAGCTTAATAATGTTGAGTTGTTCTTCTCAAAAAAGTATATCCACTAAAGCCGAAGATAATATCTCCTCCACGGACAACTTTCACCTTTACCTATTGATGGGGCAGTCCAATATGGCTGGGAGAGGTAAGGTTGAAGCACTTGATACATTGACTCATCCACGGGTATATATGCTCGATAAAAATATGAATTGGGTTTTGGCCAAGGATCCCATGCACTTTGATAAATCCGTCGCAGGAACTGGCTTAGGGCTAACTTTTGGGAAAGTGATGACTAACGAAGATCCTAACATTAAAATAGGGCTTATTCCCACAGCAGTCGGTGGAAGCTCGATTAATCAGTGGTTTGCCGATTCTCTTTTCCAGCAAACAAATACCTATCCTTACGATGATATGATCCGACGAACCAAAAAAGCGATGGAATCAGGCACTTTAAAAGGAATATTGTGGCATCAGGGAGAATCCGATTCGAATACTGAAAATGACCTTAGGGAATACACCCAAAAATTTGAAGCAATGCAGGATTCGCTCAAGGCAGATTTGGGATTAGTATCTATTCCTATCGTCATGGGTGAACTAGGTTATTTTTTCTATCCTAAAGTTCCATTTGCCAAAGAAATGAATGGAGTAATCAGTCAAATTGCAGGCACGGACGACTGCATAGAATTGGTTACTGCGGAAGGATTAACCCACAAGGGCGACAGTATTCATTTCGATTCCGATTCATATCATGCACTCGGCATAAGATATGCTACTAAAATGCAGGAGATTCAATCCAAATGTTCCACCATTTTCAAAAAATAGACCTTAAATACCTCCCAAAATGAACCAAATCAAAACCTCTCTTAGTATCGCCTTTGTATTGCTCTGCACCAGTCTTTTGGCACAGCAAGATCTGAAAGCCTCTTATAATTACGGAAAATCTGTGGCTGTCTTCGGAGGCTCCGTTTCTGTGATTCCTGCGAGTGACAGTGCCAAAAACATGTGGAAAGACCGTCTGGGAATGACTATTATGAATTTTGGAGTTGGGGGAGCTGGGTTTTCATCACTGCAAGGAAAATCCCTTCAGCAACAAGTAGATGAGGCTGGAGTTTTTGATATTTACATACTTTGGGCTTCTACCAATGATTACACCAATCAGCGGGAGGAAGGCAGCTATACGGACTATACAGAGTTTGATAGCTTTGACAAAGAAAAATTGGTGACTCAAGCTGGAGGAATCAATTACTGCATCAAGAAAATCTATGAGATCAATCCAAATGCACAAATCTACTTTTTCACTTCAAGTAAGGCCTTTAATGATATCGGCGCCTATGATCCATTTACAGAAAATGGAATGGTGAGCTATATAGATGTGCAGAAGAAAATCTGCCAACTACATGGCATCCCCTATTTAGACCTGTTCACCCTAGGAGGCTATAATGTGTATAACAAGGCTCTGTACTACACTGATCCTATCCACATGAATGTGGCTGGATACAAAAAGCTTGGTGAGCTCCAAGTAGCTTTTTTAGCCTTTCCTTATTGAGGAAAAACACAGCATTTACACCTAAACACTCTTGAGAAAACGTATCAATAAAGAAACCTTAGTATTTGGTGGAAAAGCACTGAGTAGGATGATGGCTAATCATTTAATCCCTTTCCACTGAGAATTTGTGGGGTAAGCTTCTCTACTCTTGCTTCGCGGGTTTTGGCTTGTTTGGGTGCAGCAAAATGCAAGAGATACCCTCGTTGCCGTCCTGGAGTGAGTGCCTCAAAAGCATGTTTCAAATCAGGGTTTTCATCTAATTTTACTTGAAATTCCCCTGGGATGGCATACTCCTTCGTCTTTTTCAATGCTACCTTCAACCCGGCTTTCTCCACCTCAACAGCCTCGTAGATGTAGGCTTTCAAAATTGTCTTCATTTCTACGATTTCCTTTACATCGGTAAATCGAACCTGACGTGCTCCCTGCACATTCTCCGTCTGCTGGATTAGAATACTCTCAGCATCCTGAAGCAAAGCTCCTTTATGGAACAAAAGCGCACAGTATTCTTTGAATCCATGTATCAGCACCACATTGCCGCCTTGAAAGGTATAGCAGGGCACTCCCCATTTCAGTTCTTCTGTCAGTCCACAGTCTAGAAGCAGCGATCTCAATTGCCTGTATTCCTGTTGCCACTGAGAGGCTTTATCGAAAAAGAAGTCTACGGAATGATTCATTTTTATTTATTGGTATATTGAAATATTAGGTTCTCATTCTTTACTACTTCCATTAATGCAGTATGCACTCCAAAAGTTTTTTTGATATCATCCAAGTGCCTTGCCGCATTTCCCAACACTATTATACTCAAATCAACCTGTGGATAATAATAACAAGCGGAAGCAAAACCGGGGGCGTATCCCAAGGCTCCAATTTGGACATTTTCTTCCCCCATATTAAAAAGCAAACCGTATCCATATTCTATTTGCCCAAAAATTGGGTGAATTCTTGTTGCGTACCGCGTTTTCATTAATTCCAAGGTTTCTTTTTCTACCAATCTACCTGAAAAAAGTAAGTGATTCCATCTACTCAGATCTTCTGCATTTGAAATAAACGCCCCTGCAGCCACATAATTATCCAAACTGTTTGTCAAATATTCCAATGTCGTATTTTCTGTTTCTTCATATCCTCTCACAAGGTTCTTATACACTTTATTATCAGGATGAAAAGTACTGGACAACCCCTTTTCTGAAAAAAGTTGAGTTGATAAATCCTCGAAAGAATCCCCTATAATGTTTTCGAGAATTTTTGCCAACAATTCATATCCCAACTGGGAATATTGGAATTGGGAGCCTTGCTCAAATTCCAACGGCTGGTTTACATCCACTATCCCATGGGTATGTGTTAGCAAATGATGAATAGTTACGTTTTTAGACCAACTTTGATCAATTGAAGGAAGGTACTTCCCTATTTCATCATCCAGATTAAGATTTCCTTTCTCATATTCCCGAAGTACCAACACGGCGGTTATTTGCTTACTAATTGATCCAATGACGAATTGGTTGGCTTTTTCCATCAGTACGCTATCTTCAAAATTGGAATAGCCTTTAGCTTCGTGGAAAATAGTCGAAGTCCCTTCAGCTAACAGCACTACTCCATTAAAATTGCTGACCTCAATTATGGAGTCAATTTTTGATACTAATGCAGAATAGCGGTGCTTTTCAACCTGTCCTTTTGAAACGAAGGAATTTAAAAATAGCAGTAGAAAAAGCGAGAGATATAGTCTCATTCCCACCATCCATTTTGTTTTCGTATATATAAAATTTGTCCTGTGTGGTATGCGTTATGTGCAGTCATATTCAAAATTTCAGTGCTCCATTCCTCTAGTTGTTTTTCTGTTGCTTTTTCAGTTAACTCCTCCCATTCCAATTGAATACTATCCAGTTTTCTTATCGAAGTTTCCCACTCGTTTTTGTCTTTGAAAGTTACTTTGTTGTCCTCATTGAAATCCGAAATACTGTCCCCTTTAAATGCTTTAAGAACTCTTTCATTCCAAAAAATCAAATGTGAAACCAATTCCCCTATAGAATGATTGGCTGTACTATCTTTCCAATTCGATTGGTCAACAGTAAGTCCCTCTACAGCAATTTTTGCTGGCACAAACCATTCCTCATTTGTATAAGTATTTTTTAGTTGTTGCCCCAACAAGGATTTTATTTGCGATGTGTTCTCTTTTTCAGAACAACCCAATATCGAAAGCCCAAATCCCACTACTATTAAAATTAGTTTCATTTTATTTCAAGAGTGTGGCCTGTTTAGTGGCCTGTTTAGAAGCGAAATTTCACCCTACAACCCTAACAATGGTAGTTGCTTCACCTGATGGTAGGTCAATGCAGCTTTGATACAATTTTTCAATTCATCTTCTGGAATCTCATCATCCAGTTTAAAGACAATCGCCCGATTGCCTTCGTAGTCAAAAATCTCATCATAAGCCATCCGGAAACTGGGAACCAATTTGCTGGTGCATTTGAAATACATCGCGTATTGATCCGGGCTTTTTGCTTTCCAATCCATCCGTATGGTGCTTCCTTTTTTGGCGAGGTAACTAGGCTCTCCCCACTTGAGTGTTTCTTCTAAATTAGACAAACCAATTTCGGCTGCAACCTCCAAAATCAACCTTCGTAGGTGCAGCATCTTATCCCGGACAGCGTAAGGGTATTTTGAGAAAACAGATGCTACTTCAGGATTTGTTATCAATTTCATTTTACTGCATTTCAGCTTGATCTAATTTACCATTCATTTTCAGTCAGTTTAAGTCTAAAGCTATTCCTTGAGGTGTAAGGAACAAGCCGGGCAACTGTCATTACTCTTATTTCCTTGCTAGCAAACTATCCACTTCTAAGTATTTTTCCTTGAGCAAACTTAGTCCAAAAGCTGCGGCAGAAGCTGTGAATACAGAATAATCAAATCCGCTTTTGATACCGATGGAAAAGGTCATGGATAAAGCAAAAATAAGCAGTAGTATTCCACTTAGCTTAGCGAAAAGTTCTGTCCTAAATCCGATCAACAGGAAAAGGCCAAACACAATTTCTGCCGCAGTGGCAATAGCAGCAAGTGTGGGAATTGTGGAAATAGGCATCCAGGGATTGATGACCGCCGTGTAATCGACGAAACTTTGCCAATTACCCCAAACAGAAACTTGTGCAGGCCACATTCCAAATCGATCCGCCACAGCAGATAAAAATGACAGCGAAATCGCCAGTCTCAAAAACAGTTTGATGAGTTTATTTTCCATAGGATATTCCTTATAGCATAGTAAGTTTAAGAATCTGCTATTTTCCCCTTCAACCAAGCAAAGAAATCTTCAATGGAGTAGAATATTTCATCAGGCTTTAACGCTAGCAATTTTTTGGATTCCGCAGTTTCTGCCCATGCAGCAGCGACTGAGACGACACCGGCTTTTCTACTTACCACAATATCGCTTGGAACATCACCCACATAGATCACTTCCTCCTTGGAAACACCATCCAACTTTTCTAAAATATCCTGAATCCCCTCTGCCTTTCGTGACCCGGCAGGCGATCCAGCTTCTAGAAATTCGAACACGTTCTCAAACTGAAATTGCTTCAAAGAAATCATGGCACTTTTCCTCCCCTTTCCAGTTACAATGGAAACATGCACACCTTTTTCCTTCAAAAAATTTAATAGCTCTGCTATACCTGGAAACGGTGCAGGGCACATATGATGAGAGGCTTCATAATGAAGGAGATAATCTGCTACTCCCTTATCGTAATGATCTGGTGCAAGGGATCTAATAGTTCCTTCTTCGGAAGGGCCAAATGTTTCGATAATTTCCTCATCCGAGACGTGACGATTAACCAGAGGCTCGATGGATTGGCGAAATGCAGAAATACAAAGAGGCAAAGTATTCGCCACCGTGCCATCCAAATCAAAAATTACTGCTTTTATCTGCTTCATTACATACAAAATAGTTGAGCACTAATATAGGGGGTAGATTAAAAGGAATAAAACCAAAAGCCACCTGAAAAAGTCATTTTCTTAATTCCATATGCAAAATAGGATAGGGCTTACCAGTACCATCCAATTCTGATCTACCAATGATTTCAAATCCATTTTTGAGGTAGAACTCCAGCGCTTTCGGATTTTGCTCATTCACATCCACTTTGGTGACTTGCTGATTGCTGATCGCATTCGACAGCAAGGCTTTTCCAAATCCCTTTCCTGCCTGATCAGGGTGGACAAAGAGCATTTCCATATACCCCTCTGCCACTCCCGAAAAACCCAACATCTTACCTGAGTCAGCTCGCACACAGTTCAACTCCACTGCTTTCAAATACTCGTTTAAAATCAACGGTTTGAAAAATATGATATCTTCCTCCTGCAGAAAATCGTGCGTGGCCCTCACGGAGGCTTCCCACAGTTCTACGACTTCCGAATATTCGGATGGGGTAATTTCTGTAATGTTATACTTCATAAACTCTCGGATTGTGCCGCTCCATATAAAAATCGGGATTGGTCAGTGGAGTGAAACCATACTTTTCATAGAGCCAAGGGGCAGTATTCGTCAGAAGAATCCAGCGTCTTAGGTTTTGCAGTTCTTCATGTGAAGTAATGCACTCCATCAGCCACTTGCTTAAGCCAAGGCCACGGTACTTGTCGAGGATAAAAACATCACCTAAATAGGCAATGGTAGAGAAATCAGAAATTACTTTGGCATAGCCAATCTGTTTATTCCCATGATATATACCAAAATTGAGACAATTCTCTATGGCTTTGTTCACAGTCTCAAAACTTATCCCATTTGCCCAACCCGACTCGGTACTTAAAAAGCGGTGGACAAGTGCTCTGTCCAGCTTTTCCTTATCCGTTGAGATCAGATAGTCCTTCATTCGCAATTCCATGACCCTACATTTTATTCAGTTGACTTGTGACTTGAAAAGTACCCAGCTCTGTTTCGGATGCAAAGCTGAGAAAAATCGGAAAGAGTTTTGTAACCTTCATTAAAAAACTGTCCACCAAAGAATTCAACTCATCTGCTCCAATTCAAATAAAGTAATTTCAGGTCTCACATTTAATCTCACCTGCCATAGATGTCCTATTGCCCGATTGATATAAAGTGTTCTCCCATCTTTCAAATCAATTTCACCTGAAGAAAAGGTTGAATTCTTTACAGGCAAAATAGGGGGATCCAGAAAAGGTGGTTTCACCTGACCTCCATGTGTATGCCCCGACAATATCCAGCCTTGGTAGTGATTCCAAACATCAAGATCACAAACATCCGGATTATGGCATAGCACCAAGGAAGGTTGGGTAAAATCAGCCTGTTCCAAAATTTTGTCAGGGCTGAAATTTATCGCCCAATAATCATCCAGCCCAATGATATTCAATCCACTCACAGCTTCTTGTTCATTGGACAAGATCTGGATACCGGCATCATTTAGCTGGGATGAAATCTGGTTAGCCACATCCTGCTGGGACCAGTTTTTCCCATAGTCATGATTACCGAGAATTCCGAACGTACCCAACTTTCCTTTGACTGCATATGGCAGAACTTCTGCCAATTGACTGAATTGTCGCTCATCTTCATAGCTCACATAATCCCCGGTATAGACCACTATGTCAGGATTGAATTGCTGAGCCTGAACAAATGAATCTATGATATACTGATAGTCAAATCGATTTCCAATGTGCACATCAGAGATCTGCATCAATGTTTTACCATTTAGCGCATCAGGCAGGTTCTTCACCGGCATCTTTTTCTTCACAAATTCCAGCCAAAAAGGCTCCAGCTGCCAAGCATACAATCCCGTACCAACACCAATGCCAGCTGCCCCTAAAAGCGTATTTCTGATAAATTTCCTTCTTTTCATTAAGAGAGTCGAGTGATTGTTTTAAAATTTAAACTTATCTCCTTCGCCAAGGTCTGTGTCCTCACAGACCTGAAATTATCAGAAAGTGGTCTGTGTGACACAGACCTGGGCGCAGTTAAAAATTACTTTGATCTTTCCGCTCTTCATATATTTCCTGTCTTACACTTTCAATCTCATGGTTTAAAGCATCAAGATCTAAGTAATCGGTCTTAAATGACTTAAGGAGCTGAGTCAGCTTGGAATCAATTAATTCTTTTTCCAACTCTTTGGATAGGAGTAATTTTTGCCTTCTTGGCAATCTTTTTACAATGGAAAGGATTTTTTCAAAAGATAGATCAATCTGCAATTCCGTCTTCATCTTTTCAAAAAAATTATTGTTTTAACTCAAATTTTGGAATAGAATTAATCCCTACAACATCCATAATTTCAATTAAACCAAGCATTTCAGCGTTTTTTAAATCTTCTTTTGCTAATTCTAATTCTCCTATTTTTGAATAATATATATATCTCACATAATAGATTGTCGGATCTAATGAATTAAGGAGAATTGCTTTATCTATTTCCTCTAAAGCTTCGGAATATTCGGAAAGTTGGATTTTTGCTAAAGCAATATCTCCATATAAACTTGACTTGATTTCTACTGATCTAAAATTATCCAATTCAAGAGCTTTGTGAAAATCATCTAAGGCTCCATAGTAATTATTAAGCTGGGTTTTCTGTTGCCCTCTTGCATAAAATATACCTGCATCCAATGGATTTAAATCAATAGCTTTATTTAAATCTATTAACCCTTCGTAACCTGTTTTTATCTGTCCCCTTAAAAGATATGCTTCATAATCGTTAGGGTTAATATTTATTGCCTTATTAAGATACTTGATTGCCTCCTGTCGAAGATTTGGCTGAACAGACATGTATGAAGCCCCCAAAACATAAGACCCCGGATAATCTGGATAATCAGCAATCACATCGTCAATTATTTGTATTGCCTTTTCATAATTCTCTTCTAATCCATATTTTCTCGCATTATCCAAGCGATCTTGAATCATTGCTTCAGTTTCTTTGGGTTCACATGACCAGAAGAGTATAAAAATCAGAAAACATAATACACCGATTCTTTGCATTAACTATAAGATTTGGTTACATAAATTAGATAACTAAATTCTGAATAAACAACGTATTAAAAATAAATTTCAAATAATCTGCTCCAACTCAAAGAAGGTAATCTGCGGTCTCACCTTTAATCTCAGCTGCAATAGATGACCAGCTCAGCGATTTTTTGGAGAAATTATCCTCTCCTATCTGTATCATGTGGATTGGAAATTGCAATTTCTTTTAATGGCCGTGAGACATCCTTACTCCCCAGTCTGTGTCACAGACCTAAATTATTAAAAAGTGGCCTGTGCGACACAGGCCACGGCGCTAGCTTATAGGATTACTCCCTGTTATTGATTTTCTTCACTTAAACTACTTTTTTTCCCGTCCTTGAAAAAGCTAATACTTCTTCTCATCATCTATTTGGCGTTTATCAGCCTTGGACTACCAGATGCATTATTGGGTTCTGCCTGGCCGGCCATGTTTGAATATTTGAATGTTCCTGTGGATTATGCAGGGATTATTGCGATGATTGTGGCGGCAGGAACCGTTATTTCCAGCTTATTCAGTGGTCATCTGATCCAGAAGTTTGGAGAGGCAAAAGTGACTACAGTCAGTGTATTACTGACCGCAATTGCGCTCATGGGATTTGCTTATTCCCATCACTTCCTTTTCCTCTGCTTATTGGCCATTCCTCTGGGTTTGGGAGCGGGCAGTGTGGATGCCGCACTCAACAATTACGTGGCACTCCATTACCAAGCCAAGCATATGAATTGGCTTCATAGCTTTTGGGGAGTTGGAGCTGCAATAGGACCAATGATAATGGCAAGTTATTTAGCCAAAGGGGAGTCTTGGTCGCAAGGCTATCGCACGGTAGCCTGGATCCAAATAAGCTTGGTGGTAATCTTGATTATATCGCTTCCGCTTTGGACAAGAAAGCAGGTAACAGATGAGTCAGAACAGGAAGGAAACTCTAAAAATCTCCTCACCCTATTGAAAACAATGCCCGGGCTAAAACAGGGGCTGTTCATATTCTTTTGTTATTGTACTATTGAGGCAACTTTCGGTTTATGGGGAGCAAGTTTTTTGGTTTTCGAGAAAGGCTTCGCAGCAGATCAGGCAGCAAGACTGGTTGCCCTTTATTATGTGGGTATTACAGCCGGAAGAATGTTTTCCGGTTTCATGACTACCTATTTCACCAATCGCCAGTTGGTCTATTTGGGACAAGGCGTCATTGCCATTGGTTTGGTGTTATTGTTCCTACCCTATAAAGCAACGCTCTTACCAGGATTTCTATTAGTTGGGTTAGGATGTGCGCCGATCTTCCCAAGTCTTTTACATGAAACTCCGGTGAATTTTGGTGAAAAACACTCCCAAAAAATCATGGGAATGCAAATGGCCAGTGCCTATGTAGGAATTACACTGATGCCCTTCCTTTTTGGAAAAGTCTCCACGCTGGTAGGATACTCTTCTCTAGTTTCATTTTTGGGAATATTCCTTCTGCTGATGCTCTTCCTTACCAGAGCATTATTTCAAAAAGCGGGAAAGAAAATGGGGGCAGGGGAATCCTAGATTCTAATTGCAGGGGCATAATATTCAGACAACTTCCGTCCTATCTGAAACTAAAGCTTGCAGGGGAATGACAGGGAGTGTATTTTCAGGAGCTTTTTGAAGGATAGATGGGACAGTTTTTAATCTTTTGAAAAATCAAAAAGTACATCAATCGATTCAAAACAGGCCAATAGACACTCAAAACGTATATAAATAAATGAGTGGGCAAACATTATGAAAACGATAATAACGACATTAATTCTACTATTGTTTCAAACAAATCATTTTCTTGTGAATGCCATGAATATAAACTGAGAGAATTGGACAATGAAAGCTACGAATGGAGTGACTTGGTAATAATTGGAAACGTCATAAAGACGGGAACAAATTATCAAATACAAGTAACTGAAATACTGAAAGGAATTGTAAGCAAAGAGAAAATTTATGGGACGACTATAACTGAAGATAGACTATTTGATGGTTGTTCATTTTTTCCCAGACAAAAGGGAGAATATATTTTCTACCTCAAAAAGACTGAGAAAAGTGATCAACCTTTTTACTTGTACTCTCAGTGTTTAGGAACAAGACCTTTGAGTTTTGACTCATATCCAATTCCTTTAAGGACAGACAAAAGCAAAACTGAATTAATTGTGGAAACTGAAAATTGGATAGAGGAATTAAGAAAAAGAAAAAAATAACGATTTGCCAACAATACATATAGCTTATGGCGGGCGAGGCGGTAAATCACCAGAGCTCAAATTCATGAGATTGAAACAAACTACTATTAATTACCTCACTTGTAGCTACTGTAAGTGTGAACACATGCGGATGCTTTTCCATTGACAGTCTATCTGCGACCGAACTTATGAGTGAGGTTGAATTTGTAATCATTGGTCACGCAGTTAAGAATGTTGGACTTAATACCGAAGTAAACGGTATGTGGGATCAACATAACCGAGGATATAACGTCTTATTTGAGATCGATTCTGTCATCAAAGGGAACCTAGAATCAAAAATGATCATAGTAAAACAATTTGGTGGAAATTGCGATCAAATCTTCAAGTTTGGTGAGCCATATCTAATTGTCGGAAATCAGCTTGAGGAATTTGTCAACAAGACTCCAAAAAGGAGAAAACCCAAAAAAGGAGAAATTCCTCCCGCATCAATGCCTTCCGTATATTCTAAAACTGCAATTTTCTATGACAGTAGTGATGACGAAGTAAATTATTGGCAGGAACTGGCGAACGAACAAATCATTCTTAACACCTCAATGTGTTCCTCGCTACTTTCTGGGCAACTGAAAAAACGGAATAACTTTCTCACAAAACACAACTAGTCATCTATCGCAGACACCACGCCCACCATACTATCTGCTGTTCCATAATAAAGCAACCATGTACCTTCGAAATAAACCAAGCCTTCTAGAAAAGTAGTTCCCTCAGGGTATTGTCCTGATTTTTCAAACGCCAGTGTAGGTTGGATAAAGGGCGTTTCTACCCGATCGATCAATTTCCAAGGCTCCGTAGCAGAGAAGAGTGCCTGTCCTCCGGTATAGACCCTGTTCCCCAGATTTTTCACTCCTACCTGTTGTGAGTTGCCTGCATTGTAGAGTACTACAATTCCATCTTTGGTCAGCACCGGAGGAGGGCCTGCCTCTACCAACCAAGAATCAAAATACCCCGGCCGTGGACTGAGCACCGGAACCCGGTTTCCCTCGTGATTTTCTACCGGCTGCCAATGGATCAAATCCTCCGAAGTAGCCAGCCAGATATGGGGCACCCCATAATACATCCAATATTTCCCATCTATTTTAGCGGCTGTTAACTTACCATCTTTCAGTTCAGTCACGATTGCACCGGATTTGGATTCCGAATTATGATATTTCCCATCCTTCCAATCTTTGAAAATCGGCCCGTGTTTTTCCCAGTTTCGCAAATCTTTTGAAGTGGCGACGGCCAGTCTTGGCACATCCCGATTCCACTGCGTATAGGTCAAGACATACAGCCCCTCAGTGGTTTCTACGATCCGGGGATCCTCAGTCCCACCTGTCCATTCAAATTTCTTTTGATTGTCGTCTTTGGGATAAAATATCGGTTCATCCTCCCGTTCAAAAGCAAAGCCATCTGCTGATGCGGCCAAACCTATCCTAGAGGTATGTCCACCGATTTCTTTTTCTCCGAGTTTTTCTTCCGCCCGATAGAGTACATATACGCTTCCGTCCCGGGCGATAGCAGCAGGATTAAAGGTAGCCATGGACTCCCAAGCTACAGTTTTACCAGTCATAGGATCTACAAAACTGGTTGTAGACTGCGGAGCTATAATGGGCGTGGCTCCTTCAGGTCTATGAAAAGGTCCCAGCATCCAGGGTTTTTCCTGGGCTTGTAGAGCAAAAAAAGAAAATAATAGCAGGATGAATGAAATCGACTTCTTCATTTGAGTTGGGTTTATTTCCCTCAAGGTAAACCCAAGAATGCTGGAAAAAAAGTCAGCCATAGCCGACGTTTAAATACTGAGCTATGGTTAGTTTTCTTCTGATTGGATGGCTTCAGCTATTTGTCAGTATGACTGGATACACCCTTCGATTCATTTACATCAAATTCGAAATAAACGAACGTAGTTTCGAATATTTCGTATATTTGAAAACAACAACGATAATAGACATGAACACTAGTGATGACATAGAAAGACCTTCAAAAGAAGAGCAAAAAGCAGCCATGGAGTCTTATGATGCATTGGCAGCAGCATTGGATCAAATTCATTCTGATTATCCTGAAATTGAAATTGAAGAGACTAGCGAGAGAATTAAGATTCCAATGAAAGCACTGCAACTTCTAGCTAAAATCCTTAAGGAAACCAGCCAGGGTAAGCCGGTATCAATCGTTCCTATTGCAACTGAAATCACTACTCAGGCAGCTGCGGAACTTATAGGGTGCTCAAGACCTCATTTGGTAAAACTACTTGAAAACGGGGAAATCAGCTATACCAAAATAGGTAAGCACAGAAGAATCAAGTATCAGGACATCATTGATTACAAAAGAAAAATGAAAGCCGACCAACGCAAATTACTTATAGAAATCATGAAAGCTGACGAAGAAACAGAGTTATATGATTCATAGTGTCAGATTCACCTGTGTTCTTGACACCAATGTGATTTACCCTATTGATATTAGGGATCTACTTTTTTGGTTTGCCTCATATGACCTTTTTACACCTAAATGGAGTAAGCATATATTCTGTGAATGGGAGAATGTAATGAAACGAAAAGGCATTTCCGACGAAGAAATTAAAAAGAGATTGAACAAGGCGCAACTCGCTTTTCCAGATGCATTAGTTGATAATTATGAGACACTTGTCAACTCTTTAAAATTGCCTGATGAAAAAGATAGACATGTCTTGGCGGCAGCAATTAAAACCAATGCGAACATCATAGTCACCAATAACATGAAGGATTTTCCCAAAGAATATCTGGCAAGCTTTGGGCTTACAGCAAAGACTGCAGATGACTTTATAACAGATACCATTGACCTAAATACTGACCTTGCATTAGAAGCTTTTAGAGCATTGGTATTAAATAGGACCAATCCTAATTTAGATGAATATGAGATTTTGGATCGCTTCCGTAAAAATGGATTGATAGATTCAGCCAATTATTTGCATGCTCTTCTTTGAACCACATAGAGTAGACGGCTATGAGTTAAAAAGCACAAAAAACTATCTTTAGAAACCGAAACCGATCTATAAAAACATTTTAACTCCCATGAACAATACAGACTTTATCATCAATTCCATCAGAAAAACATCAGGAGAGCCCAACTGGCAGGAATTGCTGGAAACTATTATTTCATCGTTTGATTGCACCACAGGGACTATCCACACACTTGACCCTACGACAAATCTATTGGTACTCAAATCCCAAAAAGGAATTCCCGACTTCCTATTGCCGAAAATGTCTACAATTCCTATCGGTAAGGGAATGGCAGGAATCGCAGCCGAACGGAAGGCTCCTGTAGAAATGTGCAACTTGCAGACCGATGATTCCGGGGTTGCCCGTCCGGCCGCAAAAGAAACCAAAGTGGAAGGATCTATCGCCGTTCCTATGATGCTGGAAGGGGAATTGTATGGAACCTTGGGCATTGCCAAGCCGGAGCCGTATGATTTCACCAAATCAGAAAGTGATGCATTGTTAACCATAGGAGAGGAAATAGCCAGAAGCATTAAGAACTAGACCTTATCCTAGCATCTGTGATTCCATCCTCAGCCCCCCCTGCCCCCTGAACGTAGACCATACGTTTGACCAGGAGTTTGTAACTACACCTTTTTATTTTTAAGACTTTGTAGTCAAAAAATATTAGGAAACTCACTATCATATTCTAAAACGATTACAATGGTTATTTGGCCTCCTCCGCAAGTGATATATTGTTCAGACAACTTTGATCAATCTGATATTTAGGCTTTTAGGGGAGTGAAATGAAGTATATTTTCAATAACTTTTTGGAGAAGATCTGAGAAAGTTTTTAATCCGTTAAAAAAGGCAAAAAGGTGGATCTTTCGATCCAAAACAGAAAAGTAGATATACAAATG
The DNA here is from genome assembly GCF_035156405.1 of Algoriphagus aurantiacus. Lineage (NCBI taxonomy): Bacteria > Pseudomonadati > Bacteroidota > Cytophagia > Cytophagales > Cyclobacteriaceae > Algoriphagus > Algoriphagus aurantiacus. The sequence goes on along the minus strand of NZ_JAXRUT010000016.1, from coordinate 18,058 downwards.
ATATATAAATAAACAAGTTTGATCTCATTTTGCTGTAACGACAACATTCAACTCCACGATATGAAAATCTCATCAGTAATACTCTCCATATTTTTAATTGTCTTTTCAATAAGCGGGTGCCAGAATAAGAAATCCAAAGTTACGGACAACTTAGAAGATCTAGACCTTCTAAGAGGAGACATAACACTCTGCGGTGGTGGGGATTTTGGAGAAGTCAGTTTCGCCCTCTCATGTAATGTAGATATAAGGCAGACTTTTGATTTAGCTATTTCCCTCTTGCACTCCTTTGAATATGAGGAAGCGGAAAAAGCATTCGTAAAAGTAATAGATGCTGACCCGGAATGCGCTATGGCCTATTGGGGGGTAGCAATGAGCAATTTTCACTCTCTTTGGCTGCAATCAGGAACTGACTATCTCAATAAGGGAACAAAAGTGCTGAAAATTGCAAGCACAACTTCTAAAGGGGAAAGGGAAAAAGCCTATATCAATGCACTAGCAGGTTTTTACAATAATTGGGAAACGTTGAGCCATAAGGAGCGTGTTCAGAATTACGAGCAGGAAATGTATAAAGTATATCAAAAATATAGCGAAGATGAAGAAGCAGCAATTTTTTATGCGCTTGCATTGCTTGCAACGGCTGACCCAACAGATAAGTCTTACCGGGTTCAGCGTAAATCAGGAGCGGTTTTGGAATCAATCTATCCAAATCAGCCCAATCATCCCGGAATTGCGCATTACATCATTCATAATTATGACTATCCTGAACTGGCAGAGTTGGCATTACCCACTGCACGCATGTACGCCCAAATTGCTCCAGCTTCGGCTCATGCGCAGCATATGCCCTCTCATATTTTTACACGACTAGGATTATGGGATGAGTCAATAAGTTCCAATATCAAGTCGACAGCCTCAGCACTCTGCTATTCAGAAAGCATCGATCCTGCTGCTCATTGGGATGAGGAACTCCATGGCATGGACTATCTGGTTTATGCATATTTGCAAGTAGGTGATAATCAACAGGCCAATGCGCAGTATGAATACTTAAAAACTTTTAAAAAAGTATATCCTGTTAATTTCAAAGTAGCATATACTGCAGCGGCAATACCGGCACGAATAGCTCTGGAAAACAAGAACTGGAAAGCTGCGGCCAATTTAGAAAAGCCAGTTCTAAACTTGGATTGGAATATGATGCCCTGGCAAGAGTCAATATTGTATTTCGCAAGAGCTATGGGAGCAGTGCGGCAAGGAGACGTTCCAACCGCTCAGAAGGAATTAGCTAATCTATTAGCTAACCGTGAGAAATTGATACAGGCTAATGACTTGTATAAGGCAAATCAGGTTCATATACAGATTAAAACAATAGAAGCTTGGATAGCACTTGCTAATGAAAACCAATCTACAGCCATCGCATTAATGAGAGAAGCCGCTGAAATGGAATACGGCACAAATAAGCATCCTGTCACTCCCGGAGAAATATTACCCGCGGGGGAGTTGCTAGGTGACCTTTTATTGACTTCTAACCAGCCAGCTGAAGCATTGAAAACCTATGAATACGACCTGAAGCAACACCCAAATAGATTTAATGGTATTTATGGAGCTGCTTCTGCTGCGAAAAGTTCTGGCAATACGAAACTAACTGAAATATATTTCAGGCAATTGGTTGAATTAACAAAGAACTCAAAAGTAGATAGGCCGGAAGTTGTTGAAGCTAAAGAATACCTGAGAACACTAAACGAGATCTATTCGAGTAGCCGGCCGTGAGCCATAAGCCATAAGCCCTCAGCCTGTCCCGCCCAAGCGGGAGTGCGACTACGCCACGGCGTGACAGGTCTCACACCACCGATTCCGAAAGCTTTAGGGAGATCTTGTATCTACCCCCTGTTCATTGAATTTCAGGTTTGAATTTCGAGTAATTGACCATACGTTGGAGTAAGTGTGGTTTTAGCTACACCTTTTTATTTTTTGGAATTTGCAATTCAAGAATCAGTTTCGAATGATCGGGATCACCTTCTAAAACCATTGAAATGGTTTTTTGGTAGCATCGCATACTGCATATCCCGCCTCCACGATAGATATCGGGATTAACGGTGGGCTATGGTCAGTGGTCTGCTGCTTGGAATGGCTTCAGCCATTTGCAAAGAATGAAGTGCTACTTCGTTAGTCAATATTTATTTCTAATAGCTAAGATAACTTGGGTCAAACTAGTTTCTTAAGCTTTTTGGAGAGGGAAATGAAATGCATTTTCAGTAACTTTTTAGAGAAGATAAAAAAAACGGCTTGCAATCCGTTAAAAAGGTATATCTATTGATCCAAAACAGGACTTAAGAAATCGAGCATGACACTAGCGTCACACAGAGGGATGATTATCCGTAATGCGAGATTCCATAGCCTGCCCCGACCAATCGGGGTGACCTATTAAAAAACAAATTATAAACAGATGAAATCGAGCTTGACTCAAGTGTCACACAGGAGGATATTTAATAACCCCTGTAAGTCAATCGACTATTTCAGAAGAAGAACTAAAAAATTTAACTTATAATCATATGAAATGCCCATGAGAAAAACTTCTCACACAGGGGGATGATTATATAGGGCATTCCATATGACCATTGGAAAACAAATTATAAACAGATGAAAAGGAAGTTATAAAATTTCACGGCATTGGAAAAAGCACGATACCAAAACTTCAAAAATTACTGACTGACAACAAGCTATCATTTAAGTTAAATACAACGAAATAAAAAAACGAACCGCTAAAAGCACCTACACACAAGTGATGGCTCAGTGGTTAAACCAAGCTTTCCGCTCAATCGTAACAAGTAGTGCATCTATCAATGTTTTTGTTTGGCTGACAGTGAAGTGCTTTTAAATCACCACCTTCGGGAAGTGGCAAAACATTATGGGCGAGCCTAAAGGATAACATGAAAAGTAAGAAACAAAACTTAAACATTTTAGGATTAAAGGTTACAGACCATATTAGTGCAATGTTGGCATATTGGGACAAAAATATGATTTGTCGATTCGCAAACTCTGCCTATGTTGAGTGGTTTGGAAAAACGAAAGAGGAGATGGTAGACAAAATCACCATTAAAGAATTGTTGGGACCTTTGTATGAAAAGAATCTTCCCTTCATTTCTAAGGCTTTGAAAGGAGAAATTCAAACCTTTGAAAGAGAAATCCCCTTGCCTACAGGAGGCATCAGACACTCTTTGGCTAATTATTACCCAGATATTGATAATGGAGAGGTAATGGGTTTTTTTGTTCACGTTGCAGATGTAACACCCTTAAAATTAATGGAGATAGAATTGCTCAAAACAAATAAAAAAGTACTAGAGCAAAATAAACGACTCTTGAATTTTTCCAATATTGTTTCTCATAATTTAAAATCATACTCGAATAACCTTTCATCTATTCTCAATTTATATAGCTCAGCTCCTTCAGAAGATGAAAAAAATAGAATGTTTGATCTTCTTGAAAGTATTTCAAAAGGTTTTAGCTCAACAATAAACCATTTGAATGAAATTACAAAATCACAAAACCTTGCTAAATTAAATCCGGAACAAATTAATTTGAATGAACTTATCTCAAAATCAAAAATGACATTGCTTGTTCAAATCCAGTCCACCAACGCAATTATTAAAAATAATATAGATATGGGAATTAACATATTTGCTAACCCTGTCTATATGGAAAGTATTATCCTGAATTTATTGACGAATGCTATCAAATATAGACAGGAGACCAAACCGCCAATTATTGAACTTACCGGCACTCAGGAGTCGGGTAAAACAATTCTAAAAATAAAGGACAATGGTAAAGGAATAAATTTGGAAAAACACGGTGCGGATCTATTCGGAATGTATAAAACATTTCACGGAAATCCGGATGCTGAAGGTATAGGTTTGTTTATCACCAAATATCATATGGAGACGATGGGAGGACAAATCGAAGTTGAAAGCAAAGAAAATGTAGGAACCACTTTTACACTTACTTTTAATTAAAAAATTGACAAAAGTCCAGCCCATAACAGTATCCTAAGACGACTTTTCAAACATTAAAATGAACCGTATGTAACTATTTAAACAAACATCAAAATGAGAAAACTAATATTCTTTATGCATACATCCCTTGATGGTTTTGTGGCAGGACTTCAGGGAGAACTGGACTGGATAATTATTGAGGATGAGATATTTGATTTTGTAGATACTATGACCGCCAAAGCTGACGCCGCCCTTTATGGAAGAGCGACTTATGAAATAATGCAGAATTATTGGCCAAATGCTGGCAAACAACCCAACGCATCAAAACACGACAAAACACATTCGGCTTGGTACAGCAACGTTACAAAAGTTGTTTTATCAAAGACGATGAGTGAAAAAGGGCTTGACAATACCACAGTTATTGGCGACCAACTTGCAGACAACATAACTAAACTAAAGAAACAAGACGGGAAAAATATTTTAATTTTTGGAAGTCCATCCGCTTCACATTCACTGTTAAGTCAAGGTCTAATTGATGAGTTTTGGTTATTTGTTAATCCAGTGTTATTGGGACAGGGTATTCCGTTATTTAAAGGTGCGACCGAAATGACTAAACTGAAACTTATAGAATCTAAAACATTTTCTTGTGGAGTAATTGCTCTTCACTACGAGACAAATCGCGGTTAATGAGACAATTGCGACAACGAAAGACAAAGGGATTAGTGCTGATACTCGTTATCTGACGATAAAACAAACATTAGTAAGCCTTAAATATCAACACTATGGCATTCATTATAAATAGAAAAGATTTCGAGACTCAGGAAGAATTCTCAAAATCCGGTCGAGGTTGCGCGACCAAGGTCCCAACACCAATAGAAATATTGCGAGTGGATAGTGAGATTTCTGACAACAAACAACGCAGAATTCTATTTGATGAATTGTCAATTGAAATAAGATTTCACCATGTTACCTATGGTGCAAGAGGAATGATTACCAAGGAACAAAGGGAAAAACAAGTAGCCTTATTAAATGATGCTTTCAATGGGGCAGGATTAACTTTTAACTATGATGAGTCTAACGTACAGTTCCAGGATAATTACAGTTGGTATCTTATGGGCCATGGATCCGCAGCAGAGCGTCAAGCTAAAACAGAACTAGGAGAAGACACCAGAAAATACCTGAATTTTTATACTGCTGGTCTACAGGCTGGACTTTTAGGTTGGGCGACCTTTCCATTTGACCTAGCTGGCGACCCTGTTCTAGATGGAGTAGTAGTACTAGATGAGTCACTGCCAGGCGGAACTGCTGCACCTTATAACTTAGGAATGACAGGCGTACATGAGGTTGGTCATTGGCTTGGTCTTTATCATACTTTTCAGGGAGGTTGTAATGGAATAGGTGATTACGTACATGACACTGCGGCTCATAGAGAGGCTAATTTTGGAAAACCTGAAAAAAACAAACCTCACAATGCATGTGAAAACGGTGAATTTGCTCCTATTCACAATTACATGAACTACGTGGATGATGATTGGATGAATGAGCTGACGCTTGCCCAGACAACCAGAATTAAGGAACAGATCATGATGTATCGCACAGGTTTGCTAAATAGATAGCTAGGAGATAAAATAACGATTCTACAAAACAAAGTATTAGGTTACATCTCCGAGAAGCACTTCATCTATTACTTATATTCTAAAACGATTTGATTATGAATATACGGCCAGTTAAAACAGATCAAGATTTCACTTGTGCTATTAGCAGGATTGAGGATTTATGGGGAGCTAAAAAGGATACTCCTGAAGGCGATGAATTAGACCTATTAGCCACCTTAGTTAAATCTTATGAAATGAAACATTATCCGATAGCGCCACCTGACCCGATTGATGCCATAAAATTCCGCATGGATCAAATGGGAATGACTAAAGCTGATATGGTAAAATATCTTGGTAGTCAGAGTAGGGTAAGTGAAGTTCTAAATAGAAAGAGAAGCCTGACTTAGGGTATGATCAAATCACTTTACAAAGGATTAAAAATACCGGCAGAAGTTTTATTAGCTTGATTTACTATTAAATCCACTCACGTGAATCGCCATTCGTTTCTCTTTTCGCCGGCGTTCGTGTCTCGACGATTGGGTACGCTAGATGAAAAATACAGGCTAATCATCGGTGTATCTGGTGAATAGGGTCTTTAAAATTGAAAATACCTGCCCTTCACCCATACCTGAAAGGTAATTTCAGACTAAACCCCAACAATATCTCCTTTAAAAGATTCGAGAATAGTTATAACTTCATTCTTTTCCTTTTCCCCAATTCCATTGTTGTCCAGGGCCCATACCATATCATCGGTAGCACTCTCCCATTCTTCCATATTGATTTGCATGCCCGTATGTGCAGTACGCATATCCCTGCCTCTGTATTCATGAGGTCCTCCCGTCCCCATAGAGAAGAACTCAAAAACTAATCTTTTAAGCTTGTCCATATCTATGTTCTTGAAATGATAGCCAACAAGAGGATTGTTGAAGTTTTTATCCAGTACATCGTTGACAATTTTTATAATACCTGATTCTCCACCTAATCTTTCATAAAGTGGCTTCTGAGGGTTCGCGCCGGTGCTATCCATATCTTAACTGATTTTGAAGTGATCATTTATTTAAAGTTTTATACATTTTATTGTCTTTGCAGGCTGACCAAAAACTGGATAAATTATTCTAAAAAAACTCATTCTTTACTTTAAAGCTATGCTGCATTTTCTTCCCATAATGGCTTAATATTTTGGTTTATCCTGAATAAATTGGAAGGATCGTATTTAGCTTTAATTTCTGTCAGCCTTACCTTCGTCACAAATTCCGAGTACTCCTGAGTTACGCCCTACTCCTCTGATCTATAGCAATAGCTTCCCATAGGCTTTATCTTTTGGCTTCACTAGCGGTAATTAATGCCCCGTTTAAGATCGTTCAATACGACACTGGTCATAAAACAATTATTGGCTTTGAACAAATCAAATATATGGGGATAATAGAATAAAATCTTTGCTAAAAAGTTCAAAAAAATATCTTAAAAGCTCATTTTAATGCAATGGAGAAATCTACAACTATAAAAGTGCAGTGAAGAAAATTGGAGGTCAGCCATTTCAGAGAAGTATTATAGGAATATAAAAATAAGCCTAATCTTCCCGATTATCAGTTGTAATTTCCAACCTCTTCGAAATTTTAAGGTTAAAACATAATCAGATATTTAACTAAAAATTGAGTTTTACTTTAGCCAGAAACAATATGCTTTTTACCGGTGGTAACTAAACCTAATCTATAATACAGCGTGTTTTCTTGATAATTATGTTGTCAAAACATTTGTTTTATTTTTTCGGTACTGTAATGGTGGCATACCATACCTTTCTTTGAAGACCCGGCTGAAATGAGTAGCACTTTCAAAGCCACATTCATCAGTTATCTCATTAATGTTTTTAGCGCTTGTTTCAAGCAGGTGGGATGCATATACAAGTCTTTTCTGGAGCAACCACTTACCAGGCGAAGTATGGTACAATTGGGAAAATTCCCTTTTAAACGTTGCCAGACTTCGATGAGAAAGGCGTGCTAACTCCGCAAGAGATAAATTAAAAGTGTAATTAGCCTCCATAATTTCCGGCAGAGACGGCTTACTTCTTTCACTGATGCTACTAACATAGGAAAGCAATGCTTTATTGGCCGGATTTGAAAAAATAGTAAATAAAAGCTCTTTAAACTTAAGCTCAAGCAGACTTTCTGCCGGAGGTGGTTGCTGGGTAAAGTACGGGATAACACTATAAAAAAAGGCACGGGTAGATTTACTTACATTTATCTCCAGGAGAATTTCAGAAGATGGAGGTGGTAAATTCTTCATGGGCAGGAAGGCTCTATATTCCTTAAATGTTTGCTGCATGAAACCATCAGGTATATAAAAGCAAAGCACCTCCCATTCTGCTTCAGTAAACCGCTCCTGATGGTAAGCAGTTTTCTTCAAAAGGATGGCTTTACCTTCTGTGAGAAGCCAAGACTTTTCCCGATGGTAGATCTTTTTCATTCCCTCCAGTACAAACATGATCTTATTGCAGTGTGTGAAAAGATTTACTTCTCTTTCGACCTGGGGACACCTGTAGTATAAAAAAAGTAAGTCCTTCACTGCTAGTTGTGTAAACTCACGAGGGTGCTCTACCTGAAAATCGTATGTATTGAGCATAAACCACTTATTTAGGTGAATTCCAACTTAGTATACAATTCTTATTATAATTTACCTGTTTCCTGGACAATTTCAAGTAAAAATTAATATTTACATCGCGTCATTCCCTTGGTGCTTTCCTTGATTCAGCTAAAGCAAGCCGTGATTTGAAATTGACGGTTGAAAATGACTTATTTCAAAAAATTGGAGACAAAAATACTTCGAGATATAGGTAAAGACAAAGCCTAGACTGAAGTCTAGAACCGCGCCGCCGAGAGTGACTCCACGAACGACTTTTCGCTAACAAAACAGCAGTCAGGAGACTGCATTTTGATGGTCCAAGTCATAAGAATTGGACCAGCTAAGATTCTACGTACTGCTTCTGGAGAAGCAGCACAGCGCTAAACTAGCTGCGCTCTCTGCGAAAACCTCTGTGCCCACTGCGGTTAAAACTATGGTAGCAGATTAAATCCCCCATAAGTCAAAATAACCGTGTTCTCATCGAACGATTCATTTGGCAACAACTCAATCATTCCCTCACTCTCCAAGCCTGTTTCAACAGCTAGTTTCTCAAGTTTGAATCCAGTCTCGTCCTTTTCCCGCTGCACCAGCACATAGCTTTCACCCTCGGATACCACCACCGAAGTCACCGGAACTACCCAGGCTTCTTTGGGGTCTTGGATCAGTTTGGCTTCCAAAAACATCCCCGGCACAAGCAAATCCTCTTCTTTTTCATCAGGCAAGTGTGCATGCACATTGATCTGCCGCTCGTTATTGATCGACTGTCCAATTACAAAAACTTCTGCTTCAAGAACTTTCCCTGGCAAATCGGGAATGGAAACCTTCACTTTTTGCCCCTTATGGATATTCGCAGCATCCTTCTCGAATATCACCAACTCTATATGCAAATGCTCTTTGCTAATGATGGTCATGGCCTTCCCTCCAACTGACAAAAACGATCCCTGCACCAAATGAATACCATCTACAAACCCTGAAATCGGAGAAAGTACAGGGACTTTAGATCGAATATTCTCGGGTTTCAATTGATCTACATTGATATTGATCATTGCCAATTGACGCTTCAAACTTTCTGCCTTGGCTTTGGTAGATTGAAAATCTGCCTCAGCTTTTAGGTATTTTTTCTGAGAGGAAATTTTCTCACCAAACAATGTCTTTTGCCGGTCATATTCAGCTTGCAAATAGCTTAACTGACTATTTGCCTCAAGGAAATCCTGCTGCAAACGGATGAAATCTGGATTCTCAAGATAGAAAAGCACCTCACCTTTCTTTACAGGTTCACCTTCCAGCTTATTTAGACCACTGACATAGCCTCCAAAAAAAGCCGAAATCTCCTGAATTCCTTCCACAGGAACTTTCACCATTCCCTGCACAGACAAGCCTTCCGAGAATTCCTCCAGTTTTGGGCTTCCCCAGGTCATTTTCATCGTCTCAAACTGCTTCTGAGAAACCATAATATATGGGCCTGAGGATGTGCCTGCTTCCACTTCAACACCCACAGCTTGAGAAGTGTCTGATCCGTTGCATTGGAAAAACAACAGGCTGCTCGCAATAAGTGCAGAAGACAAGATTGATTTTATAGTGTAATTCTTCATCAGTTCAGAAGGTAGTTGATGTCCAAAATAGTTTGTTGATAGGCAAATTTGCTCTGCAGGTATTGTAATGTGATCGTCCTGGAATTCTCGATTAGTTGGACATATTGGAGAAAATCGATTTCTCCTTCCTGATAGGATCGCTGAGCTTGATCGAGGATTTGAAGCGAAAGTGTTTTGCCCTCCTCCTCATAATAGGTGATGACTCGAATGTTTTGATCAAACTGGCGACGCAGCTGCTGCGCACGACTTTCCAACTGATTTCTATATTGCTCAGCGTCAAGCTGGACTTTTTGTTGCTGATATTCGCTGGTCTTGATTTGGGATTTTTGTGCCCCGAAGAAAAGAGGAACCGCTATTCCCGCTTGAAACCCCGGATACACCTTTGCATTTGCACCTGGGTTAGTACCACGGAACACGTCCATGGTGATATCCGGCAAAAGCTTTCGCTTTTCAGCCTGAATCTGATACTCAGATTGATTGACAGCACTTTCGTAATATTTCACTCCGGGATGCGAAGTCCAGTCCTGCATCAATGAAGTATCCAATGATATCTCCTCTTCGGCCAGCACAAGCTCCCCCTCCCAATTCAACAGGAGCTTTAGCTGATCCAATGCCATCAGGTAGTTTTCTTTGGCTTCACTTTTCTTCAAGCCAATCTCCTGACGCTTGCCTTCAGCCGTCAATTTCTCCAGGTAATTACTTTCTCCTGTTTCAAATTTTCTCGTAGCAGCACGGGAAAATTCAGCATATAGAGAGTCCAGGTAATCGTAGTTTCGTATCAAATCCTGCCAATACATCACAGTTATAAATCCCTTACTGATCTCCCCTTCCAGCTTTCTCTTTTGGAGTTCAAACTGGCTGAGCTGCATCTCTGCCTCAGCTTCCAAGGCATTTTTCTGCGCTCCATAGAGCGTCGGAAAAGCAAAGCTTTGACTAATGCCCCATCTCCTGTTATAGACTCCATTTTCAGCGAGGTCATTTTTATCTTCCGCATAGTAGACATTGGTTTTGCTAAGATTCCAGCCTTGGCCGATCTTTGCATTGGCTATCTCTATGGATTTGTCGGCAGACTGAAGAATGAGATTCCGCTCAAATCCTATTTCTACTGCCTGAGCTAGCGTCAATGGCGTCTCCTGAGCTTTCACGGAAAAGGACATCAAGGAAATCAGTACCAAAGAAGTCAAGACTTTTTTGGAAGAGGAAGAAGATGCTCCCGATTTTCTTTTGAATAAAACATACAGCACAGGAAGTACGATCAGAGTCAGAATAGTAGCAGATATTAATCCACCAACTACCACTGTTGCTAATGGACGCTGCACTTCCGCTCCGGCAGAATTAGAGATTGCCATAGGCAAAAAGCCAAGCGCTGCGGCCGCAGCAGTAAGCAGTACAGGTCTTAAGCGCTCTTTTGCTCCTTTAATTACTAAGTCCTTGATATTGATGTAATGAGATTCCATGGATTTGAAATGTTCGATTAGTACTATTCCATTCAGCACCGCAATACCGAAAAGGGCAATAAAGCCCACGCCTGCCGAAATACTGAATGGCATGTCTCTAGCCCATAGGAGTAGAACGCCACCTATTGCCGAAAGAGGGATTGCTGAATAAATCATCAATGCATCCCGGGTAGAGGAGAAAGCAAAATAGAGTAGAATAAAAATCAAGAATAGGGCAACCGGCACAGCTACCATCAGCCTATTTCTGGCTTTCTGTAAATTTTCAAACTGTCCACCATAGTCCACGCGATACCCTTCCGGTACATTGACCTGATTGGTAACTATCCCTTGAATATCATCCACTACGGACTGAAGATCTCTATTCCGTACATTCACGCCGATCACCACTCTACGCTGGGTATCATCCCGAGAAATCTTGGCTGGACCTTTAGTATAGCTGATTGTTGCCAATTCAGACAGTGGCACTGACCCTCCATTTGGAAGCTGGATAGAAGCCTGCTCCAGATTACGGATATCCTTGCGGAAAGGCTCTGCAAATCTCACAACAAGGTCAAATTGCCTTTCACCTTCGAATACAGTTCCGGCAGTCTTCCCGGCAAAGCCCATAGTCACGACCTCATTCAGATCAGAAATATTCAATCCGAACTTGGCGATTTTGCCTCGGTTGTATTCGATTTTCATCTGTGGCAACCCATCTACTTTTTCCAAAATAATATCCGCAGCACCTTCCACTCCCTGTATTGCAGCTTCAATTTCCTGTGCTGTTTTCAGCAGGATATCCAAATCTTCTCCGAAAACCTTAATAGCCAAATCAGCTCTTACGCCTGTGATCAGTTCATTAAATCTCATTTCTATAGGCTGTGTAAATTCAAATTCCATCCCAGGAATTATTGTCAACGCTTCTTTAAATTTCTCAGCAAGCTCGTCCTTGGTCTCCACCGTGGTCCATTCTGATCGAGGTTTTAAAGTCACAATCACATCACTTTCTTCCATTGACATAGGATCGGTAGGAATCTCGGCAGCCCCGACTCGGGTCACAATCTGATTCACTTCAGGAAATTGCTTTAGGATTTTCTCAATCTCGGTGATCGTTTCTACAGTATTGGTCAGGGTCGTGCCGGTTTTCAAAAATGGCTGAATCACAAAATCCCCTTCGTCCAGCGTAGGCACAAACTCAGAACCCATTGTGGAGAAAATCAAGATCGTTCCGACCAACAATCCAAAAGCAGAGATCAATACCACTTTGGTATGATCCAAAGCCCAAGTAAGCGCAGGCTCGTAAACCTTGGTGATCCCTCTAATGATTCGTGTTGAAATGTTTTTAGGACCTGGAGGCGTTGTCTTAAGGAAAAGAGCTGATACTACAGGAACGTAAGTCAATCCTAGAATCATAGCCCCAATCAAAGCAAAGGAGAACACTTCGGCCATTGGGCGAAACATTTTACCTTCTACTCCTGAGAGTGATAAAATCGGGATAAATACGATGATAATGATGATCTGTCCAAAAATCGCAGAATGCATCATTTTGGAAGCACCCTTGAAAGAGATCTCATCCTTCTTCCCTTGTTTTTGATCCTTGGAAAGTCCTGCCAGCTGATGATCAGCTCTAGTGAATTGGAAGGCAATATATTCCACTATAATCACTGCACCATCGATGATTATCCCAAAATCAATCGCTCCCAAACTCATCAAATTGGCATCGACTCCGAAGATGTACATCATCGAAAGCGCAAAAAGCAAACTCAATGGAATCACTGAGGCGACCACCAGTCCAGATCGGAAATTGCCCAGAAGCAACACTACCACAAAAACTACAATCAGACAACCCAAAATCAGGTTTTCTGCGATAGTAAAGGTTGTCCTACCGATCAACTCAGATCTGTCCAGAAATCCATTGATGACAATACCCTCCGGAAGCGAAGTTTTCATTTCTTCCAACCGAGTCTTCACCCGATCAATCGTTCCTTTGGAATCAGCACCTTTGAGCATCATCACCTGACCCAGGACTTTTTCTCCCTCCCCGTTTGCAGTGATCGCCCCAAATCTATTCGCATGGCCAAAGCCAACTTCTGCAATATCCCTAATGTATACAGGAGACCCATTTCTGACATCAACAACTATATTTTCTATATCTTCCAAGCTGGTAACCAACCCTTCACCACGAATAAAAAAGCTCTCGTTTGTCTTTTCTATATAGCCTCCGCCAGCAATAGAATTGTTCATTTCCATCGCGTGAAATACATCAGCAATATCGATTTGCATCCCCTTCAATCGCTCAGGATTGATGGCTACTTCATATTGTTTCAGATAGCCACCCCAGGTATTCACTTCAACTACACCTTCTATACCCGAAAGTTGACGTCTCACAACCCAATCCTGAATGGTACGCAGATCGGTAATGGAATACTCACTTTCATAGCCTGGTTCTACATCGATCACATATTGATAAATCTCTCCAAGCCCTGTTGAGATGGGCCCCATTACAGGGGTTCCAAAACCTGCAGGAATGCTTTCTTCAGCCATTTTAATCCGCTCTGCAATCAGCTGTCGAGGGAGATAGGTCCCCATTTTGTCTTCAAAAACAATGGTAACTACCGAAAGTCCGAACTTGGAAACTGAGCGGATCTCAATCACCCCAGGAAGATTTGCCATCTCCAGCTCTACCGGATAAGTCAGGTATTTTTCTACGTCTTCAGTAGCGAGATTTCTGGAAGTGGTGATCACCTGCACTTGATTTGTCGTCACATCGGGCACTGCACCAATCGGCAAATTGCTCAAAGCAAAAACCCCAAAACCTATCCAGGCTAATATAAAAATGAATATGATGAGCTTATGCCCAATACTCCATTGTATAATCCGGTCTAACATGCTATTGGTGATAATTGAATTGCAAAAATCGACTAATAGCTTCTCAACACCCTAAAAACTCCCTTAAGATTGTCTTAAATCTCTGCGCTAAAAAATCAAACGAAACGCACTTCCTTCGCCTTTCTCGCTTTCCACCTCCACTTCAATATCAGATTCAAGCGCGAGTTTCTTCACTATTGCAAGCCCAAGACCTATTCCCTGAACATTGCCTCCAGTGTCATCCATTTCTCTATAAAAAGGATCAAAAATCTTGTCCAAAGCATCTCCAGCCATCCCTTTCCCTTCATCTCTGACAACTATAAATGGCGCTCCCTCATGACTTCCTACCTGTATGAGAACTTTGGTAGTTGGAGCTGAGTATTTGATAGCATTTTGAGTGAGATTATTTAGTATCATCTGAAGTGATTTCTCATTGACTAGCCTAAAAAGCGGTTTGGAAAGATTAGTCTCAAATACGATTTGCCTTCCTGACTCCTTCTCTGATTGCTGCGCAAAATTTCGGGTAAAAGAAATCAATTCCACTTCATCTCTGCTCATTTTCCCTTTTCCAACTCTTGCAAGCGAAAGCAACTGATCTATCATCTCCGACATGCGGTCAATACTTCCCAAGGCCATTTTGATCTTTTCCACATATTCATCCGATGTTCTCGGCTTGCGGATCAACACTTCGAGCGTACCCCGCAAAACGGCCAGAGGAGTTCTTAACTCATGCGAAGCATCAGAAGTGAATTGCTTCTCCCTAGTCAATGCTTGCTCCAATCTGGCTAGCAGCTCATTGATCGAGCGTGTAAGCTGGGCGATTTCATCGTTTGGATCGGCTACCGGTATTCGTTCATTGAGGTTACTCTGTGAAATAAGATTGGTCTTCTGTATGATCTTCTGAATTGGCTGAATACTTTTTCCTGCCAAAAACCTCATGGACAAAAACAAGGAAATCAGAATACCGGGATAGAGCAACAGCAAGATATTTCTGAGGTTTGTGAGCAATTCCCTGGCATCTTCAAATGACTTCGCCACCAGCATATACCCTTCCTGCTTTCCGACATGATTCAGTGGAATCTGCATCTGACGCACCTCTCTGCTGCTCGTTTTTAGTGTCCAAGCTTCGTTATTTTTTGCCCGTTCCGGATAAAAACTCAAGTGGTTTTCACCGAGGTTTGGGGATCTATCCATGGAATGTCCCTGCATATCCACGATCTCTATAAAGATAGGATTGAGCTGAATCTGGCTATGCTCCTGCTCCAGCCACTCATCCTTATGGACAAATCTTATCTCACCGTTAACCAAAAAAATCTGCCCTACATGCTTATCTGTCTCCAGTTTCAGCTCCCGATCTATACTCTGAACCACCGTATAATTCACCACCAGATAAATAATTGCAAAAACGATCAGCACGATCAATGCCGTGACCAGCGTAAGTCTGCGCGCTATCCTTTCTTTGTAAGAAACATTCATAAATCCTTAGCGATATAACCTATACCCCGGACCGTATGGATATACTCCTCATTGGTATTGAAATGCAGCTTTTTTCGTAGTGAATTCATAAAAACATCAATCACACCTGTATTATAATCAAAGTGAATATCCCAAACCTCCTCGATGATCTGAGTGCGTCGGCATACTTGATTTTTGTTTTTCATCAAGTATTCCAGTAAAGCAAACTCTTTTTGGGTCAGCTGAATTTCTTCTTCACCTTTGAGCACCAAATGTCTGCCGGTGAAAAGGGTAATCGGACCAAGCATATATTTCTCTTCCGAACTTCCCTTTGTCCTCAATTGAACTCGAATTCTCTCCAATAATTCTTCGAAATGAAAAGGCTTTTTGATGTAATCATTCGCTCCGGATTGTAGTCCGGTAATTGTCTCATCCACTGTGTCTTTTGCCGTGAGAAAAATTACAGGTGTGTCTGCAAATTGCTTTCGGAATTCCTGACATACTTCTACCCCGCTTTTCAATGGAAGCATCCAATCCAGGAGCAAAAGATCATAATCTCCAGTAAGCGCAAGCTGAAGCCCTTTTTGACCATTTTCAGCGACATCCACAGTGTAGGACTCTTCTTCCAACCCTTGCTTTAAAAATCCGGATATTCCCGGTTCATCTTCTACGACTAGAATTCGCATGATTTGTCATTCTATTTTAACCACAAAGAGCACAAAGGTCACGCAAAGGTCGCAGTTAAGCTTTATTGAAGAGCTATGGGATTTCCACAATTGACCTTGAATTCTCTTTCTTTGTTGTTTTTGCTACGCAAAAGTTAACAATTCAATCCAAGCTCTGTAATTCTGAAGCTTAAGATTCTCTTAAAGTTTTGAAGGAATCATTAAAGTGAGCTTGCAGAAAGCAAAAAGCACTCAACGAAGATAGTTAATAGAAAAAACACATATCTGCGTCCAGCTTGTTGAGAAGCAGGACAACAGAAGAAATAGTGCCACCGTGAAAACCTCTGTGTCCACCGTGGTAAAAAAAAAGACCTTCCGAAATTAGAAGGTCTCCTTAATGTTTTATGCCATTTCTGCCACTTGTCGCACGGCAGGCTTCTTCTTAGATGGTTTTTTCTTTCGCTTATTCCACCAAATCAATGTTCCTGTAATAGGCAATGAAGTCGCTATCAAGCAAGCTACAAACCATAGAAATTTCGAAAACTGACCAAATATATCTCCCACGTGAAGGGACTTCACTGATCTACCTATTTGCTGACGGAACGGTAAATCCGAAAACAAATTAGCCTCAGTAACAGATAAATCCGCTGATGACAAAGTCAACTGATCCGAGCCAGATCTTGCAAAAAAACCTGTTCTATACTTACTCACATTTATTGGATCAGATGCTTTGGATGGAAGAGATACTCTGATGTTCCCCGTATAAGGAAGCTCGGCATTGGTCTTGGCAAAAATATCCTCTAGAGAAACTATAGGAAGAGATGCTTCTGAAATGGCTACTTCAGCTTTTGGCTCATTTCTGGATCTTTCGGCATTCTCACCTCTGGGAGCAGGCTCTTGATAGGTGTCCCAGGTTTTTTGCCATCCTTCTCTATACCAAGAGTATGACCAAAACGGCCCTGTAGCACCCATGATAAATAAGAAAATCAAAGAATAAAAAGCCAGTGTATTGTGAATGTCATGGTTAACCCGCTTCCAATTAGCCGACCATTTGATTTTCAACCCTTGCTTCCAGCTTTTTACTTTATTGGGAACCCATATCACAATACCAGTGATCACTCCTAAAAGAAAGAGTAACGTAGCTACACCATTGATAAATCTTCCCAAATCACGGTTACCCATGCTTTCCAGGATTGGCTCTTCTATTCTATCCAAAAGTAACCATCTATGAAGACTGAACATGTAGCCCATAAATTCCGCCGTCTTGGTACGATCAGATGTATTTCCCAATACTTCTGCAGTATATGGGTTCACAAAATAGGTACTTCCCCGACCCTCTTCTCCTTCTTTTTTCACGGTAAACTGGACCGAGCGATCAGCCTCTTCATTCCACATCAAACCTACCACATCTGAATCCGAGCTGTTTTCCAAAGCACTCTTCAATTCATCCGCAGACATCCTCTCACCAGATTCCTCCACAAAGTAAAGTTCAGAATCCATAAACTCTCGGATCTCAGTATTATACACATATATCGTCCCACTGAGACAAACTGCAATCACCACAAGACCTGAAATCAGTCCAGCATAAAGGTGGATTTGGTCAAAAATATTTCTGATGCTTTTCCAAGCAGTAGATTTTTCTGGCTTCATAAAATAGTCATTTGAATAGGAAGGAGAATTTTTCTTGGAGCAAAAATAAGAAAGATTTATATTATTTAGATTTAATCTAATAAAGAATTACTGTCATCCGAGTAAGTTTTTGATAGTCTAAAATAGTGGGTTTTCTGGCTATTTAGGGTGATTTTTCTTTTTTTCTCAAAACACCCCCCTGCTCACTTTCGAAAATAT